>CATMRP010000001.1 GCA_950073835.1 uncultured Alteromonadaceae bacterium
GGCAAAAAGCTGGGTGGCATATTGTGTGGCTCAAACACCAATTTCCATACCCTGCGTTATGTGTCTGAACGTTGTGAGCTGGGTGAACAAAAAGAAGCGGTATTCGCGGTTAAGATCCCAGAGCGCCAGGGCGCCTTTAAGCAGTTTTGTGAATGCCTGGGCGGGCGTACGATCACCGAGTTTAACTACCGTTACGCCTCGCAGACCGAAGCGCACATTTTTGTGGGTATTAAACTGCGCGGTGGCAAAGCCGAATTTGAAGCCCTCACCGCAGAGCTGGGTGACAAAGGCTACGAGTGCTTTGATCTGTCTGATAACGAACTAGCTAAACTGCACGTGCGCCATATGGTGGGTGGTCGTCCGCCAACTATCCTTAACGAAGTGGTATTCAGCTTTGAGTTTCCTGAGTATCCGGGCGCTTTGCTTAACTTCCTGAACACCCTGGGTGAACGCTGGAACATTACCTTGTTCCATTACCGTAACCACGGGGCGGCAGAAGGTCTGGTGCTGGCCGGATTTGATATTCCGCCGGAAAGCCGTGAAGCCTTTGATGAGCACGTTACTGCGCTCAACTATAGCTGCCAGGATGTCACCGATAATCCGGCTTACCGGTTCTTTTTATCAGAACCCAAGTAACCCCGAAGCAATCTTCGATACCCGGCACCTGCCGGGTATTTTTTGTGTGGTGCATTGGGTTTGATTAAAAAATAGCCGGTCAAGGCAACACGCTATATACTTATTAGACATTAAGTTCATAAGGAGTGTGACATGTTTAATCCCTTCGCCCTTCCCCCATTTGCCTGGAATATGCCGTTAAGCGGTGACGTAAAAGATATTTCGCCGGTGACAAGTTGGTTCTCCCCCCAGTACGAATTCAATATCGCCGGTAATGCGGCCCTTGAGAAGCAGGTGATCACTAAAGTGGCCAGCTATGGTAAGCAACTGGGTAAACTCACCAATGCCGTACTGGAACTCGCCGATGGCGAGCCCGGAGAAGCGGTGGAATCACTCAGAGTCATGGCTAAGGAAATCGAAGAATTAAAAAGTAAAACACTGGCCGATAGTATCGAAGCGGACTTAGCTAAATTAAAGGTGCAGGATAAAGCGGCGTACGAAGCATTGGTAAAACGTCTCTAGCATTGGTGTTCATATAGCTAGTGCAAGCCCAACGCTTCTCTCATTTTGGTTTTTTTCTCAGCCATGGTGGCGAGCAGCTGTTGCATGGCGGGCTTGTCGGTGATGTCTTTAAATTGGTACGAGGTGTCTTGCAGTGTTCTTTGGGCACATCTGGATTTATCCGTGTAATAATTCAATGGTCGTTTTGCTAGGTTAAAATACTTAAGGTAAGAGTCAGGGTTATCTCCTGGTTTGTCGGTTGGCAGAAGCGATTATTGTTATATACAACACTAGCCGAGTACCAGTTGGCAGCACCCCATTACAAGGCCACAAACAGCGATTTATTAGCGCTACAACAAAACCCGCGAATGATGAGTACCCATCCTTCGATTTCAGCCTCGTATGTTCGCGATGGCTGTATATGTTAATAAGTGTACATTACGTTAACACGGATGCTGTATGTAACAGGAAACTGACCGTTCGTCGCAAGATAACTCACAGCATGGAGTTATACGATTCTAATATGAAATTAAAAATAACAGATTAGAATCAATGTGATAATGAAGCGATATGTACTTCTATCTGGGTTGAATCATGGCAGATTACTGTATTTAACATTTAGCATTCCCCTTTGTTGGCGATTTTTTAATTTGATATTCTCTTGCGGCCTGTTCAGCCGCTAAGGCGTGATTAAACCCATTGATGGCGGCGTAACCATTAGGTCGACATTAGAATTTCAGCACATACAGACAACAGATGAATTTAACCGCGATACAACAATTTGAGCCATTTGCCAGTGTGGCTCGATTTATCGATAGGCACACCAGCCATCGTGGTGCGGTATTGCTGTTGTTGTTTACCGTAAACCTATTTCTTATTGTTGACGGGGCGTTTAAAGACACTGCCGAACTCACGCTGGCAATGAACGAAACCGTGTTGCTGGAGCCGGTAAGCTTTGCCTTGCTGGCGATGCTGTTTGCTATTCCATTATTTGCCAACCCGCTACTCAACGCAGTGTGTTGGCTACTCTCGCAGATTTTCCCTGCCAAACGCGCAGGTCTCTTTTTAGCTAAATATCATTACTCACTCGATGAGCTGTTGCCTGCGTTGCCGGTGCATCAGTCTCATGGCAGTCGGGCTCCTCCTTTCGCTATTTAACCGATTACAGCTGGTTGTGCTTTAGCGCGTAACCTTTGTAATCACACTGTCTGTTGCGTAGTTCGCGCTACGTGTTGAATGTCGTTTCTTCGCAAACGATGAATTGCTTAACCTCTTTGCTGAGAGGAAAACCCTTTGTTTATTCGTAACCTAAGTAAATGGGTATGTGCGTCTGCGCTGTTGTCTCTGACCGGCTGTAGTGGCGGCATACTGGATCCGAAAGGACAAATTGGTGCCGATGAGAAATCCCTGATCATCATCTGTACTGTTCTGATGCTACTGGTAGTGATACCAGTGATCGTTATGACCCTGTATTTCGCCTGGAAGTACCGCGCCGATCGTAATGAAGCCTACGAGCCCAAATGGTCGCATTCCTCTAGAATCGAAGCCATTGTCTGGACAATTCCCATTGTTATTGTCGTGGTGCTGGGCGTGATCACCTGGCGCTCTACTCACGCACTTGACCCTTACAAACCCATCGAAAATGAGGGTAAGCATTTAACCGTTGAAGTGGTTTCGCTTAACTGGAAATGGCTGTTTATTTATCCTGAACAAGGTATTGCTACGGTGAATGAGCTGGTCTTTCCGGCCAATGTGCCGGTGGAATACAAGATCACTTCTGAAAGCACCATGAATTCATTTTTTATTCCGCAACTGGGTAGCCAGATTTACTCCATGGCCGGAATGGAAACCAAGCTTCACCTGATTGCTAATGAACCCGGTACCTTTGATGGCTTCTCGGCGAACTACAGTGGCGCCGGCTTTACCGGCATGCAGTTTAAAGCGACTGCAACCGCCACAAAGCAGGCGTTTAATGATTGGGTCGCAAAGGTAAAAGCCAGTGGCGGCAGTCTTACCAAGGCGGCCTATCAAACGCTGGCAGAGCCCAGTGAAGACCATCCGGTGGTATATTTTGCCAATGTCTCAGACGGTTTATTTCACTCTATCGTGATGAAGTACATGCAGGCCCATGGTGAGATGAACTATTACGCAAAACCCGAACATTCAGCCCATCAAATACATTCAATGAGCGAGGCTGAGGAGTAATCATGTCAATTTTAGGAAAACTCACACTTGAGTCGGTGCCCTATCACGAGCCAATTATTATGGTTACCCTGGCTGTGGTAGCAATGGTTGGTCTGGCAGTTGCCGGGCTCATTACCAAATACAATCAATGGGGCGTGTTGTGGCGTGACTGGATCACCTCCATTGATCACAAACGCTTAGGCGTTATGTATATTGTGCTGGCACTGATCATGTTAGTGCGCGGCTTTGCCGATGCCATTATGATGCGTACTCAACTGGCCATGGCCACCAATGGTGCGCCAGGCTATCTGCCACCAGAGCACTACGACCAAATCTTTACTGCCCACGGCGTGATCATGATCATCTTTATGGCCATGCCATTTATGATTGGTCTGATGAACATTATTCTGCCGCTACAAGTTGGTGCGCGGGATGTGGCCTTCCCGTTTTTGAATAACCTGAGCTTCTGGCTTACCGCTGGTGGCGCAATTCTGATTAACCTGTCGCTGGCCGTGGGTGAATTTGCCCGCACTGGCTGGGTGGCGTATCCGCCGCTATCGGAGCTGGCGTATAGTCCCGGCGTGGGGGTCGATTATTATATCTGGGCCTTGCAGATATCGGGGATGGGCACGCTCTTAACCGCAGTCAACTTTTTGGTGACCGTGTTTAAGATGCGCGCCCAGGGCATGCGGTTAATGCAAATGCCGATTTTCACCTGGGCCTGTACCTGGGCGAACATTCTGATTGCCGCATCCTTCCCAATTTTAACTGCGGTACTGGCAATGCTGACGCTGGACCGTTACTTAGGCTTCCACTTTTTCACTAACGAAGCCGGTGGTAACGCCATGATGTACATCAACCTGTTCTGGGCGTGGGGTCATCCTGAGGTATATATCCTTATTCTGCCAGCGTTTGGAATTTTCTCAGAGGTGATTTCTACGTTTACCGGCAAGCGCCTGTTTGGTTATAAATCCATGGTGTATGCCAGTGGTGCGATTTCCATTCTGGGTTTCATTGTATGGCTGCACCACTTCTTTACTATGGGCTCCAGTGCCAACGTAAATGCTTTCTTTGGTGTGATGACCATGGTGATTGCCGTTCCAACGGGAGCCAAATTGTTTAACTGGCTGTTTACCATGTACCGCGGTCGCTTGCAGCTAACCGTGCCGGTGCTCTGGACCCTGGGTTTCATGGTGACCTTTACTATCGGCGGTATGACTGGCGTATTGCTGGCCATTCCAGGTGCGGACTATGTATTACATAACAGCCTGTTCCTGATTGCCCACTTCCACAACACCATTTTAGGTGGTGCGGTATTTGGTTATTTGGCTGGCTTTAACTACTGGTTCCCTAAAGCCATGGGCTTCAAGCTGCACGAAGGCTGGGGAAAAGCCTCATTCTGGTGCTGGCTGGTGGGCTTCTTTGTGGCCTTTATGCCTCTGTATGTATTGGGCTTCTTAGGCATGACCCGTCGCCTGAATCACACCAACAACCCCCAGTGGAACCTGTGGTTATACATCGCAGCCATTGGCGGTGTGATCATCATGTTCGGCATTATTTTTCAGATTGTTCAACTGTACGTCAGCTTTAAACAGCGCGAGCAGCTTAAAGATACCAGCGGCGACCCATGGAATGGCCATACCCTGGAGTGGTCAACTGCGTCACCACCGCAGTATTACAATTTCGGTCATATCCCTACCGTGCACGACATTGATGCCTGGACCGATATGAAAGAAAAAGGCACCGCCTACAAGCTGCTGGATAAATACCTGCCTATCCATATGCCTAAAAATACCTCGGCGGGTGTGCTGATGAGTTTAGGCTTTACCACATTCTGTTTTGCCATGATCTGGCATATCTGGTGGCTGTCCATTGTCGGGCTGGTGGGTGCGATTGCTGTGTTCATTAACCGTTGCTACACCCGCGATGTAGATTACTTTGTGATGCCTGAAGAAGTGCTCGAAATTGAACAAGCTCATGCTGCTGGCGCTGCGCAGGAGGTGAAAGCATGAATACTGCCGCGAATTATTTAACCCCGGATGCAGCCGTTCATGAACATGACGGGCATGAGGAGCATACCAGCCACAGCGTGTTTGGCTTCTGGCTGTATTTGATGACCGACTGTCTGCTGTTTGCCTCCTTCTTTGCAACCTACGCGGTGTTGTACATGAACACCGCCGGTGGCGTGTCGGGCAAGGATATATTTGAATTGGATTACGTGGCCATCGAAACCGCTGCGCTACTGCTATCGAGTATTATGTTTGGCTTTGCCATGATCGCCGCCCAGGGGCAAAAGCAACGTGCCACACTTGGTTGGCTACTCGTTACCTTTGCCTTTGGTGCGGTGTTTATCGGCATGGAAATTAACGAGTTCCATCACCTTATTGCAGAGGGCCACGGCCCACAGCACAGTGCGTTTCTTACCGCGTTTTTCTCACTTGTGGGATTACACGGCATGCACGTTAGTGCCGGGCTAATCTGGATGACCATCATGATGATTGAAGTGGTACGCCGAGGATTGGGTCACCAAACGGTAACACGCTTAAGTTGCCTGAGTTTGTTCTGGCATTTTCTGGATATTGTCTGGATTTGCGTATTTACCGTGGTTTACTTAATGGGAGCGATGTAATGAGTCACAGCGAATCACATATTGTGGGGCAGCACACGGCTGCCCATGCCGACCATGGTCATGGCGATGTTAAGTCTTACCTGATTGGCTTTGTGTTATCCGTTATCTTAACGGTTATTCCCTTCTGGGCCGTTATGAGCGGCGGGTTCAGCAAAGTCACTGTGATCTGGACCGTGGTAACGTTGGCGATTGTGCAAATTTGGGTGCATTTAAAATACTTTTTGCACCTTAGTTTCACTACCGAAGATGGCAAGGCCAGTACTTTTTCGTTTCTGTTCACTGCCATTATTATTGTGATGGTGGTTGGCTTATCGGTGTGGATCATCTACGAATCCAACGCCATGATGATGTACTGAGGCCCACTATGAATCAGCATCTGTGCGGTTATTTTCATCGTTATGTTCAGGTTACCAAGCCGGGCATTATTATAGGTAATCTCATTGCCACCACGGGCGGGTTTTTACTCGCCTCCCGGGGCAATATCGACGGCGTATTGATGCTGGCTACCCTGCTGGGTATTTCTCTGGTAGTGGCATCAGGTTGTGTCATTAATAATTGTATTGACCGCGATATCGATAGCTGCATGCAACGCACCCGGACGCGGGTAACGGTAACCGGCGAAATGTCGGTGTTAGCCGCCCTTGCGCATGGCATTGTGCTTGGCATTGCCGGATTTGCCCTGTTGGCCTGGTATGTCACAGTAGCAGCACTGATCTTTGCTGTACTGGGCTTTGTGGTGTATGTGGGTATTTACAGCTTATATATGAAGCGTAACTCAGTGCATGGTACCCTGGTAGGCAGCTTATCAGGCGCGGTGCCGCCGGTAGTAGGCTATTGCGCGGTGAGCGGGCAATTCGACAGTGGCGCGACAATTTTGCTGCTGATGTTTTGCCTGTGGCAAATGCCTCACTCTTATGCCATTGGGATTTTTCGTTATGATGATTACCAAGCGGCGGGTATCCCGGTATTGCCGGTTGCACAGGGCATTACTAAAGCTAAACATCATATTGTGATCTACATTGCGGTGTATGCCCTGGTAACACTGCTGCTACCTATTAACGGGTATACCGGCCTGGCCTTTCTGGCTGTTGCCGCAACCACCAGTTTATGGTGGTTGTATATGGCGCTAAAAGGGTATCAGGCGCAAACCGATACCGTAGTGTGGGCCCGCAAAGTGTTTGGCTATTCTATTTTAAACATCACGCTGCTCAGCATTGCCATGGCATTGGACTACCACACCATAGTCACGCCGGTATTTAATTAGGCAACAAGCTAAACCATGATGCACGCTGGTCTTTTTCATTAACGGGGCTGCCAAGAGGAATGGGTTTGTTATGCCCGGAACCTATTAACCGGCTCGCTGAGTAACAAAATAGACAAGTGTATACAAATACAGCAGCCCTATTAATCTTAAAAACAAATCAAATTAATCAGTTTTAATTATTTTTATATTTTTAGGCTGGCAGCCATACTCTGCATATCGAATACACGTAGAGGAAAGTCTGATGCAGCAAATCATTAATCACCTGCTTAACCGCAAGCCCGTCGCCATTCAAGAGCAACCTGAGCGCGATTGTAATTTTCGCGACAATTATTACGGCGATCAGTTGTGCAAAGACGCTGCGACAAAACAAACGCCAAAGGCGTAACGGGAGGCGGTAATGTTACTGTTATTACTTACTGCAACGCTGTGTTGTATCCCACTGTGCTTATCGGTGTATTTTACCAGTAAAACCCGGTCACGTTTGTATCAGGACGCCGCCAGACAAGGTGACGTCGCCATGCTCAGATACTTTCGCTATACCGGTAAAGACATGGCGCTGCAGGCACATGAAAGAAAGGCCGCATTATCAGTTGCCAGACAGCACAATCATCAACAGGTGCTGGAGTTCCTTAATCAGTCTGACTGATACGTGTTATCCGATTTAATTGTGTTATCCCAACCCTTGCTTGCCCTTTAAGCTATGGCGGGAGTTTCCCCCGCCACTTTTTTATAGTCACCCGACGATCTCCTTTACATTCATATTCTTATATGGGATAAAAAGTATACAGAATAATATTTAAGGCGTAGTAACTCCCGTTATGGCGGCGTTACGGCAGCACAGCCTCGGGATCTTCATGCACAAAATGCGATTGCCCTCTCTGACTGAAATTCTCATTCTCACCCTGCTGTTACTGGCAATTATCTTTGTTGCAGTGCATCAACTCGGTTTACCCATTCAACTGGCTTTTATTGGCTGCTGGTTTGTGGTGATGGGCTTTGGAAAATACCTTGGCTGTGCCTATCACCACCTGCAAAAAGGGCTTATTGCGGGGGTTACTCAGGGTATGGATGCGATTTTAATTTTAATTGCTGTGGGAGCCCTCATCGGCAGCTGGATGGCTGGTGGTATTGTCCCCAATATCATTTATCTGGGTCTGTCGGTAATGGATCCGGCGCTCTTTCTGCCAGCCGCGTTTATCATTTGCGCTATTACCTCACTGGCAACAGGCACCTCATTTGGTACGGCCGGCACCGCGGGAATTGCGATGATGGGCATTGGTGCAGGCTTTGATTTACCTCCGGCACTGGTGGCGGGTGCGGCTATATCCGGGGCTTATGTGGGCGATAAGCTCTCGCCGCTGTCTGATACCACGGTGATGACCGCCTCCATGTGTCAGGTAAATCTTATCGCGCACATCAAATCCATGTTGTATGTCAGTGTGCCAGCCTGCGTTATTGCCTGTCTGGTGTTTTTGCTGGTGGGTCTTGGGTTTGATCATGATGGTGGTACGGGTACCGCTCAACAGGTCATGGATGCCATTGCTATGCATTACACCATTGGCTGGTTTATGTTGCTGCCTGCATTGATTGTGATTGGCTTGCTGATGATGCGTCTGCCCTCGTTTCCGGTGATTTGCTTTGGCGCCGTATTGGGGGTGGTCTGGGCCATGATGTTTGAACAGGCTTCTTTAGTCAGCGCTTTCGACAGCCTGTATAACGGTAACTCTATCGATACCGATGTAGAGTTCCTGCAGATCCTGCTCAATCGGGGTGGTATTACGTCGATGCTGTCGGTGATCCTGCTGGTTATTCTGGCCCTGGGACTGGGTGGACTGATGGAATCTATTGGTGTGCTCACCGCGGTGTGTAATGCCCTGCAACACTGGGCTACTACTACGGGCCGGTTGGGGCTTTCCACTATGCTAAGTGGTGTATTGGGTAATGCGCTAGGCGGTGCAGCCTATGTCTCGATAATGACCGCCAGTACCATTACATCCCGTAATTACGAACAGATGGGCATTGATAAAAGAGTACTGTCCCGAAACGTTGAGTCTGGCGGAACGGTAACTACCCCTATGATCCCTTGGACCGACGGCGGTATCTTTATGGCTACTACGCTAGGAGTAAGTACACTGAATTACCTGCCGTTTTTGTGGTACCACTGGCTCGTACTCGGCATCGCGCTATTATACAGTTATGCTGGCTGGTATCACTTTGCGCCGGTCGCCCCGGTTGCGGCCCAGCCGGTTAATGAAGCTGGCTAACACTGGTTCATTATACGCAGTTAGGTTACTATTTGAGCGTTCTGATTGGCATGGCGTTTAAGTATGCAACCCCCACAGTATGACAACATTATCCCGGCCGCCTCCTTTGCTGGAGTGGGCGTGCAGATCGCGCCTGTCAGGCCCTACCTGCGGCGTTGGGTGCAGTGTTTATGGGTGGCGTTGATACAAACCGCAATGAAACGTTCCATCATGAAAAGCTGTATCCGGATGCTGGTAGCAGCCTGACTTTCGAAATTAGCCCTCACGGCGCACAAGTTGCGTTTTTTTACCATGCTTCAGTTTGTACCCAGCGTTGGGATTTACATAAACGCTATATCAGTGTCAGGCTCAGGGCAGGTGCAGGCGCTGCACTATTTGGTATCAGGGTGGAATCAACCGGTAATCAAAAGCTTTCTATACCCATGACCAGTGCACTGGCACGGTTACTCAGTCAACTGCCAGAAGCATCGGCTGCGGTGCAACTAAGGTTGATCGAAGGCTGGTTGGAGGGGGTCTGCAAGCACGCCGGCAACGTCCATGATAAGTGGTCAAAGCTGTTAACAACGGCATTTACCAGCTTAATCCCACCACAACAACTGGCAGCGCAGCAGGGGATGAGCCGGCGGACGCTGGAGCGCCAGTTGCGCAATCGTTTTGGGTTTTCACCCAATCAGTTGTATGGGTTTGCGCAACTAAGACATGCTCGCACGCAACTCATTACAACCCAGGCCGAACTCAGTGACATTGCTTTGCGTTGTGGTTTTTACGATCAGGCGCACTTTACCAATAGCTTTCATGAACGGGCACTGGAAACGCCCGGGCAATATCGCACACGGAAGTTGTCGCAAATTTCCAATTAATTCATCTGACATCGCCGTACATTCTTCATTCGTAACTTAAGGAGAATGTTATGCTAATTCGAATTTCACAATCCACGGTCTATCAACAATGCCCGCGACTGGTAACCCACTTGATGGGGCTTGCCGAGCTTCCTGTAAGCTCGTCATTATCACCCTCATTACTGCACCTGGTTAAATTGCACGCTTCACAGTTAAACCGCTGTGGCTTTTGTCAGAAAATGCATGCTGATGAAGCCCGCCATGATGGTGAATCTCAGGGGCGGCTGGATGTTTTACCTGCCTGGCGTGAGCTCAATTGTTTTACAACCAGGGAACGGGCTGCACTGGCCTGGACAGAGGCATTAACCCTTATCAGTAACAATGGCGTTAGTGATGCTGTGTATCAAGCTGCAGTAGATGAGTTCGGCGAAGCAGAGCTCATCGAACTGACCACGGTGATCCTGCAAATCAATAGCTGGAACCGGCTATCGGTGAGCCTGCGGTTTCAACCTGACGTCAACGTGGGGGAGGCATAATGCCATTAAATCTGCTTCAACGCGCCCGACAAAATACTCTGGGTGTGACGGCCAGCTTATGTTTTTTCTTTGGTAGTACCTTGTTTCTGCCCGTTTTCGCCGATTATGCCATTGTAGGTGTCTGGCTGTTTATGGCGGGGTCGGCGTTAATGTTTGCAGATTTACTGGGTCAGAAAAGCGCTGGTAAATGAAGACTGTCAGCACTATTGCATGGTGGCAATATAACGTTCATGGTCTGGCATGGTAGCCACTGTTCGCTGAATAGTGCCACTAACATGACTCAGAAAATCCGCCAGCTCTGCCTGTTCCATGGTATCTGCAAACGGATGATAGCGTTCGGGCGTAAGCCCCTGGCCGAGCATAACCTGCTGCCAGGAATCTTCAAACAAGGCCTTACCCGAGTGAAACACACTGCCTGTTTGCTTAAACAGGTCGAGTTTTTGCTGCAGTGAATCCGGTATCGGCATGCTTTGGCAGTGGCGCCAGAATGCACTGTCGTTACGCTGGGTTACGCAATAATGCAGAATCAGAAAATCGCGGATGTGGCCAAGTTCGGCGGTGCATTGTTGGTTATACTCATCCACTGCGCTGGGCAGGATCTGTTTGTGAGGGAACAGGCGAATGAGTTTAATAATGCCCTGTTGAATAAGGTGAATGCTGGTAGATTCCAGCGGCTCTAAAAAGCCACTTGCTAGTCCCAGTGCTACACAGTTTTTATGCCATTGTTTGCGCCGTCTGCCGGGCGTAAAACGAATGAAGCGTGGATCGTGCAAGGCCTTACCGCTTACCGAGCCGGTCAATGTGGTGCTGGCTGCATCATCACTCATGTACTGACTGCTATAAATCAGGCCGTTGCCCATTCGCTCCCTTAGCGGAATGCGCCACTGCCAGCCAGCAGGGTGGGCGATGCTGCGGGTGAAAGGCACTAACTCACCTATGCGCTCAGATTGCATCGCCACGGCGCGGTCGCATAGCAACCAGTGCGACCAGTCTTCAAAGCCAACGCGCAGTGTTTGTTCTATCAGTAAGGCCCGAAAGCCGGTGCAGTCGATAAATAAATCGCCTGATATCCTCTGACCATCGGCCAGGGTGATAGTGTCGATAAAGCCATTATTCGCATCAGTAGCAATAGCGCTGATGGTACCATCGATGCGCGTGATACCTGCCTGTTCGGCAAGGTTTCGTAAAAACAGTGCATAGCGGGAGGCATCCAGGTGATAGGCGTAGTTGAGGCCATTGTCAGGTAAATGGGCAAACTTGCCGGCTCTGGCGGCCACACTTTCCAGGCAGTAATCACCAAAATCAGCGGCGATGCCCAACTGACGCCCGCGTAACCAGAAATGCTGAAAGTCACAGGCAAAACTTGATTGCCCTGTTTGTCCGAAAGCATGCAGGTACTGATGCTGCTGTTTGCGCCAGTGCTCAAACTGGATACCCAGTTTAAAGGTAGCCTGGGTTGCTGCCATAAACTGGCGTTCATCAATGCCGAGCAGTTTATGAAAATACGCCAGTGTGGGAATAGTCGCTTCTCCTACCCCCACCGTGCCTATTTCGCTGCTCTCAATGAGGGTTACATCAACCTGACCACGCAATAACCGGGTAAGGGCTGCCGCCGCCATCCACCCTGCAGTGCCCCCTCCGGCTATCACGACCCGTTGCTTTGATTGCATCATTGCCCCCTAATCTGACAACCTGCTCAGCAGTTCACGGTTTGTAGGCAGGCCGTTAAGTTGCTGGTGGGTAATATGGCGGAGTTGTTCATGCGCACGGTGCAGCTGTTGTGGATTGTAATGGGTTGATGTTTGCATTGATTGCGTCATGCCATACAGAACATACTGGAAACTGGCAGCCGGGAAAAGCTCTTCCCGCAGCGGGAAGTCTGAGCCAAGAGGCATTCGCGATTGCCATAACGTTAGCCAGTCGCGCAGCTGCTGAGAAGCAGTTTCCACTGCCGTCATCTGCTGCCAATAGGCATTTTGTCGCCGCTTGCTCAGCACATAGTGCAGCTTTAGAAATTCCACCGCCCGTTGCCAGCGTTGACTAAACAGCTGATTAAATTGGCGGCTGGCCGGTTTGAGCTGCTCAGCCTTAACAGGCATTTGTTCCGCCAGGTGATTAGCGGACATTTCGATCATTACCAGCGCCGAAGCTTCTAGCGGCTCCAAAAAGCCGGCAGAGGTACCAATGGCCACACAATTGTGGTGCCATAGGGTTTCCCGGTAACCTGGTTTAAAGCTGAAAGTGCGTGCCTGACTGAGATCCGGTTCATTCTGAGTTGTGTCGTCGTGGCGGATATAGCCAGCCAAAGTGTTGAGTGCTTCTTCCCGACTACAATGAGCATCACTGTATACATAGCCGATGCCCTTGCGAGTGGGCAGGCCAATGTCCCAAATCCAGCCTTTATTCTGTGCGGTAGAGCGGGTGACTGAGGCAATATCGGTATGGGCGTGTTTGTAGCTAACAGGCATCGCTACCGCACTGTTGTTGGCCAGCACTTGCTCACAGCTGAGCAATTCGATGCCATAATGCTGGCCTACCAGGCGGGCGGCAAATCCTGAGCAGTCAATGAACAGGTCGCCATGTATGTCACCCTGTGAGCGTCCGGTCACGCTGGTAATCGGGCCTTCGGAACTGCCATTCACGGCCTGGATATGATCGCAAACATGGGTAACGCCAAGCTGTTGCGTGGCATGGGTTTGCAGAAGCATTGCGAATTTATTGGCATCCAGGTGGTACCCATAGTTCACCACACCGGCAAAAGGCGGTGTTTGTGGTTGTTTCGGGGCGCGGAAATGATCACACAGCGTTGCCTGAGAGGTGGTGCAGTGGGCAAAGCTTTGCTGGCCCAGATTCTGTTGCCACCAGCCTCCCAGCGCTGGATTAGGATAGTCCAGCGGTAAACTGAATGGATGGTAATACTGGTGCGGTCCCTTGTCGTCGAGCCAGTTATGAAAACTGGTACCCTGCTTAAAGCTGGCATCACAAGCGGTTAAAAATTGCTGTTCACTTATGCCGATTTGCTGCAGCGTGTTGCGCATGGTGGGCCAGGTACCTTCTCCCACCCCCAGAATTCGTACGTCTGGTGATTCAATCAGAGTAATAACCAGCTCGGGACGGGTGCTGGCCAGAATGGCCGCCGTTAACCAGCCAGCGGCGCCTCCGCCAACAATGACTACCCTTTTTACAGCAGAATTTGGTGTTTTCATAATAATGGCTTGAAGGCCTGTTTCACAACATCAGTGCACGCGTAAGCAAGGTTTTTAAGAAGGTGTTAAAGGTCGCTCAATACGCTGCTTTTTATACTGTTAGCAATAAAACCGTTAACCCGTGCCATTGACAAGTTCTTTTGCGCAAACGAACGTTTCGCTACTTCTGAAATTTAATTAAGCATTTGATATATATTTGTTTTGTTGAGTTTAAAGCTGTTGTGGATTAATTCTGGTTTGATTGCTCGCTGGCCTGAATCCGAACGTTTTAATTAGCGAAGGAGGATCGCAGTAGAACTCATTCTTGTTACTTATTTGTTAATTTCAGGCTGCTGTGAGTCAGCGAATGCTGGTCCGGCAATAGATAAAAACAAACAATCAACAGGGCCTTCCTATGAAAATAACCAAAGCTAAATTTACGCCGCTGCGGACGCTGACAAAACTTACTCAGGCTGTCGCCTGCTCCACGCTACTGTCTTTCACCCTAGCGCAACCTGCTGTTGCAGATTTTGTTAGCACTGATGGTACAAAAATCATCGACGAACAGGGTAATGAGTTGTTCCTCAGTGGCATCAACCTGGGTAACTGGCTGGTGTGGGAGGGTTATCTGATGATGGGTGACTTTAACTATCGCACCCATACGCAGTTTTTTAATGAGCTATCCTCGGCGCTTGGCAGTTCTGATCGCGCCGCTGAGTTTGAATATCAATGGCGACTTAATTATGTGGACGAGCAGGCCATTGCCGACCTTAAGGCGCTTGGGTTTAATTCGGTCAGGGTACCCTTTAATTACAATTTATTCTGGTGGAACAATCAACTGCGCGACAACGGTTTTGAGTATTTTGATCGCGTCATTGAGTGGTGCCGCAAATATGATATGTATGTGTTGTTAGATATGCACGGTGCACCCGGTTATCAAAACCCGGGCGATCACGCCGATAATGTAAATTCCAATGCCAGTCAGCCCCGCGACAGCGTAACCTTCTGGGATGGTAACAATGTACAGGTAGCGGCAACCATCTGGCGACATATTGCTAACCGTTATAAAGATGAGCCGGTAGTGTGGGGTTACGACCTGATAAATGAGCCCGTACCCCAGGACGGCAGGGAATACGAGCTGTTGCCCTCCCTAATTACGCTGCGCAATGCGATTCGGGAAGTGGACAATAACCACATTATCGTCGCAGAGGGCAGCTGGTGGGGTTCTGACTTATCGAAGATAGACTGGACCAATGGACAAACCCAGGCACAAACCGGCATAAACTATCAGTGGGACAGCAAACTGGTGTATCAAATTCACCATTATGGCCCGGTGGCAGATACCATGGGCCGTGAGGACATCACCAATAACCTGAATATTCCGTTAATCATTGGTGAATACGGCGAAACAGACGAAGCCAACCTGCTGGCTATTACCAACTGGGCAAAGCAGGAGCTGGCCGGCTATTTCCCCTGGTCTTTTAAGAAAATGTCGCACGACAGAACGCTCTGGACCGTACCTGCAAACAGTGATTATGAGCAGGTGAAGGCTTATATCAATCATGGGGGCACGCCGCCAACACATTTGTATGATGCCATGATCAGTTTTGCGCAAAACAATGTGCGTAACGGACATAGCAGTCACACCTGGCATCAGGGGTTTTATGAGGGGGTAAAGCCCGATCCTCAATCTACTTCCTGCCAGAATGCCGTGCGCTTTTCTTTGCCCGGTCAAATAGAAGCCGAGCAGTTTTGTGAGGCTGAGGGGGTAGAGCTGGAAACCACCACCGATGTTAATGGCGGGCAAAATATTGGTTATATAGACGCCGGTGACTATACACAGTACAACATCAGCGTAGCGACGGCGGGCCAGTTTACCTTTCAGGCGCGGGTGGCTTCGCTGGACACCGCCGGGCAAATAAATATTCAGCTTAACGGCAGCTCAGTGGCTTCTCTCTCAACGCCGGTAACCGGCGGTTGGCAAAGCTTTACCACAATTGAGACATCAGTTTATCTGCCAGCAGGCAATCATGCTTTGCGCCTTGTCTATCCCTATGGCGGGTTTAACTTAAACTGGTTTAACCTGGCTAATGCGCCACAGAATTTGCAGGCAGGTACCTATATTATCAGCAATGTAGCGAGTGGTCGGGTGATCGACGTGGATGGAGTATCGGCCGCCGACGGGGCGAATGTTCATCTCTGGGATAACTTTGATGCCCCTAATCAACGCTGGCATGCCACGGCGGTAGGTGAAAATGAATTCGAGCTGGTCAGTCAGCACAGCAATGCCTGCCTGGATGCAGACAACGGCTCCGATAATGTGCATCAGTGGAGTTGCTTTGGCAGCAATAATCAACGCTGGTTAATCGAAGGCCTGCCCAATGGCGCCTACCGGGTAAGTTCGCAGGCATCCGGCGATATACTGGAAGCTCAGTATGGCGCCATGGCGAATGGGACCAATGTGCGCACCGCCGCTGCGAACGGGACTGATGCCCAGGCCTGGTGGTTCTCACCGGTTCAGTAAGGCAGGCTGCAAGCGGTATAGCAAGCAGGCTGTACCGCTACTCCAGTGCGAGCATCAGGCAATGGGTACGAGAAAATTACAATACCGGGATATTTCTTTATACTGGCCAGAATTCACTTTTGCTGACGGACTTATTTTGTTTACTGCCAACCTCGTTATGGAGAAAGCGTATCAGTTTTCCCGCTTTGATCGCACTAACCCGCTTTCCACTTGTTCTGAGCATCCCATTTTGCTGGATGAGCAGAATTGGCTGACCTGTGAACACTATGTCCAGGCAAAAACCTTACGCAACCAAAAACAAGCCATGAAAGTTACATCGCTACCCAGTGGCGAAAAAGCCCATGGCTACGGTAAAGCCTGGTACCGGGCAAAAATAGCCGATTACAAATCCACAGCACCGATCCTGATGAAGCGCGCTTTGTACACCAAAGTGCAAATGTATAAGGAAGTGCGCGAAGCGCTGCTTGAAACAGAAGACAGACTGATTATAGAAACCTCTCAGTACGATTATTTTTGGGGGATTGGCCGCGATCAGCGAGGCCTTAATCATATTGGTAAAGCCTGGATGGATATTCGAGACAAGCTAAGGGAGCAATAGCACGAGGCTGCATTGCATCAATTAACGATGGATGCGCTGGCTTTTAACAATGCCCAACCGTTTATAACAGCCATTTGTCGGCAATAGGTTTATAGATTGTGACGTTTTGTTTTCCGCTTATGGATGGACTTTCCTGCCTGCTCTGTCATTGCACAGATTTTCGTTGTGGAAATGTATAGCTGTAATTTTCCGCGCACGCCGGCTAAATCAGAATCATTGAGCATAGACTTGATGTGAGCCCGTTTGGGGTGGGTCACTGACCTGTGCCTATCACTTTCTAACCGATATCTACCTACCCATTGTTAATAAAACTGACCATTGGTTGTGTTTGCTCGATAACGAAAAAATAATTGGTCGTTTACTTTCGTTTTTTTATTTTTCATGTAAAGTAACATTTCATTAATAAAAAAACGGCGTATACACGAGGATAACCACTATGACGACAAAAGAGGGACCGACGCTACTCAGTCAGTGTATAGCAGAGTTTATTGGTACCGGATTATTGATCTTCTTTGGGGTTGGCTGTGTTGCTGCTCTGATACTCAATGGATCGTCGTTTACCCAGTGGGAAATTAGTATTGTTTGGGGCATGGGGGTTGCTATTGCAATTTATTGCACGGCAGGCATTTCGGGGGCTCACATCAATCCGGCTGTAACCATAGCGCTCTGGTTGTTGCATGGTTTTGAAAAACACAAAGTCCTGCCTTATATCACGTCGCAGGTATTGGGGGCGTTTTGTGCCGCGGCGTTGATATACGGGCTCTATGCCAACCTGTTCATAGAGTTTGAAACGGCAACCAGTATTAGTCGCAGCAGTCTCGATGGACTGGCCACGGCCAGCATTTTCTCAACCTATCCGCACTCAGCGCTGACCCTCACTGGCGCGTTTGCCGTTGAGTTTGTCATAACGGCCGTCCTGTTGTTTGCCATACTGGCATTAGGAGATGAACACAATGGGGCACCCAGAGGGGCAATGAACCCCTTACTCATCGGGATTTTGATTGCTGTGATAGGCAGCTCATTGGGGCCGCTGACCGGTTTTGCCATGAATCCCGCCCGGGACTTTGGCCCTAAATTGTTTACGTACCTTGCCGGCTGGGACTATGCACTAAGCGGTGGCAAGGATATACCTTACTTCATCGTACCTGTCGTTGCCCCGATTGCAGGTGCCTGTTTCGGTGCATGGTTGTATCCATTTGTGATTGGAACCCGGCTGGCAAACAGCGGGCACGGCTGTACTATTCCGAATCAGTGCGATGACGCTGAACCAATTAACGACCTAAAATAACTGTAGAGTAACAGGACACGGACATGAGTGAACAAAAATACATTGTAGCCCTGGATCAGGGCACAACCAGCTCCAGAACAATTATTCTGGATCATGATGCCAATATCGTTGCCGTTGCTCAGCGGGAGTTTAGTCAGATTTATCCTCGCGCTGGCTGGGTTGAGCATGATCCGATGGATATCTACGCCACCCAGAGTTCAACGCTGATTGAAGCGCTGGGTAAGTCAGGTATTCGCAGCGATCAGATAGCTGCCATTGGTATCACCAACCAGCGTGAAACGGCTGTCGTCTGGAATAAAGAAACCGGTAAACCGGTGTATAACGCTATCGTCTGGCAGTGCCGCCGCACGGCAGATATTTGTGACTCACTGCGTGAGGGGGGGCACGAAGAGTATATCCGTGAAGCGACCGGCCTGGTTTTGGATCCTTACTTCTCAGGCACCAAAGTTAAGTGGATACTGGATAATGTACCCGGAGCGCGCGAGGATGCTGAAGCAGGTAAATTACTCTTTGGCACCGTGGACAGCTGGTTGCTCTGGAAAATGACGCAAGGGAGTGTGCATGTCACGGATTACACCAATGCTTCACGTACCATGATGTTCAATATAAATGACCTGTGCTGGGATCAGAAACTGCTCGATTTACTTGGCGTGCCGACTTCGATGTTACCCGAAGTGAAGCCCTCTTCAGCGGTATACGGGCATACGAATATTGGCGGCAAAGAAGGGACCCGAATTCCGGTTGCTGGTATTGCCGGAGATCAACAGGCCGCGCTCTTTGGGCAAATGTGTGTCGCAGCCGGACAAGCCAAAAATACCTATGGCACCGGCTGTTTCCTGTTAATGAATACCGGCAGTGAGAAAGTCAGTTCTTCCCATGGATTGTTAACCACCCTGGCTTGTGGTCCGAAAGGTGAGCCTGCATACGCTCTTGAGGGAGCGGTATTTATGGGGGGAGCCTCAGTACAATGGCTGCGTGATGAGCTTAAGCTGATGGCAGATGCCAGTGACTCTGAATATTTTGCAACCAAAGTCGACACGGCCAACGGTGTGTATGTAGTGCCAGCTTTCACCGGTCTGGGAGCACCCTACTGGGATCCTCACGCAAGAGGCACCATTGTAGGTCTGACGCGCGGGGTGAATTCCAACCATGTGATCCGCGCGACGCTGGAGAGCATTGCCTATCAAACACGTGATGTACTCGACGCCATGCAGGCCGACTCAGGCATACAACTGGCGGGGCTAAGAGTCGATGGTGGCGCTGTTGCAAACAATTTTCTGATGCAGTTTCAGGCAGACGTACTGAATACCGAGGTTAATCGCCCGAAAGTCACCGAGGTGACCGCGCTTGGCGCAGCTTATCTGGCTGGGCTGGCGGTTGGCTTCTGGCAATCACTGGGTGAATTGGAAGATAAAGCCCAACTGGATCGCACATTCGTGCCTGCAGCCGACGAGCAAAAACGCAGCCGACGCTACAGCGGGTGGCGGCGTGCGGTGAAGTGTGCTCAGTTATGGGCTTCACTGCGGGATGAAACCAACCAGGATTAATCAGCAGCCGGCACGACGACCAGCTCAGGCGTAGGCAGTGTAAAGCGTAAATACTATTTCTTGCGCTTAATTGTTCGCTTTATCTGTACAAAAGCGAACATTCTCTCAATAATACGAACAATTCTGAGGTTTTTGACGTTGTTTTGGGAGTCTGATGTGAAACAAGCACCGCGCCATGTGCAAATAGTCGAGCTGGTCACTAAGCACGGTTACGTGAGCGTTGATGAGCTGGTCGAAAAGTTTAACGTTAGTCCTCAAACTATTCGCCGAGACTTAACCGAATTGTCTGATGCAAATAAGCTGCGCCGCTATCATGGTGGTGCGACACTGCCTCTGAGTTCCGAAAATACTGATTACCGCACCCGCAAGGCCCAGAAGTTTGGTGAAAAGGACCTAATCGCTGAAGAGTTGGTCAAACATATCCCGGATGGTGCGACGCTGTTTATCGACATTGGCACTACACCCGAAGCGGTAGCGGTGGCGTTAAATAAGAAACACAAGCAATTGCGAGTGGTCACAAACAATCTGAACGTTGCTACCATTTTGCAACCCAACCGAGAAATTCAGGTCATCCTAGCCGGTGGTGAGGTTCGAGATCGCGATGGTGGCATAATTGGCGAAGCTACGCTGGATTTTGTTAAGCAATTCAGGCTGGACTTCGGCATTTTAGGTATCAGTGGTATAGATTTTGACGGTTCACTATTAGACTTCGATTATCATGAAGTCCGGGTAAAACAGGCCATTATCGAAAACAGCCGTAGTGTTTTTCTGGCCGTTGACTATTCCAAATTTGGCCGTAATGCCATGGTGAAGTTGGGCAATATTGCGCAAATTCATACGGTGGTTACCGACCGTCAGCCTCCCGAATCGATTTGTAAAATTCTTGACGATAATAACGTCATTCTTGCTGTAGCCGCGTCTTCTAGCTGATTCGCCCTGTCCTCTGTACATTTCTGTTTCTGCTGTTTAATCGGTAGAAAGGGATTCTTAACGAAAATAATGTTCGTATTTTTTCGTTATTTGTTCCTTTTCGAAAATAAAGGGTGATCGAAAGCGAAAATTACTTTACTATGACAAATATTCTCGTAAAGACATTCTCACCCTGAGGAAGTATCAAAATGCAAAGCGCTAATTCTCAAAATGATGACCAGTTTCTGGATTTGATTGTGGTTGGCGGCGGAATAAATGGGGCTGGTATTGCTGCCGATGCCGCTGGTCGTGGGTTGTCTGTTGGGTTATACGAGGCCAGGGATTTTGCCTCTGCAACCTCTTCGGCAAGTTCCAAACTCATTCATGGTGGTCTAAGGTATCTTGAGCACTACGAGTTTCGCTTGGTGTCTGAGGCGCTGAAAGAGCGGGAAGTCTTGCTCCGCAAAGCCCCTCATGTGGTAACTCCTCTCAGGTTTCGTTTACCTCATCGTCCGTTTTTACGTCCGGCCTGGATGATTCGATTGGGCTTGTTTCTCTATGATCACCTTGGCAAACGCACCACATTACAAGGTAGCAAGACGATTGATCTGTCAGCTTCTGGCAACTTAAACTCGCAAATTACCAAAGGGTTTGAGTATTCGGATTGTTGGGTCGATGATGCCCGGTTGGTCTTGTTGAATATTCAGGCGGCGCAGGCGCTTGGCGCAGAAATGATGAATTATTGTCAGGTTGAACGGGCTGAGCCCATTGCCGGTGGCTGGCTGGTTTCACTGTTCGACAGTTTCACCAATACGCGTTTCACCAGAAAGTCCAGGACATTGGTTAACGCTGCGGGTCCTTGGGTTAAATCGCTCTTCGACCAGTCTATCAGTATGGCGTCGCCTTATAACATCCGCCTGATCAAAGGATCACACATTGTTGTGAAACGTATTCATGACGAGGAACAGGCATATATTCTTCAGAATGAAGATGACCGGATCGTATTTGTTATTCCTTATCTGGATGATTACTCGCTGATTGGTACTACCGACCTGGAATACAAAGGGGATCCTCGTGACACGCAAATTTCAGAGCAGGAAACGGATTATCTGTTGAATGTAGTGAATCAGCATTTTGTTAATACTCTGAAACGCGAGGATGTGGTGTGGTCATATAGCGGCGTCAGACCGCTGTGTGACGACGAATCCTCATCGCCACAGGCCATCACGAGAGATTACACATTAGCCTTGCAAGCGGATAACGAGCATCGTTCACCGCTGCTTTCTGTGTTTGGCGGAAAACTTACCACCTACCGAAAATTAGCGGAGTCAGCCATGAAGAAGCTAACGCCTTTCTATAGTGAAATCGGCGATAGCTGGACACATTGCAGTACTCTCCCTGGCGGTGATTTCAGTTGTTCAAGGGATTTATATGCCAACAACATTCACCAGGACTATCCTTTCCTGTCTGCGCGTTTAGCGAACCGGTACACCAGTCAGTTTGGTTCCAACACCCATACCCTGCTGCAAAATGTAAAAAGCAAAGCCGAGTTAGGAATTGATTTTGGTCATGAGGTGTACCAGGCTGAGATTGATTACATGATAGAGCATGAGTTTGTTAAACACCCTGATGATTTCTTGTGGCGGCGGACTAAAATGGGGGTTGTCATGTCCCATGAAGAACAGCTTGCCGTAGGCGAATACATCAGTCGACGGGTGGCGACTGAAGAAACCCCTGCGCGCCAAATGGCAGGCTAGCCAGTCAATATAAAAAAGCGGGGACAGCAGACACTTAAGGTATCCGGCTGTTCCCTTAGCTGACTCGCCACTGCGCAATTGCTGTCGTTGGCGTTAACGGGAATGCCACTCCCCACTCACAAAAACATTCGCCGTCAAGCGTCCATCGTCCGGCGACTCGCTGAGGTCTTTGTCCGGGTTAATTAACCCCGAATGCAGCAAGGTGCCCGGGTATACCACCATTCTGTTAGGTTTGTAGTCGATAGTGCCGAGGCGCTGATATTCATTAGTACTGTGGTTAAAGTAACTTTGAGGACGCTCGGTGGTGCGGTTTGCCCAATCTTTTCTGGCCCGTTCAAAGGCGGGCCAGCGGGCTTGGGTGATATTTTCAAATCCGGTGGGCAGATGACGGTAAAACCCTGTTCCGCTAAAGGAGTGATTGCTGGCATACAGCATTATGGCAAAGTCTGTGGGTAACTGTGAGTCAAAGTGAGGCAGGCATTGCAGCGGATGCAGTGCCTTCTCCGGGGTAGCAGCAAGACTTAACCAGCAGCCCTGATCGCTGAAGTGTGTGTTCTGCGGCAAACCATATGCAGAGATCATCATGCTGGCGGCAGCACTTAGCATAATATCCCGCAGCACATCCGGGCAGCGCGCCCGAACGCCAGGGTAATAAGTCGCTGCTTCTGGCGTAAAGGTTTGTTGCGCAGCGAGTTGTTGCACGGCGCGCAGATGAGTAAATAGATCATCTACCAGTAAAACCCGTGTTTGCTCGTGCCCAATTTTCAGTACATGCCAGCGGGCATCTGGGTTTAAGGCCAGGGGCGCGTCGTTTGAAATTTGCATTACGGCCATTTCACCGTTGTGACCGATTTAGCCGGTACTGTTACCTGCCATTGCCGGGTACCCAGCGACAGGCTGATCTGCCGGGCCGTCCCGGCGGCGTTGGAGAGCAGGCAAACCACGGAACCGTCGGGATTTTCAAATGCGACGTTTTCAATCTTGCCGACACTTACGGGCGTTGTGGCAATGCGAACTGCACCTTGCTGAATAAAGCGGGAAAACTGCCCCATTAACCAGTATTCCGGGGTTTTATACCAGTTATCGCTATTTCCCTGGTGCTGAATAAGCATGGTGGGCCCAACAACACCAAGCTTGTTGTAAGGCCCTTTATTGGCTTCATCCACTTGCTGAGGCAGCATGGTCACCCACGAAAGATACGCGGTAGACCAGTGCCTGAGGTGGCGGATAACGGCCTGAAAGCCACGGTTAAGGTCTTTGTCTCCTGCGCCCCATACACTGCCTTCGGTGAAAATAACGTCTTTGTCCGGGTGAGCCTGGTGGACTTTTGCCATGGCAGAGGAATCGCCAGCATAATGATGAAAAGCCGTGCCATCCAGGTAATGGGCTTTATCCATTTGCTTTAAGGAGTCAATCTGTGCAATGGCCTGTTGCCAGTAATTAAAGTTATGATCCAGCGTCCACAGTTTTACATCAAGCGTTTCACCATAATGCCCGCCAACATTGTGAAAGTTCTCGTAAACGGCTATCAGTAAGTCGCGCTCTTGTTGCCAGCTCATTACCATGCCCGGGTACGCCGGTGGCTCAAACTGCCGTTCATTTTGTAGCGTGATGGCATAAACCGGTATCCCCTGGCTGGCATAGGCTTCAATAAAGTTGCGCAGGTAAGTGGCGTAGGCTGCGTAAAATTGCCGCTTTAGCGTGCCGCCTTGTACCATGTTGTTGTGCTCTCGCATCCAGCGCGGCGGGCTCCAGGGGCTGGCCACAAAGCGTACCGGGTTATTACTCTGCCGGCCGGCTTCCAGCGCCATTTGTAAGGTCTCTACAATACCCAGCTCAATATTGCGCTGAATACTGAACGCGCTGTCAGGCGTATCCTGAAAGCTGTACCAGCCCATGTCATTATCGGTAGGTGTGCGGGCGTGAGTGCCGTCAGAAAAGTCAGAGGTGCCAATACTGATGCGAAACAAATTCATACCAATGCCGTCAACCGGATCGATAAGGGCGTCCAGTAAGGCCCGCTGTTGCTGACGGTCTTTATTTTTTCGTATGGCATACACCGTAGAATGTTCCAACGAAGCGCCCAACCCAATAATTGTCTGAAAACGCCGGGTCGGGTTTATCTCGATAGCATCTTTAGTGTTCGCCGCTGATGCCGCAACTGTTAGTGGGCTTAAACGGTAACTGATGTCAGATTCCGGCCACGGGGCCGAATACCAGCGTTGATCGTTGGGGTGAAGTTCTGTGGAAGTCCAGGCTCGTGGTTGCTCATTCACCTTCGCCGTGGCGTTAAACAGTACAAAAGAAAAAGTCATAAATGTAAGCAGACGTAATGTCATGGTGATGGTATCTCTGATAATCAAACAGCGGTGCCGGTGGCTTTGCCGCCACCAGGCGAATAAAAAAGCCAGCAAACAAGGGTTTGCTGGCAATGGTTGGGTTAACACACTTTCTTTTAGTTCTTAGTAAATTCCATCCAGTTCAGGTTCCAGGCACCGCCCAGTGCGGTCAGGAGAAGTTCCTGCTCACCGGCTTGCAAGGTCACCGTCGTAGTGATGGTTTGCCAGTTCTGCCAGTCTCCGGTATCCGGTACCGTAATACTGCCAACACTGGCGCCATTCATAGCGAAGCTGATCCCTTCTGAGCCGCCAGAGCTGGCTATTCGCAGGGTCAGGGTATATTCACCGGCTTCGGCCACTTCTACGTTGTAAGTCAGCGTGTCGCCCGGATCCGTGTAGCCGAGGTTCTGGCCGCCGCCTTCATCCTGCGTATCTTCCACCTGGAAGCCCGACTGCCCGCTGAAATGCTCAGCCTCTATGCGGCCCGGAATGGTGGCGTAGAAAATCTCGGTGGCCACCTCATTTGAGGCATAGCTTTCCTCGCCGTTGTCGGCAGTGACGATATAAAAGTAGGTAACGCCATCTGCGGTCGTGGTATCGAGGTACATTTCACTTTCCACTCCTTCGGCTAACAGCTGATAGTTACTGCCCGATGATGTGGTGCGGTACACGTTATAGGTAGCATCAGCCACGCCCATCCAGACCAGGCTCATACCTTCTTCGGTGTTTTCCAGCGTCAGGTTTTGCGGTGCGTCAGGAAAGTTGAATATATCGGCGGGCTGATCGGCGCTCAGTGCCTCATACACACTTTCGTTGATTTCATATTCGATGGCCGACATGTTGGCGAAATAGGCTTCTATCTCTTCAATCGAAGCTGTATTCAGATCGATGCCAGCCATGGCTGCGCCGCTGACATCCTGTCCGTTCTCAGGTGGTGCCGGCAGCAGATAGAACTCCGCCCAGGTGTCGGCAGATCCCGCGTCATGGAAGGTGCCAGAAAGCAGGTAAGATTCACCGCCGGTGAGCTGAACTTCCTGATACACACCGCCATTGGCAAAACCATTCTGGGCGCTGATGCGCAGGATATTCTCGTCGCCATCGGCGTAACCGACATCGGCAGTAAGATTATCATCGGCCGCGGAGCTGTTAGTGGCGCTCCATTCAATCCAGTTGCTTGCGGTATCAAAGGTACTGTTTTGCAGAACGTTTTCGCCGCTCGACTGAGCCGTAAACTGGAGGTTGTCAATGCGGATATCCTGAACCCCTCCCAATGAGCCGGACTTCACAATCAGATAGAAGGTCTGGTCATCTTCGGTAGGCGTAACCACCTTAGTGGGGGTTTCACAGGCTTCGGCTAGCGGGCTGTCCCAGCCGGCACAGCTCCAGGTACTGGCTTTGGCCAACAGGCGCTCTCCTTTGTTGGTGACATAACCCCAGGTGCCATTGCCCTGCCCACCGTTAGTGGTCAGTACTTTGTACGACCACGCGGTAGCCGCCCAGCTCAGTTCGTTGTAACGGTCAAAGGTGGCACGGGTGATCGGCCCGCCTTGTTCGCCAAGGCCTGTCCAGGGTTGCATTTCACCAATCAGGAACGGGGTGTCCAGTTCGCGGATACGCTCGTCCCATTCACACACTCCGGTGGTGCCATTCTGGCCGCACGTCAGCCAATCACGGTGAACATCATAGCCAATTTCGCCCCAGCCAAAGATGCCCGGATAAAAATGCATTTCAAAAGCCACATTGGTCATGCCTGCTTCTTCCGGATCGCCATAAGCATCAATGCCACCGCTGTTATGCCCCGGCAGGATAACAATGTGCTCCTGATCGACTTCACGGATTGCCTCATACAGTTCTGTCACGTTGGCTGCCAGGGTTTCCGCATCGGTGCCCCAGGGTTCATTGAGCACCCCATAGCCTGCTACGGCGGGTTCATCTTTATAGCGCTCAGCAATCTGCTGCCATAACCAGCGGGTACGTTGCTGGTTTTCGGCAACGTTATCGCCTTCCCAGTATTCGTTTTTACCTTCGCAACCGCTGTGATGCTCCCAGCCCTGCGCACCGGCAGCGCCGTGTAAATCGAGAACCACCCACATGTTGCGGGCTTTGGCCTCTTCGATCGCGTAATCGAGATATTGCCAGGCATCGTCTCGCAGGGTCATCGGGTTGGCGTCGTCTTCAATCAGCTGATACGGGAAAGGCAGGCGAATAAGATTGAAACCGGCGTCCTCAAGAATGTCCCAGTCGCGCTGGGTAATAAAGTTGTCGCGATAAACGTCCATCAGGCGCGCCCGTTCGTCGGCACCAAAACGCTCTTCCAGGGTACCTTCAAAGGTACACTGATCAACAATGCCCTCGCCAACCGGATTTTCGCCGTTGTTGAGCATCCACATTTCCAGCATCAGCCAGTTGCCCAGGTTAACGCCGCGCAGCGAAACGATTTCGCCTTGTTCGTTCATCCAGCGTTCGCGGTCCTGCTTCAACATGCTGTATTGCTCGTTACCAGCTTTAGGTTCTGGCGGGGCAAAGTCATAAACGGTTTCGCCGTTATTACTATTGGCGTCGCTTGCTTCATCGAGGCCGCAGCCGACCATACTGAGTGCCAGACCACTCAAGGCAATAAGTTGAGCCAGTTTTGTCAGCGTAAACTTATTTTTGTTATCTGTTATTTTCACCGGTTTTCTCCGAGTTGCTCCAAGGGTTTGTCGGTGCGCGTGAACCAACAAGTTTGCAACAATCAGTTAACCAAATTTTGGCTTAAGACGATTCCGAGTCAGCGCGAAAACGCCAATCAGAACGTTCGAATAAGCGTCAGAACGTGGGTTTTCACTGGCCTGGACATAAAAAAGCCCGGCCATGGGGCCGGGCGACTTAATATCAGTTAAGCGGCGGCTACTGATTTACATATTGACCTAAATAGTCCAGATGGTGAGGTAATTGTGTAACCCGATTGGCAATCTGCTGGCGGATCTGCAACAGAAAGTGGTGCAGTTCGTCATCACTCATATTGTTCACAATGGGGTGGTACCCACCGGGCTGTATACCTTGCCCCAGCATGACCTGCTGCCAGGAGTCTTCAAACAGCTCGTTACGTTCTTTGAGTACCCGACCAGTCTGCGCAAACAGATCGAGTTTTTCCTGCAGCGTGTCGGGGACTGTCATCTGCTGACAGTACTGCCATAAGGGGCTGTCGCGACGTTGGGTAACCTTGTAGTGGAGGATCACGAAGTCGCGAATACCAATCAGCTCCAGTTCGGCCTGCTTGTTATATTCATGGATTTCGCTGGGTTTAATACCGTTATGCGGGAAAAAATCCAGCAAGCGTAAAATGGCTGATGAAATCAGGTGAATGCTGGTGGACTCCAACGGCTCCAGGAAACCCGACGACAGCCCAATAGCAACACAGTTTTTATGCCATTGTTTGCGCCGCTTGCCGGTTCTGAATGAAATCATTTTCGGCTCAGTGAGCGGCTCGGCTTGCAGGCTGGCTAGTAATTCATCTTCGGCGTGAGCATGGCTAATGGCATTGCTGGCAAATACGACCCCGTTACCTTGCCGGCCAGTCAGTGGAATTCGCCATTGCCAGCCGTAGGGTTGTGCGGTTGAACGGGTAAATGGAAGCGGCGGATGACTATGTTCAGATTGTACGGCAATAGCGCGATCGCAGGGTAGCCAGTGCGACCAGTCCTCATAACCGGTATGCAGCGCCTGCTCAATCAGGCGTCCGCGAAACCCGGTGCAATCGATAAACAGGTCACCGTGCACGATTTCACCCTGGCTGAGTGTGAGAGAGTCTATGTTGCCGGTACCCGGGTTGAGCACCACATCACTAATAATGCCTTCGATACGTGTTACGCCACGCTGTTCACTGAAACTGCGCAGGTAGCGTGCATAGTTACCTGCATCCAGGTGGTAGGCATAATTCAGGTTTTTGGGTTGGGTATGGGCAAAACGCTCAGCCTTGGCAGCCTGGTGTTCCGGGCAATAATCACCGTAATCATAGTGGATGCCTAATTGCCTGCCCCTCAACCAGAAATGCTGAAACCCGCAGGCCCAGCAATCCTGCCCGGTATGGCCAAAGGCATGGAGGTACTTATGCTCAGCGTGACGCCAGTTGATAAATTCGATACCGAGCTTAAAGGTAGCCTGGGTAGCCGCCATAAACTCGCGCTCATCAATGCCAAGCAGACGGTGAAAGTATTGCAGCGTGGGAATCGTCGCTTCGCCTACACCCACCGTACCAATAATGTCGGATTCAACCAGCGTAATGTTTAGTTGTTTGCCCAGCGTATGGCTCAACGCCGCGGCGGTCATCCAGCCAGCGGTGCCACCACCGGCAATGACAATGCGTTGTACTTTATCGGGGATGTTGGTCATCGGTTTAACGCCTGAAGTAGCAGGCTGCGCAGACGCCGGGCATTTTCTTCGCCGGGCAGGCCAAGAATGCCTCTGGCCTCTTCGGGAATATGGTCGTGTTGCGTGCCATGTTGATTAAAAATGTAATGGTTAAACATATCCTGCCAGATTTGCTTTTCCTCTGGCGGCAGTCCGGCAATGCTTAGCAGGGCATGTTGCAGGGCATTGATAGGCGCATCCATGTAATCCGGCGTGGTGCGCCACCAGTAGTTAACAAGCAGATTAAACGGCGCAAGCGCTTCAACTTCGTGCCACCACATACTGGGGATAAACAATGCATCGCCCGGCTCCAACTCGGCAATCTGCATGTGGGCCATTGCCTGACGAAAGCGCGGAAAGCGTTGCTCATTAATATTGTGTAAATCTACCAGACTGACCGGTTGTCCGGAGGGGGTATGTTCGAGCGGGCCGATATAAAGATTGGGCATTTGATCCGGCGGAAACAGTGTAAAGCGGCGCCGACCTGCTACGCAGCAAGCGATGTTCAGGGGCAGGTCCTGATGGATGGCTACGCGGGTCTTATTACCAACCCATAAGCCGTTACGCGGTTGCTCGTGGGGCACTGGTATTCTGGGGTTTTCAGTTTCAAAGCCGGGCAGGTATTGCTGTAAATGGGTGCCACCGATAAAGATAGCTGGTGGCGTCGTCATTGTTTGGGTATCGAGTAACTTGCGCAGGATCAGGCCCAGCTCGGCGGCAACCTTGTCAAAATTAAAACCGCTCATGTCTTCATTGTAAAAAAAGCGCCCGTTAATGTCGGGGGCGCCGAAGAAAAAGCCCAGCGGCTCGCCGGTGTAAAATTTGAGTAAATGCTGGCACAGGTCATATGCACTTTGTTTACCGTACTGCACGGCCTGCCAGTGACTGATATAGCCACTGAGTTTTACCGGTTGCTGGCTGGCTGGCAGCCAGTCGGGAAGTTTACTGCCGGGCGTTAAGGTAATGCTTTGGCAGTGACGGCCTGAATCAACTGCTGGCACCGACTTGTGCCCTCTTGCGTTCAATTAAACCTGCAAAGTTAGCCTGGCTGGCCAGCACAAAATGGATCAACTGTAACATGCCGCTATGATGCAGGCGCAGTACCGCACTATCCTCTAATTCGCGTAATTTATCTTCGTTGATGGTGTAGTAACCGGCAAGGCGGTGTTTATCGGTGCCATCCAGGCTGATATCTAAAAAGAAGCTCTCCAACAAGTCATGCTCAATCAGCGCCTGGTGGAAAGCCGCAGTTTCTGCTTCCCGCTCACGAATGGCATTTAATATATTGGTAACTTGTTGCAAATACTCGCTGTGACCGCCGTGAGGTAAGAACAGTGGTTCTCCTTCAACCTCGCTGACCTTGGGACTGTCCAGATCAACCAGCAGTACCGGCTGCGATTCGCCCTGTTCATCCGGGCCGCGCATGCCAATTAAAAATGGCTGGCGTTCGATCATCAATGGCACGTAGCTGGCATCCCAGCCGGCCTCGGTGAGATACAGGTTTTCGTTTTGTTGCAAGCCAAGCAGAGCCACGGCATGAAAGCTTTGTTTTTGCTCATCCTTATAAAACACGATGGGGTATTCGTGTTGCAAACGACGAAACTCAAAAGGCAACGCCAGGGTGATCATTAACGATTCATTGAGCGCTGGCGTGTGCTGGCGGACTATACGTAAATCTTTGTGGGCAATATTATTCAGAGCGACCGGGTTAGCCATATCTGCTCCTTGTTGTTATTGATAAGACACTATACCGAAAAAACCACACCAGGAGTAAGACGCGTAAAAAGCATAAAACGCGAGTTACTCAAGGTGTAGCTACGGGTAATGATTACGGCTTAAAATGTATAACGCATACCCAGGTTATACCGCGGCGAAGACTGCCTTAAGTTAATCAGCATTTGCTCGTGCCGACCATGCTGACGCTGATACTCATTGGTCAGATTAATGCCTTCGGCGAACACCGCCAGGTTTTCGGTTACGTTATAACTGACGTTGACATCCCACTGACCATAGGCTTCGGTGTAAACCGGGTTGTCGCCGGAGCCATCACCAATCCAGGCCAGAAACTTGTCGCGCCAGTTGTAGGCAATCCGTACCGATAACTCATCGTTCTCATAGAAGGCGATAAAGTTGGCGGAGTCAGATAAACCGGTTAGCGCGTACTGCGGCTCCAGCGAGGCGTTGTCGTAATACAAATCACCGTCTACCAGGGTGCCGTTCACGTTTACGCCAAAACCGGAATCCCAGAACATATGCTGAACCGCCAACTCCCAGCCATGCACGTTGTTATCTCGCTGGTTGTAGGGAATGGTGATCTCGAACTGAGCCAGTTCGTCTTCCGGGCTGGCATCAATTACCACATCGCCATGCTCGTTAAGATAGACGTTGGGATCGCTGTCCAGGTAGTTGTCCAGAATGTACTGACGAATTTCGCCGTTACCGGTAAAGCCTGCAGCGCGCGCAGCATCTGCTCTTGGGCCCTGGGCCGGGTTACGCAGGCCAAAGGCCGTTTCGGTGATGGTGCGTCGACCTACAAAGTTTTCTACGTCTTTGTTAAACCAGCCAATGGCCGCATAACTTGCTTCTTCGTAGTACCACTCAAGCGACAGGTCGTAGTTGGTTGACTCCAGTGGCAATAAGGCCGGGTTACCCCGTGAGCCGGAACCCTGAATGGTTGTGATCTGGCCGCCCAGGGTCTTACCGCCCTGCATATCACCGTAGCTGGGTCGAGAAATGGTTTTGCTGTAGGAAGCGCGGGCAACAATATCGTCGGTCAGCTCAACCTTAAAGTCGATGCTTGGCAACAAATTGTCGTAGTCGCCGTATTCGTCGGTAAATACCGAGTCGCCGGTAGGCTGTAAAACCAGTTCATTCGTACTGCTCCAGGAAATGCCGTCGTAACTGGGCACCAGTGCTGAGGCATGGGTATCGGTTTTCTCGTAGCGTAAGCCAGTAACAATGTTGGCTGGCATATCGCCAATATCAAATACCAGGTTTGCCTGGACATAGGCCGAGGTCATTTCTTCGTCGGTGTAGCGGTCGGTAGTATAGTTGGTGCCGCCACAGAAGCGCGGTCCGCAAGGCCATTCTACGGCGTTTTCATTGTAGAAATTTGCCGCCGTGAAGTCGGCTATCTGGACGAAATCCCAGTCGATAAAATACGGTTCAAGATCCGGATCACTATGACCGGGAATGTTGTCGAACATGGCAGACAGTGAACGCTGGGTAAACCAGCTGTCTTGCCAGTCTTCCGGCTCACCAACACCGCTCCAGGTACCCCGCGTGGCGCTGGCATATTTGGAGTGGTTATTGGCTTCGGTACGGGCAATCCCGAAATCGATACTTTCAATAAAGCCGGTGTCAAAGGTATAGGTACCGCTAGCCTGGAATTGTTCCAAATCAGTACGCTCATGGTTATTACCAAAGTTACTGCCGGCACCAATCATATCGGCTGGCTCAAAACCGTCTACCCCTTCCGGGTACTCAATACTAAGAACAGGCAGGACTTGCGAGAAATCCACGGTAGTACGAATACGGTTGTTGGAGATCATCGCCAGTGAGCCCCAGCTGCCATAGGGGCTGTTAGGTTCGTGCCTGGCTGAAGCTGTATGGTAGTCGAATTCCAGGAACAGATTGTCGCTGAGCTGGTATTGAAGGTTCAGACCAAGGGAGTTGTTGGTATTTTTGGTGGCCGAGAAACCACGACCGGAGTTAATACCGATGCCTTCACCGCGCTGCACGTCGTCACTGTAGTTATCGGTATCCTGATACTGGATAGGATAAGCCACCCCTTCGCTATTGGGTTCCGACCACACCATGGTGGCGTTGTTATAATTGAACGAGAACCAGGTCGACATGTCGGTTAGTTCACGGTCGATACTGCGCTCTGAGTAGGTATAGTCCAGCCGGGCTTTGAGTTTGTCGGTGGCCTGATATTCCAGGGTTAGCTGGCCATTGATACGGGTTCGGTAAGCTTCGTTAAACTGATAAACCAGGTTTTGTGGGACCGCATACGTCACCCCGTCGGCGGGCTTGTTTAAATAGGAATTATCCGGATCTTCGGCGGGCAGATTTCCCCAGCCGCCTTCATCCTGACCGGCAATAAACGAACGCCAGCCAGCCCCTACCGAAGCATTGCTGTTACCGCTATCGCGTTTTTGGTAACTGCCGGTTAACGACACGCCAAACTTATCATCCAGGAAAGTCTCTGAATAAAGGCCCGAAAGTTCTGGCGTCCAGGTGTCGCCGCGTTGGGTTGAGTCATCGTTGACGGCCTTAAAGCCAATACTGGCCTGGCGACCAGGGGTAGCCAACGGTCGCGGAGTAATAATATTGATGGTGCCGCCCAGGCCGCCGGTAGCGATGGAGGCACGCCCGGTTTTATAGACTTCTACCGCACTGACGCCTTCCGAGGCGAGGTCGGCAAAGTCAAAGGAGCGGGTAGGTGTTGGCATCTGGCGGCCATTTAGCAGTACCAGGTTTCTGTCGGCGCCAAAGCCGCGGATGGTCACGCGACTACCCTCGCCGTCTGAACGGTCGATGGATACACCGGTGATCCGTTGTAAGGACTCAGCTAAGTTAGTATCCGGAAACTTACCAATATCTTCAGCCGAAATAGCTTCGACAACCCCATCACCAGACCGTTTAATATCCATAGCGCGGATCATACTGCCGCGGATACCACTGACCTCGATTATTTCAACGGTATCGTCAGTGGTTTGTTGTTGTGCCTGAGTGGTAGAGATCATCGCCGAACTTAATACCAGCGACACCGATAGGGCGACCTGGCTTTTGGTAAAGGGGCGAGTTTTCATTATTTTCTCCCTTGCGCTAGCTTGGTTGTTGTGCTCGTGTTGTATGCAACTGCTCAACTTTTCATTAACATCTTTGAAAAGTATGGCGAAGCCTAACGCCGGGCTGAGCGGATGTCGTTTTAATCACTCTGGATCCGTAAATACGAACGTTCTGATTCTCGATGCGAACGTTCTGAACTTTTCAATCTGTTGATATTAAAAGAGTTATACTTATTTGAAGGTGGCAGGGTAAAGTGGCCTGAAAGTGGATTGCCTGGGCAAGCAGAGGCTTGAATCAGTGGGATATTGACAGCGAGTGGGCGCGGTTGCGATAACAATGTTAAAGAAAGGGGAATATTCGCGGGCAGTTTGCATGCCAGGTTACCGGTAATCCGGCAACCTGTGAAAAGAGGCTTACTGACAGTGAATCGTGGCAGACGTTGCCGCTTCGGGCTGTAGCCTGACATTGGCTACCGACAGCTTAACTGCACCTGCAGACTCCAGCATAAACGGTGCGGTGATATTGGTTAACTCGGCGCCAGCATTCACCAGGCACTGTAAATCAACCGATAGCTCATGCCATTCATTGCTAGTAAGGCCTGTCAGCGTCGATTGAATATCCACACTGCCGCGACAGTTATCACCACAAAGCATGCCAAGGGCCACAGAACTATCGGGAGCCTGTGATACCTTAATATCAAGCGTCAGCGCGCTGTGGCTTGCAAGGTACTCGGCAAGGGTTTTTGGTTCACTCCATCCCAGATAAGCCCGGGCAAGACTATTCCCCTGCCAGGTCAGTTCGCGGGCATCTTCCTGAACCGCCATATTTTCGGTTCTGAGCGTCAGATTATCAGAACCCTGAGTGGTAACCACGCTGGTGGCAACCGGTACAGCCCAGCTCGCCTTATCGCCTAAAAAGAATGCCAGATCAGCTTGTGCAACGGTGCGAAAGAGTGCCATTGGTTGGCTGTAGTCTTTCACCAGAGGGTTGGCGGCCACTTCGTTTAGGGTCAGACTGACCGTACTTCTATCACCGTAAGACAGGCCAAAACCGTATTCAAATAAGGGAGCGTAGTGCTTATCGCCTTTATTTAACACCCCCTGATCGTCCAGCGCTGGCCACGAGTAGGAAAGTCTGCCGGTAAAGTCATGCTGCATATTGCCTTTGTTATCTGTAAATAACACATCGGCAACTCCACTGCCTTCTGAGCCGGGTAGCCAGGCCACTACAAAGGCATCAGAAGCATTTAATTCGGCATTAACCCATAACGGGCGGCCGGTTAAAAATACTGAAACTACCGGGATCCCCTGCGCTTTAAGGCGTTTGAGTAATGCCAGGTCGCGCTTATTACCGCGTTGGTATTCAATACTTTCAATGTCGCCGGCACCTTCCGCATAAGGGTTTTCGCCAAAGACCACAATAGCCACATCGGGTGCTTGCTGAAAGGTACCGTCAGGTGCCAACTCGGCGCGGCCGCCGGCCTTCTCAACCTGAGCCTGAATACCGTCGAATATTGAACTGCCACCCGGAAAATCAGCGTTTTCATTGCCGGTGCCTTGCCATGTAATCGTCCAGCCACCGGATTGTTTACCAATGTTGTTGGCGCCTGACCCGGCAACCAGCACGTGCTGAGCCGGAGCAAGAGGCAGTAATTGTTGATGGTTTTTGAGTAATACCAGTGATTTGCGCACTGCCTCACGGGCAATCTTACGATGTGTATCACTGCCGATCAGTGCTTGTTTACCGGCCAGACCGCGGGCTTTCGGTGCGACACCATCAAATAAACCCGCGCGAAACTTCACCCGTAATATGCGTCGAACCGCATCGTCGAGACGGCTCATGCTAATTTCACCGCTGTTCACCTGGGCCACGGTATTGTGAAACATGGCTTGCCAGTTGGTGGGAACCATGATGATGTCTACTCCGGCGTTAATTGCCTGTGCACAACTACTGTTACTGCAACCGGGAACCTGGCCGTGACCATCCCAGTCGCCAACCACTAAGCCATCGAATCCCATCTGGTTTTTCAATATATCAGTGAGCATGGTCTGGTTGCCATGCATCTTAGTGCCGTGCCAACTGTTGAACGACGCCATAATGGTTTGTACGCCCGCTTCGATGGCGGCTATATAACCCTGAGCGTGGATGTTGATGAGCGCCTGTTCCGAAGCAAGGTTGTTGCCCTGATCAATGCCGTGCTGAGTGCCACCGTCACCGAGAAAATGCTTTGCGGTAGCAATCGCCTTGTGATCATTTAAAAAGCTCTCGCCGGGCACGCCCTGAATACCTCGGACCATAGCAGAGGCATAGTCACGTACTAAGGCCGGATCTTCTGAGTAGCCCTCATAGGTGCGCCCCCAGCGGTCGTCGCGAACAACCGCCACGGTGGGCGCAAACAGCCAGTCAATGCCGGTTACGCGCACTGCGGTTGCGGTAGCAGCACCGATTTGTTCCATCAGTTCAGCATCATGCATGGCGCCAAGGCCAATATTGTGCGGAAAAATGGTCGCGCCAATTACGTTATTGTGGCCGTGAACCGCGTCTGTTCCCCACATGGTGGGAATGGTACTGCCATCGAGCGTGTCGTCTACCGAAGCCGCATACATCTTATCGGCTAATGTCACCCAGTCTTCCATGCTGGCGTACTTGTCATTATTAGGAAATGCGCCGCCGCCATTCAGGTAGGAGCCAAACCCATACTCGCGCATCTCAGCTACGGTAAAGTCGCGGATCTCTGGTTGTATCATCTGCGCCACTTTTTGCTCAATGGTCATGGTAGTGAGCAAGGTATTGATTTGCGCTTCGGTGTGCGGATCCTGGCTAACCGGGCTGGTAACTTTTGGCCACTTGTGCGGATGAAGAATCCCTACAGAGGGATTCTCCGGAGGTGAGGAAGACGGCGAACAAGCCGATATTACCAGTATCAGGCTCGCGGCGATAACACCTTGTGTAAGCGATGCTGTTGCCAAAATATGCTCCTTAAGTTTTATCATTTAAATGTGGATGCTGCGCTCACAGCGTTAAAAGAGGCTAAGCAGTGTAGGGGGTCGCGCACGGGAAGTCGTTTACAGGGGAGCGGTTGGCGTAACTCGAACGTTCTTTTTTGGGGAGAACTGGTAATGCTATGAATATTATGAACTTTTTGGTGTTGGGTGCGGGCGTTGAAAGTGCCTTTGGTTAGAGCCGGTTATGCCACAATAGCGCAGTTAGCGCTTAGGCGAACGTTCGTCTCGGCGATTTTGGCTGTTTTCTGTGTTTGATTTCAGCAGGGAGAGTCGATAATATTCCGATCTCTTAACACAATAATAACAAGCTTCGGGCGCTGCACAGAATGGATAAAACCCTGTTCAATCTACATGACTTAGTGTTGCTGCTAATTGCTTTTGAATGCCTGGCTGTGTCTGTTTATATTGGCTTTAATCGTCCTAAACAAAGTATACCCACTACCCTGCTGATTGCGTTTTTTGCTGTGCATGCCGGGATCGCCCTGAATGAGCTGGTGTTGTGGGGCAGTACGTTCCGTTACTGGGTGCTGGAAGCCTCCCCTAACTTTTTCTTCATACTCGATTTTACTTACTGGCTGGACGGCCCGCTGTTGTTTTTGTTTATTGGCGCGATTTCCCGCAATCATTTCCGGTGGCAGCGCTGGCATGCGGCGCTGGCCGCGCCGGTGCTAATGTTTGCCGTGTTTATTTATTTTCATTTCTACGCGTTGTCCTTTGAGCAAAAATACGCCCTGATAAAAGACTACACCTTCGCTGATTTTAATTATGTGCTGGTCGATTTTATCGCCAAAATGACCCGGGTCGTTTTTGCTGGTCTGTCAGTTTATTATTTACACAAGGCCGAACCGCAGGTCACTCAAAAATTCAACGTGCCCCAATGGCTGCCCAAAGTATTGATGGCCTTTACCGGTATTCTGATTTGGGAAATGCTGTTAAGTATGCTGAAGGTGTATCACTCGCTCTACGTTTTACCTAATTACGACATTGTTGAGTATGTAGGGCTTGCTTCCTACTACATGCAGTTTGCCCTGATCAATGCGGTATTGTTTATGGCGGCTTCGCACTTTTTAAGTGCCGGGACCATCAAGCCTAAACCGGCAGAAAAAGAGCCGGTCAACATGGCGATTGTGGAAAAGCTGGAGGCAACCATGAAAGCGGAACAGCCCTATCTCAATCAAAATTTATCCTTTGAACGGCTGGCCGAAAAGCTGGATATTCCGGTCAAAGAGCTTTCCAACACCATCAACCGTTATTACGAAGTCAATTTCTACGAGTTTATTAATAACTACCGGATCCTGGAGGCAAAGCGCCTGCTGGAGGATCCGGAGCAGTTTGATAAAAGTATTACTGACGTGTTTTATGATGCCGGTTTTAATAGTAAATCGGTGTACAACACTTTGTTTAAAAAACGTTTTAATAAAACGCCCAGTCAGTATCGCAAAGACTTTAAACAGCAACTGGCGAAACAAACCGCTTAACATAATAAGCTTCAACACAAGCCCACCGATAATACGCATAACAACGAAATTGCCGGTAGCTTGTTTCACTGATACCAACTGGTTAATCGCTACGGCGTTGTCATGTGGACTTGATAACGTTTGATTGGCCGCTGGTTGCAATTGGCTTTAATACAATCCCTGAATTAAGCCGTTGTAAAGCTGTCAGGAAGGTTCTTATGTGAAACAATCCGGGGTTAGGTTTTGACAATCGGCCGATTTCAGTAAGAATTTGCCGGATAACCGGCATCAAGGACGTCTTCATTATGGTCAGAATACTGTTTATTAGTCTCATTTTCAGCCTGCTGTTAACCGGCTGCCAGCCACAAAACAGAGCTGAACAAGCCGCCAGCGAAGTAATCACAGCCCAGCAACCTGGCAATAGCGAAAGAAGCGACATTTTATTGTTTGCTTCGTTTCGGGGTAATGGTGAGGACGGACTGCACTTATCATATAGCGAAGATGGCCTTAACTGGACCGTCCTGAATAATGACGAAAGCGTTTTGGCCCCACAGGTTGGCACAAAATTAATGCGTGACCCGGTGATTATCCGCGGGCCGGATAATCGTTTTCACATGGTGTGGACGTCTGGCTGGGAAGACGCCGCCATAGGCTTTGCCCACTCTGATAATCTGCGTGACTGGAGCGAACAGGTATTAGTACCGGTAATGAAAGACTTTCCGACTGCAAAGAATGCCTGGGCACCAGAAATTTACTGGGATGACGCTACTCAGCAATACTGGATCTATTGGGCATCGACGATCCCGGGCACCTACCCGGACACCGAAAAGCAAGCCGACAAAGGCTGGGATCACCGCATATTTGCCACCACTACTAAAGATTTCACTACCTTCACACCAACTGAGTTATTCTACCAGCCCGGTTTTAATGTCATTGATGCGGCGATTGTGAATACCGGGGAGAACTACACCATGTTGGTCAAAGATGAAACACGCTATCCGCCGGCCAAACACTTGCTGGTCGCAACCGCCAACACTATTCACGGCCCCTGGCAGTTACAGCAAGCGCCTTTTTCGCCAGCTGATGTATGGGTTGAAGGCCCCGCCATTATTGAACTGGATGGTTGGTATTACGTGTATTTTGATCAGTATACAGAGCATAGTTTTGGGGTAATGCGCACCCGCGACTTTAAGGAATGGGAAGACCTGACCGAGCAATTAAATATGCCCCAGGGGAGTCGTCATGGTTCGATAGTGAAGATTACCCGCGAGGAACTGTCGGTATTAAGGTAAGTCGATAGCTATAATTAGGGGCTGTTGATCTTTGCTGTACGATTTTTGGTCTATATGAAAGCATTTTAATCGCGGAGCAGTCCTGAAGGCATAGTTGTTCTACGTCAAAGGGCTGTGACAATGAGTAAAATGCTTTCATGACGACCCCTTCGGGCAGCGCCTGTGTATCATTTATACTGTGTTGACTGTTTTTGATTTAGCCCACTAGACCTGCAAACAGTCGCCTTGTCTAAATGATACACAGACTGCTGCAAAAGTGTACAGCAAAGATCAACAGCCCCTAGTTTCATATACGGGATATTTTATTGATATCTGATACGACGTAGTCATCGATTGTTTTCGTGATTGAATCTGAGTGTTAATGTTTTTTACATTAGTTTAATTCAGGTTTTACAATATGTGGCTCAACTGGTTTATCCGCTCGGTTTTGTTGTGCACAACCGCCATTGTATTGGCTGGGTGTGCGAGTCAGGTTACTCAGCACGATGTTCGGGTCTTCGACGAGGCCGCTCTGGTAAGGCAGTGCCAGCCCGCTAATGGCGCTACACCTGCGCGTTGTGATTTTGCGCCGGCACTCATCGGTGATGCCCGCCATTATCGGGTGGAAATGATCATTAAACCAGCAAGCACGCCCTGGGTGTATGCAGAATCCCGTCGGTTAATGCATTCATCTGCCATAGCAATTGAACAACAAAACCTGTCATTTTTAGTCAATACCCGTCATCCTGATGGTCAGCCATTGCAGCAGGATACCTACCAGGGTTCACCTGGGCTAACGTTATGGTTACCCGGTGAATTACACGAAATCGAACAGATCGCTATTACAGCGACAACGCCTGATAAAAGACTGTTTATTCTTGGTGACTCTACGGTTTGCGATCAAAATCCGCAGTGGGAGAAGCCTGCTATCGCCCGATACAGCGGCTGGGGTCAGGTATTACCGGCTTATCTGAGCCAGCAGGTATCAGTGGTCAATTATGCTGATTCCGGCGAAGGTACCCAGGCCTTTAATATCGAAGACGGCGAGTTATTCGCGCCCATTGCCGAACAACTACGAGAAAAGGACATCGTCCTGATTCAGCTCGGTCACAACGATAAAACCACCTCAGCAGCCGTGTATGAGCAGCGCCTTAGTGACTTGTTGCTATTTATTAAAGCTCGTGGCGCGCTACCCATACTGGTGTCGCCGATGATCCGCAACCAGGGGATCAACCTGGCTCAACAGCACCAGTGGCCGCAGCTCGACGTACGACGGTCGCTACAAAAGATCAGTCAGTTACAGGACATCCCCTTGATCGACCTTATGGCGCTCTCAGATGCGTGGGTGACCGAGCTAGGCCAGATGGCTGCTCAACAGTTTTTTGTGCCAAAGGATCGTACTCATTCCAATGAGGCCGGGGCACATCTCTTTGCCAGCATGCTGGTAGAAGACATTACTCGCCGGCAGTTGCCGCTGGCCGAATACGTTATCTCTCGTTGAAATTTGCTATACCCGGAAGGATAGGACTCTGTTGCCATGAAATGGTTATCTTATAAATTTCTTTATGCACTGCGTAGCAGTGTTCATTGTGTCTGTGCATTTTTACTGATTAGCTCGTTGGGCGCCCAGGCCAACGAAGCCGATGTGCTGGCTCCGGCCACGATATTTATTGCCGGAGACTCCACAGCAGCCACCTATAAAAATGCGGAGCATCAGGGTTGGGGGGCGATGTTTGATCAGTTTTTTAGCGACAAAGTGAACATCGATAACCGCGCTCGTGGTGGACGCAGTACCCGTACTTTTATTAACGAAGGGCTGTGGGATGATTTACTTGCTGACGTTAAAGCAAACGATGTAGTGATTATTCAATTTGGTCATAACGATGCCAGCCCCATTAACGATGAGCGTCGTGCCCGCGGAACCATCGGTGGTATCAGTGACGACTTTGTTGATATCGACAACCAGCTTACCGGAAAGCAAGAACGTGTATTCTCGTTTGGTTATTACATACGTAAAATGGTCAGCGACGTTAAGGCTAAAGGCGCTAAGCCGGTGTTGATGTCACTGACCGTACGTAATATCTGGCAGGGGCATCGCATTGAGCGTGGTTCGGGTCAGTATGGCTATTGGATGTATCAGTTAGCCTGGGAACTGGATACGCCCTACATCGATTTAACTAATGCCGTGGCTGATGAGCTGGAATTGTTAGGGAGTGAGGCTACTGCCGCGCTGTACCCTAAAGATCATACCCATTATAACGATGCGGGGGCAGAGCTGCATGCCAGGCACATTGTTGCAGCGCTAAAGGGATTGCGCCCGGGTCTCGACAAATCGTATTTTTCAGCGCAGGGACAAGCCGTTGCAGCCTACGACTGGAGCTTTGTTCGGTTGCCGGTAAAAGCGGTCAAAGATCGCAAGAGTGTATTTTTGGTGGGTGATTCAACCGTACGTAACGGCTGGGGCGACGGCCGTGATGGTCAGTGGGGATGGGGTGATTTTATTGCCGACTGGTTAGGTAACCCGCCACTTAACATTGTCAATCGTGCGGTAGGCGGCCTGAGTTCAAGAACCTATGTTACGCAAGGCCATTGGGCGCGGGCACTGAACATGATGAGCCCAGGCGACATCGTATTGATTCAGTTTGGCCACAATGATGCTGGCGCACTAAATGATGACAGCCGGGCCCGGGGCACCATCAGGGGCATTGGCCATGAACAGGTGGTCATCGATAACCTGCTCACAGGCAAAACCGAAACTGTACACAGCTATGGTTGGTATTTACGCAAAATGATCGGTGAGGCGCGTGCTCGGGGCATGCTGCCGGTAATCTGCACACCTGTGCCGCGCAAGGTGTGGGAGACGGACGGGCTACGCATTGCCCGCGCCACAAACAGCTATCCAACATGGGCAACTCTGGTGGCCCGACAAGCTCAGGTGCCCCTGATAGATCTGCATCAATATGTTGCCAGTCACTATGACAGTCTGGGACAAGAGCAGGTCAATGCCTTGTTTGCTGACGCACGTACCCATACCAGCCTGGCAGGCGCTAAACTCACGGCTGAGATAGTTGCCCAACAGCTTGCGCCGATGTTGGGAATAGCCGTTGTAGACAGTCTGGCAGAAGATATTCAGGGAGTGGAATAATGAATGCACTTAATCTAGGGGTTCGTGCCCACGATTATGGTGAGGGTACACCGGCAGAAATCGCCGGTATCATCGGCCAGTATCCGGTAAGTTGTGTGCAATTGGCGCCCGCTAAGTCTTTCCCGTTTATAAGTGAAAACCCGGGGCAACTTACCCCGGGGTTTGCTAATCACGTGCGTGATGAATTTGCCCGGCAAAATATCAACATTGCCGTGTTGGGTTGTTATATCAACCCGATTCATCCTGACCCGGTGCTGCGCGAACTCTCTCTGCAACGCTTTGAAGAGCACCTCACTTTTGCCCGGGATTTTGGTTGTGCCATCGTGGGCACCGAAACCGGCTCCCGCAATGCCGATTGTACCTATCATCCGGATAACCAGTCGGAGCAAGCCTTTGAAGAGCTGGTCGTTAGTGTCAGGCGGCTCGCCGGTGTGGCAGAGCGACACGGAGTCTTTGTGGGCATCGAAGGTGTGGCACATCACCATACAGTGAATACCTACGAGCGAATGGAGCAGCTATTGATTAGGGTTAACTCGCCGAATGTAAAAGTGATCTACGACCCGGTGAATTTCTTTCCGCCAGACCAATGCGAACAGCAACAGCAGTTGATGGATGACGCGTTCAGGCGGTTCGGCGAACATATTGTTGCTGTGCATTGTAAGGATTTTGTTAACAATGATGGCCGCAAAACGGGAGATTTACCTTCAGGTACCGGTGAAATGGATCACGCTCATCTGTTTCGTCTAATCGAGCAAAATAAACCTTATGTGCACATAATTTTGGAAAGTACCAATCAAAACAATGTGACTAAGATACTCAATTTACTCAATCAGTGTGTGGTCGAAAACCGCTTTTGATTGTTTTGTTATCCCCTGCTTATTGAACATCCGTATCAACTCGCGTTGCAGCGGTATTTTGCTTTTCTGAATTAAGGCTGAAAGGCTTATTCTGTTGGTCTTAGTGGCAGATTGGACAGGTGTCAGGTGGCCCTCATTTTTGCTGACTTTAAGGCGTAGAAGCGCGCTGTATAAGCAGATGAACCACCCAAAATATACGGTCAGTTCAGGGCGATTTATTCATATATGAAATTAAATGATTGTTTATGCATATTGGTGAGTGGTTTTGATGGTTTTGTGTTGACGAAGGCCTCTGTCGGTTACTAGGATAAATGCAGTTGTAAACAAAATATTAAAATAATGTTTACTTTGGCTGGCGCCGAAGCCAGCCTTTGAAAAGCGAACGAGGTTACTATGGAAAACGTCATGGAACGCAACATCACAACAGCCACTCAAGCTACGATAAATACATCGCGCAAACTGATTGCCACCAGTATTTCTACCATTTTACTAACCGGAGCCTGTTTTGCCAGCGCGCCGCTATGGGCACAGGAGTCAGATCAGACTGTCGCGCAGCAACAGGCTGACGAGTTAAAAGATAAAGACGCCGAGGGCGAAGATACCGAGATTATCGAAGTGAAAGGTATTCGTTTTAGTCAGCGCAGCGCGTTAGATCGTAAAAAAATGGCTGGCACTATTACCGATTCACTGGTGGCCGAAGATATCGGCATGTTCCCGGACAAAAACGTCGGTGAAGCCTTACAACGTATTCCGGGTGTTCAGCTCGACCGTGATTTTGGTGAAGGTCAGGGGATCAGTATTCGTGGTGTTGAGCCGGGCCTGCTGCGCGTTGAGGTAAACAATGTTTCGGCGCAGGGCTTTAGTGGAAGTCGCGCGGTAGATTTTCGTGACATGGCGGCTGAGCTGGTTAAATCTGTTGATGTCATAAAGGGGTCTGAAGCGCGCCTCACTGAAGGCGGTATCGGCGGTACCGTACAGGTTAATACCCGTAAGCCGAATGAGTTTGATGAAAACTTCCTGTCGGTCAATGCTGAAGGCCAGTATAACGACCTGATCGACGATCCAAGTAACAAATGGAATGCCACCGGCGTGTATAAGTTTAACGACGATCTGGGTGTGCTGGTCAATGTAACCGGATCAACCAAAAACACCATGATCCATGCTTTGCGTAATACCGAATGGGCCCGTTTTGCCGACTACGACAACTCACCGGAAAAGACCTTTGAAGATGCCAATTTTGCCGACGTAACCGATAAAGCTGCCTGTACAGACACCGCTGACCAGGCCGCTTGTGAGCAGCAGTGGTTTGACTTTTCGCCGCGTCTGCCTCGCTATGGCATCTGGGGCCGTGAGGAAGACCGTCTTAGTGCTAACGTGGTTGTGCAGTATCGTCTGACTGACAATCTGCAAACTCACGCAAGCTACACTCACAATACCCGCGATAAACAAGCGCTGGACTTAAACCTGCACTTAGAATCGCAATCTGCTGCGCGTATCAACCCGGATTCGGTGATAGTGGATGATCAGCACAATGTGACCTACTTTGAAACGGCGGCTGCCACAGTGACCAACCGGACGCTGGAGTTCGGCTGGGATCAAACCACCGAAATGTACGAGACCGGCTTTGAGTACAGCAAGGATGCCTGGCGAGTAGAAGGCCAGGTGGCTTACTCGCTGGCCGAGCAGGATATTGACTCACGGGATACCCATATTACCGCTAATGGTGTTGCCGGGGTGCAGGTTGACCTGGATAGCCGCGGCGCGCCGGAATGGGATTTTAACACCGGTTATATTGTTAACCCTGATGATCCTACCGATACGTCAAATAGCTTTGATGTCAACGATCCGGCCAGCTATGTGTCTCGCTCACGATATAAATATGCGCCCAGCCAGGACGAGTCTGACGAAACCATGGCCAAGCTGGATCTGACCTATATCCCCGATTCAGATTTCCTTACGCTCATCAGAGCCGGTGTGCAGGTGCGTAACCAGGGTTACGAAAATGCTAACTTCCAGTACAACATTATTCGTGATGTAGGCAGTACCTACGAAAACCCGGAAACCGGCGAATCCATGGAATGGACCATGGAAGACCAAATAGCCCTGATTACCGGCAATACGTTTCAGTCGCCGACTCTGTTTGATGGTTACAGCCTTGGGGTAGACACCATTGGTAACTATCAGGCGGTGGACACATACCCCTTTATTGAAGATATTCAGGCGGTCGCGAACGACTTTACTACCCGTCAGGACTTAGATGTGCGCACGGGTAACTACAATGTAGAGGTCGATACCCAGGCGATTTACCTGCAAACTAACTTCGAAACCTACATTGGCGGGATGCGCCTGTGGGGTAACGTGGGTGCCCGTTATGTTGAAACCCAAACGGCGGCGAACGGAGACGTGTTTGAGCGGATTATCGTCGACCAGGTAGATGACGACGGCAATGTCCTGACCGATCCGGTTACCGGCGAGCCTTTACCAGGCATCGAAGACACCGATCACCCGGATACCTTTAACGGCCGTAAAACGGTTGAAGAAGAGTACAACGACTTTCTGCCGAGCTTAAACGTAAACTTAGCGCTCATTGAGGACGAACTGGTACTGTACTTTGGCACCGCCAAAGTGATGTCGCGACCTAAAATTACCGACCTCAACGTTAACGCCAGCTGTACCATTTATCGTACCTCGCGCAACGAGCTGGATGACCTGCGGGACTACTGTACTGCAGGTAACCCGGCATTAAAACCCTACCGTGCCAAACAGTTTGATATCGCTCTGAACTGGTATCCCAATGAAGATACTATTATCTCGGGTGCCTACTTTGTTAAAGATATCAACAGCTGGGTTATTGATCCGACTACCCGCTTTGATGTGGACTTCTTTAATGACGGACGCTCTTTTGATGTACGCCAAAAAATCAATGGCAGTGGTGTCACCACCAAAGGTTTTGAGCTGCAGGCCTCAACCATCTTTAGTTGGTTGCCAGAGCCATTCGATGGCTTCGGGGGCGCGATAAACTTCACCCATATGACCGCCGATGATGTGGGTTTGTTCAACCAGTTAACCGGTAAGGAACTGCCCTTCCCGTCACAGTCTGAAAACAGCTACAACGTCACCGCGTTTTACGAAACGGATACCTGGAGTTTCCGGGTTGCCTATAACTACCGTGACGAATACCTGATTAATCCGGCTGACCGCTCTGGTAACCCGGTTTTTGTTGACGACTCAGGGTATATGGATGCCAAATTTATCTACAACATTACTGATGATTTGCGCGCCTATATAGATGGCCGTAACCTCACCGGCGAAGTGAAATCATACAACGCTGGCCCGCGCCGCCTGTCCGACCTGCAATGGGCTGGCCGCGAGTACTCGGTAGGTGTGATTTATCAGTTCTAAGCAGCATAAACAGTGATTTAAGCAGGGGCATCATTGATGCCCCTTTTGCGGTTAATCAAGGAATTCTCTATGCCTTCATTTTCACGACGCGATCTATTTTGTCTGGCCGGTAAAAGTGCTGTGTTAGGCGCTTTCATGGCGCCTTTATCGCACAATGCACTGGCGGCTGCTGCGGCTGTTTCGCGCCCGTATAAAATCAACAAGCTCATTCATGGTGTGGCGTACTACCCAGAGTTATGGCCGGATGCCGATGTGGATGCCGACATTGCCGAAATGCAATCGTTAGGCATCAATCTGGTACGCATGGCCGAGTTTGCCTGGTCGACCATGGAAACCACGCCCGGCGATTATGACTTTAGGTTATTTAAAACGGTGATGGATAAAATGCATGCCGCCGGGATTGATGTGGTGCTCTGTACACCAACCGCAACACCTCCCGCATGGCTGACTCACAATCATCCCGAACGATGCCATAAAAACGCCAAGGGGACAGTCATGAGTCATGGCGCGCGTCAGCACGCCAGCTATGAGCACCCGGCGGTCCGCGAAGCCTGCTTTAGTATCATTCGCCGCATGTCCCATGAACTCGGCCGCCACCCGGCGCTGATTGGCTGGCAATTAGATAACGAAATGAAAGCCCATGTGGCAGAAGATTTCAGTGATGCCGCTATTGCCAACTGGCGTAAGTGGTTGCAACAGCGCTTCGGTACCATTGAGGCACTTAACGAAGCCTGGGGCACCCATATCTGGAGTCAGCATTACAATAATTTTGACCAGGTGCCCGCGCCGGTGACGACGCCGTTTTTGCATAATGCCTCGCTCATCACCGCGTATAAACTCTTTTGCCGCGAGAGTGTAGCGGATTTTATGCTGGCGCAGCGTAACGTCATCCGCGAGTTTTCGGATTTGCCGATTACGCACAACGACAACCCGGCATTTAATATTCATCATGAACGCTCCATGCAGGCGCTGGATTTTGCCGCCTATGATGCCTATCCAACCGCTGAGCAATGGTCGACACTGGTATTTCGTTCTGACCTGTATCGAGCCGCTATTCCCGGCCGGCCATTCTGGCTCATGGAAACCAGCGTGGCCCACAATGGCTGGTTGGGCAATCATCAGCCCATTCACCCGGCGGGGTTCTTGGCCGCAGAGGCCAGTTTGATTTATGCCCTTGGTGGAGAAGGGTTTTGCTACTGGTTATGGCGTCAGCAACGCAGCGGCGCGGAGCTTCCCCATAGCGCCGTAAAAAGTGCCTGGAACGCACCATCTATCGGCTATCACGAAGTGAAAAAAGTCAGTGAAGCTAAACAGCAACTTGAACCAACATTGCTCAGTTCAACACTGATTACCCCTGAAGTGGCGGTGACTTACTCGGATCATGCCCGCGCTATGTTTGAAACCGAACCTTTGGATAAGCGTGCCGGTTTCCCTAATCGTTATCGTGGCATTGTCGAAATGTGGCATAAACAGCTACTGGATGCAGGCCTGCATCGCGAGGCCCGTTTTGAGGGCGCATCCTTAGACGGATTAAAGCTACTGATTACCCCTGCCATGCCCTATGTGAGTGAGGCATTTTTAATTCGTGCTGAGGCCTTTATGCGGCGCGGCGGGATTTGGATTGCCGGACCTGTTACCGGCACGCGCGGCAAAGAACATACGGTGCCGGTAGAGGCGGGTCTTGGCTTACTGGAGAAAATGGCCGGTGTGAGCACCCAGTATTTACTACCACTTACTGGCACCAAAGCCCAAGGTGAATTGCTGGGTGTGGAAAGTGAGCTGAGTGGTTGGTGCGCCGCGGTAAAAGCGAAAGCAGGTACGAGTATTGTAGGTACCATCACCAAAGGTCGTGCCAAAGGACTCGCCTTTGCCACCGAGCGCCCAATAGGCAAAGGCAAGCTGGTAATGTTAGGCGCGCAACCCCATGGGGATAACAGCGATGCAATGCTCAACCGGCTGATTAGGCATTATGCTCAGCAGGCCGGGGTGAAAATGCACTTTGATGTACCTGAGGGCATAGTCATAGTGCCGCGAAAAAGCTCGCAGGGTAAACTGCTGTGGATAGTGCTGAATATGCTCAATGAGAGCAAAACCGTTTCGCTACCCGCTGGGGCTACCGATATGCTCAGTGGTCGAACACTGGGCCCCTCCACATTGCTGAGCCCTTACGCCCGATTAATTATTAACACCAATCAGGAGGCCTGATGGAAAAAATTGCTTTTGTTATGCAGCTTAACCCCGGCTGTGAAAAAGAGTACGAGCGTCGCCACGATGAGATTTGGCCGGAACTGGTAACCGAACTCAAAGCCGCGGGTATAGAGGATTACTCCATTTTTTTGCACCCCGAAACACTACAGCTGTTTGGTGTTTTGTGGCGTAGTGATGAGCATGGTATGGACGATTTACCCGCTACCGGGATAATGCAGAAATGGTGGGCGTATATGGGCGATATTATGGCTCATAACAGTGATAACAGCCCGGTAACGCAACCGCTCACCCGGGTATTTCATTTACCCTGACAGAGCGGTTTGAAAAATGGGTGACTGGAACAGCGCACTTCTATGCGGATTAGTATTAACACTCAATGTGCACAAGAAGTAAAGCCTGTTTTATCCTTTCGCCCTTCCTCGGTTTGCCTGCCATCCTAGCGGGTGAAGCGGGTACCAATCAACGCCGGGAGTAGTGAAGTTTGCGTTTTGCGCTGCCGGTATTTCAGATATGAAAATTAAAAGCGTTAAAGCCCTGTTCGCGTATTATTTGCTGAACAATGATGATAGCGTCCGTGCTTTAAAGTTATACAAGCTTGAGGGTTGCCATGAAAGTAGCGTTGATGATGGAAAATAGCCAGGCGTCAAAAAATTCAATAGTGCTAAACGAGCTGCAAAATGTTGCAGATGAGTTAGGTCATGAAGTCTACAACGTAGGAATGAACAGCGAAGATGATCATCATCTTACCTATGTCCATTTAGGCATTATGGCCGGCGCGTTGCTGAACGCTAATGCAGTCGATTTTGTTTTTGCTGGTTGCGGTACAGGTCAGGGAGCTCTGATGTCGCTCAATGCTCAGCCTGGCGTGTATTGTGGTTATTGTATCGATCCGTCTGATGCCTTTTTGTTTAATCAGGTGAATAACGGCAATGCATTAGCCCTGCCTTTTGCTAAGGGATTTGGCTGGGGTGCTGAACTTAACGCTCGGTACATTTTTGAAAAGTCACTGACCGGTGGCCGCGGTGAGGGCTATCCTGTTGAAAGACGTGAACCGCAAGTTAAGAATGCAGGTATTCTTGCCGAGTTAAAGACCGCATTAGCGGCAGACAGCTATGTTGATACCTTGCGTAAAATAGACCAGGAGCTGGTTAAAGTTGCCTTCACCGGTGAACGTTTTCAGCGCTGTCTTTTTGATAACAGCCAGGATGACGAGCTTAATCAATACGTTAAAAGTCTGGTCGCGTAAGCTATTGCAGCGGGCGTGGTGACGCCCGCTCACGTCTAATACCAATCCGCATAGTAGTTTACCCTCTCAGAGTGAAACAAAACGACTTAGATCACGACGCGTTCTCTGCGGCATAGTCATTCTATGTCCAGAGGACGCAACACAGAGGTAAGTCGTTTTGGCCACTCCCTTTGGGCAATTCCCTGAGGGTGAGCTGGCAGACTTTCTGGCGTTGTTACGCTTGCTTGATTTGGAACCACCAAACCTGTGCAACCAAGCCTAGCCAGAAAGCCCGACAGTCTTGCTGAGTGGGTAAACTACTATGCGGATTGGTATAATCACCACCCTTTCGGCATATCCTTCGTTATTATTCAATTGCCCAGACACTAAAGTTGCGATACTGAAAGTGTGTCCATTGCATTTGTCTGAAACCAATGTGGCCGCTGGTATAGGGCGCCCCGGTATTGACTCCGTCGATAACCGGTTGGTTGTCGGTGTAATCAATCACTTTGTTGTCATCAACAAAGAGCTGAATGTGGTTATGGTGCTTAACCAATCTAACCTGATGCACTTTATCTGAGTAGGTCGGGATCCCTACCTTGCCCTCTTGTAACAAGGTAAACGTGTTGTTTTTGCGTAAATTGGCATGGCCGCGGTCCGGGTTATGTGCGGCATTAGCGTAATAAGAAATGTGATAACTGTTGATCCGGCCTTCAGTGTACTGGCTAAAGGTACCGTCACGGGCGGGTAACGACGGGTCAAAAATGCTTTCGCCATCGACCCCTTTGGCGGCGAAAAATACAATGGTCAGGCCGGCATCGGTTGTTAGTGGTTGTGCCTGCCATTCTGCAATAAAGCTATCCGGAAACTCTTCCGGGCACCAAAACACATGGTGCATGGCTTCATCCGGTGAATACATCTGCATCCAACCATCCTTAAAGGTCAGCTCACCAGGGCCTTCCATCACCCAATCGGCAATGCTGGCAGGGCTAGACAAAGGATTGCTGTATAGCAGAGCACCTTTTTCCACCGTACCGGTTAACGCTGATTCGGTGGCGGTGGGTGTGTTGTTGCTGCTTGTTGCCGGCTGCTTTGAACAACCTGCAGCGGCAGTCACCAATAACAGGCAAACAAGCCAACGCGGGTAACGAGTGTTCATGACGATGAGTTCCTCTGGGTTGAAAATCCAAACTACTGCGCGAGTTTCATATGTGAATCAATTAAACCAATAATCTTCGGCTTATTTATCGCAATTTGATTATTTTATGATACTAATTAATCATAAATTAACAAAATGTTAAACAAATCGCTCAATGTCAATCATAATTTGAGTGGATGTAATACAGCGCTGGAGTACACAATGGACAGACGCACTTTTTTAAAACAGGGCAGCATGGCGGCGTCATTGCCGTTGGCATTATCAGCAAGCGGGTGTAGTACCACTGTCAGTAAGGTGGCTGAAACACCCCACGTAAAACGCGTTCCGGGCACACTAAGTTGGGTTGATGGTAATGCACCCGATTATCAAAGCGGCGCTACCTGGGGCTACCCATGGAAACAAGGCGAGCGTAAACCTTCGGATGCACTCAGGCTCATCGCTGAAGACGGCACGGCTATTCCACTGCAAAGCTGGCCAACGGCCTACTGGCCCGACGGCAGCGTAAAGTGGACAGCTCACGCAATCCCCGCCGGAGCTCAGCCAGGCAACCATTTTAAGATACTGCCAGGCAATGGCCCGCAACCAGCGGCCGCCACGTTTGTGACTGAACAGTCGGATCACTTTGTGCTGGATACCGGTGTTGTAGAGCTTCATATAGGTAAGCAGGGCCGGGATATTATCCGGTTAATGCGTCGCAATGGAAAAACCATAGGTCAGTCAGCACGGCTGGTTGGGCTGGTGCAGGATGCGCCGGTTAACGAACCTGAACAACCTGCCGAGGTAACTGCTTTTGCGTCGAATGTTGAGAGCGTGACGGTTGAGCAAAGTGGTCCGGTACGCAGTGTGGTGAAAATAACCGGTAAACACAAATTGCCCAACGGGCGCAGCTGGTTACCCTTCACACTGCGTGTATATGGATATGCGGGCGGTGAATCAATCAGGTTGAGTCATACTTTTATTTACGATGGCGACGATCAAAACGACTTCATTCGCGGGTTAGGCTTGCGCTTTAACGTGGTTCAGCGCGATGAGTTGTATAACCGTCATATTCGCTTTGTGGGGCAGGATGAAGGCCTGTGGGGAGAGGGCGTTAAAGGCATAACCGGCCTGCGACGCGATCCGGGCCAGGCGGTACGCGATGCGCAAATTGCCGGCGTGGCAACCCCGCCGTTAAGTGAATGGGATGAGAGGGTAAGCAATCGTATGCACTGGATACCGGTGTGGAACGACTTTACCCTGTCGCAATTATCGGCCAATGGCTTTGCCATTAAAAAGCGCACCAAACCTGGCCATGCCTGGATTGATTCTGATCAGGGCCAGCGCGCGTCAGGTGTGAGTTATCTTGGTGGGACATCGGGTGGCATTGTGTTTGGCATGCGGGATTTCTGGCAGTTACACCCGGTTCAGGTCGACATACGCAATGCCGGTGCAGAGGTGGCTGAGGCCACCCTTTGGTTTTATTCGCCTGAAGCGCCCGCCATGGATGTTCGCTTTTACCATGATGGCATGGGTCAGGACACCTACGATGAACAGCTCGATGCACTGAATATTATCTATGAAGACTACGAGCCTGAATTCGGCTCTGCCTATGGCGTAGCCCGCACCACCGATTTTACCTTGGGCATTATGGATACAACGCCCAGCCGCCAGAAAACCGTGGAGATGGCCAGTAGCATCGCGCAGCCGCCTCAGGTTGTGGCGGCTCCGGCCGATTATCTGGCAACCAATGTATTTGGTGGTTTATGGACACTGCCCGACCGCTCAACACCCGCGAAAGCAGGAATTGAGGACCGGCTCGATTTTCAGGTCAAATATTATTGCAGCCAGGTGGAACAGCGCCACTGGTATGGCTTCTGGAACTTCGGTGATGTTATGCACACCTACGATGTCGACCGTCATGTGTGGCGCTACGATATTGGCGGTTACGCCTGGGATAATTCAGAGTTATCACCGGATTTATGGCTGTGGTATTCATTTTTGCGCAGTGGTGATCCCACCACTTTTCATCTGGCAGAAAACATGACCCGGCATAATCGCGATGTGGATATTTACCATGCCGGTCGCTTTAAGGGGCTGGGTACCCGCCACAACGTGCAACACTGGGGCTGTAGTGCCAAGCAACTACGGATCAGTACCGCTGCCTACCGTCGTTTCCATTATTATATTACTGGTGACGATCGTACCGGCGACGTACTTAACGAGGTGGTAGATGCCGACAAGGCACTGGGCGTGCTCAATCCGACCCGCAAAGTGGCGCGCCAGAATCCCATGCCCGGCATGGCTAAAATTGGTGCTGGTACCGATTGGAGTGCTACCGCAGCTAACTGGCTGACGGCCTGGGAGCGCACCGGCGATGTCAGATACCGCGATCGTCTGCTCGATGCCATGCGAGTCATTGGCGAGCATCCGCTGGGCTTTTTCGCCGGCGCTTTTGGTTACGACGTCGATAAGCAAAAACTGTTGCCCTACGATAATGTTAAGCCGGGGATCTCCCACTTAAGCGCGGTATTTGGCTTAATTGAAGTGAATACCGAATTGAATCAACTGCTGGATGTGCCGGCTTATAAAGCAGCCTGGCTGAAGTACGGCCGGCTTTATAATGCCGATCAAGCCACCCAGGAAGCGGCGCTGGGGATGTCTAAGCGGCCGAACCTGTCTGCGGCGCATTCGCGGTTGACTGCTTATACGGCATACCAAACGGGCGATCCTGAATTGGCCCGCCGGGCCTGGCAGGAGTTTGGCCGCACCCAGGAATTTGCCAGCATCATTGGTCAACAGGACCGTCTCAGTACTACCCATGTCACCGGACCGGCTGTGCTGAACCCGATTGATGAAGCGCCCTGGGTGTCGACAAACGATGCCTCACAGTGGGGATTGGCCGCTATTCAAAACCTGGCGTTGGTACCCGACGCCCTCGACTAGTCTGCAAAAAGGATCCGAACCGCCGCGAGGTGGTTCGGATCATATAGAGGTAAGGTATTGAATTTACGCTCTATTCTTTTTGCGTCATTTCATATTTGAACGTCTATTTCGCATTTGAAACAAAAACGTTAAATCGCGTTAATATTATGTAAATTGATGTACAGTGACGTCAATTATTCAGCGCAATCTTATTTGAAACCGTTGGCGACAGTCGTTTTTTTCAAGGGTTAAGACCCTCGCCCGGTTTATTTTGAAACCAATACAAGTAGAAGGATTTAACATGCCTGCAATTGCTCACGACATTGACTTCGCCACCGTTACGCAAAGCATTGATAAGCTTATTGATAACCTGGTCAACATTACTGACGATACCGGTGAATTTCTGCTTAAGCTCGATGATGGCCGGGTAATCGATACCAAAGGCTGGAACGACTGGGAATGGACACATGGCATTGGCCTTTACGGTTTATTGAAATACTGGGATATCACCGGTGACGAAAAAGCCAGGGTAATCATTGAGGAGTGGTTTGCCAATCGCTTCGCCGAAGGCACGCCTACTAAAAACGTTAACACGATGTCGCCGTTTTTAACCCTGGCTTACATGCAGGAGCGCTGCGGCAATCGCAGCTACCTGCCATACCTGGATGTATGGGCTGAGTGGATCATGGATGGTATTCCACGTACCGAAGAAAATGGCATTCAGCATATTGTGTTTAACTCAGAAAACTATCAGCAGCTGTGGGATGACACGCTGATGATGTCGGTTATGCCGCTGGCTAAAATTGGCTTGCTGCTCAATCGCCCGCACTATGTAGAAGAAGCCAAGCGCCAGTTTATGCTGCACATTAAATACCTGGCTGACCGTAAGACCGGCTTATGGTTTCACGGCTGGACCTTCGATGGTCGACATAATTTTGCCGATGCCCTGTGGGCCCGCGGTAACTGCTGGGTAACTATTGCCATTCCTGAATTCATTGAATTGCTTGACCTGCCGGAAACCGACGGCCTGCGTATGTTCCTGATTGAAACGCTCGAAGCTCAGGTAAAAGCGTTGGTGAAAACGCAGCACGAGGATGGCTTGTGGCACACTTTGTTGGATGATCCTGATTCTTATCTGGAAGCCTCGGCTGCCGCCGGATTTGCCTATGGCATCTTAAAAGCGGTGCGCAAAGGCTACATCAGCGCCGAGTACCAGCCCTGTGCTATTAAGGCTATCAAAGCGGTACTGGCAAACATTGACGACAGCGGTGAATTGCAACAGGTGTCCTTTGGCACGCCGGTCTTTGACGACTTGCAGGGCTATCGCGATATTCCATTGACCTCAATGCCCTACGGGCAATCGATGGCTATTTTTGCCCTCGTTGAATTTATGAATAGCTACATCTAATCAGTATTTAATCTGTTAACTGGGAGGGTGTGTTATGACCCGTCGTGAACTCAAGCCGGTCAACTATATTGCTTACGGGCTTAACGATATTTTAGGTGCAGGCTCGATGGCCGTGATCAGCGGCTGGATCCTGTTTTTCTATACCACATTTTGTGGCTTATCAGCCGTTCAGGCCGCGTCTATTTTTGCCATTGCGCGCATTCTCGATGCCGTGGCGAGCCCCCTGATTGGGCATATTTCAGATGGCCTCGGGCGGACCAAAATTGGTCGCAGGTTTGGACGCCGACGGGTGTTCTTAATCGGCGCTATTCCGCTCCTGCCCAGTTTTGCCCTGATGTGGGTAAGCGGCCAGGAATACTGGTACTACTTAGTCACCTATGTGTTTTTCGAGCTGGTGTATGCCTCGGTGCTCATCCCTTATGAGACACTCGCTGCCGAGATGACCGATGACTACAAAAAAAAGGCCAAACTGGCTGGCGCGCGCATTCTTACCGGTCAGGTGTCGGCTATTTTCGCCGGCATTTTGCCCAGCTGGATTGTCAGCATTGCCGGCGGTAAAGAGTCCGCATCAACGTTTTTAATCATGGGGTCGATTTTCTCCGTTGTCTTCATGCTGGTGGTCTTTGGCGTGTGGTTCTTTACGTGGGAGCGTGACGCCAGCGAGCTGAGCGAAGAGGAGCTCACCAAAGATGAGAACTGGACCGTTACCGGCACCCTTAAAACCCTGTTTAGAAATCTGTCTTCGACAATGCGTATCCGTGCCTTCCGCTTACATTTGGGCATGTACCTGGGTGGTTATATTAGTCAGGATGTGTTTAATGCCGTGTTTACCTATTTTGTGGTATTTGCGATTGGCGGTACGGTGGTTATTGCTTCAGAAATGATGGCCGTGACCTACATAGCACAATTAGTGGCGGTGGCCCTGGCCATTCCGCTGGTGATGCGCTTTGGCCCTGCACCCAGCTACCGGGTAGCTATTGTATTCTACTTTGCGGGGATCTTACTGCTGCTGGCAATGTTCTTTATGACCAACGAATTCAGCTTGCTATGGTTGGGCGCCGGGGTGGTTGTGGCCGGCTTTGGTCGCGGTGCGTTAAATTACATTCCGTGGAATACCTATAACTATATGGCCGACGTGGATCAGATTGTCACTGCGCGTCGTCGTGAAGGTAGCTTTGCCGGTGTTATGACGTTTATCCGCAAGGCTACGCAGGCCATTGCAGTAATGTCGGTGGGGGTTATTCTTGAGGCTGGCGGATTTGCCTCGGGTGAAGAATTACAAAGCAATGAAGCCATCTCAACCATCGTAATTATGTTGGCCGCGGGTCCGCTGGTGGTGTTGTTATTTGGTTTTTGGGTGTCCACCAAGTTTAAGCTCAGTAAAGAAACCCATGAGGTGCTCATGACCGAAATTGAGCGCTTTAAAAATGGGCAGGACGCACCGCTCAGTAACGAAAACCGTGCCATCGTAGAAGATTTGTCGGGCTGGTCGTATGACAAGCTGTGGGGCAATAACACGGTGGGTCGATAAATGAAAGAACTCATCACAATAGTGGCAGGCGCCACCCTTTTATTGACGGCCTGTTCAGCATCTACTCAAAGCAACAGCGAGGCCGGTATCGCCAAATCATGGATCGACAAGGACACCGGTCACCGGATTGTTAGGGTGTCAGAAGAGCCCGGTTCACGGTCGCTATATTTCCATCAGAATGCCTACACCGCAGAGGGCGACAAAATGGTCATATCGGTGACCAATCCAAATGGGGTAGCCGTAGTAGATTTAAGCGACTGGTCGGTAAAGCGCCTGTATGAACACCCTGATGTGGGTATTTTGTTTGTTGGTAAACAAACCCGCAATGTGTATCTCACCCGCATTACTGGTGATAACGGCCAGAAAGTGCATCCGCAAAATGAATTGCAGCAGCCTACCGAACTATTACGGGTAAATATAGATACCGGTGCCGTTGAAGAGCTTGGCGCGATCCCGGCCGGTAAAATTCACACCATCAACAGTAATGAAACGCTTTTAGCCGGCGCAGTGGCCGAGCGCGAGCACAATTTGGAATCCGGTCCTCGCAACAGCCGTTTTGAAGCGCGCTATGAAGCCCTTGGACCGGACGGTAAGCCACTCAGTTTCGCCGAGGCTAAAGAAGTGCGTATTAACGAGCGTCTGGAAGCCCGCATTCCCATGCAAATGTTTACCTTTAACATTTCCACCGGTGAGCAACAAACAGTGCACGAAGCGACCGACTGGTTAAATCATATTCAGTTCTCACCTGGCGATCCGGGTCAGTTGATGTATTGCCATGAAGGCCCATGGCATAAGGTCGACCGCATCTGGACCATGCGTGTTGACGGCAGTGACAATCAAAAAGTGCACCACCGAACCATGAATATGGAAATTGCCGGTCATGAGTTTTTTGACGCCAGTGGTGAACGCATTTTTTATGACTTGCAAACCCCGCGCGGCGAGGTGTTCTGGCTCGCCAGTTATAACATGAAGACCAAAGAACGGGTCTGGCGACACATGCCCCGGGACTACTGGTCGGTGCATTTTAATATTTCACCGGATGGCAACCTGTTTGCTGGCGACGGCGGTGATGCGGAAATGGTGGCCCGGGCCCAAGAGGGTAAATGGATTTACTTATTTGAGTCGCAACCTATCAATGACGTAGCCGGGATCAGCGCGCCCAATGCGGCTGATCTCATAAAGCCCGGCGTATTAAAGGCAACACGTTTGGTGAATATGCAAAACCATGATTACCGGCTTGAACCCAATGTGACATTTACGCCGGACGGCAAGTGGGTGGTATTTCGTTCTAACATGCATGGTCCGGTGCATGTTTACGCGGTTGCCGTTGCCCCGGAGATCGAATAAGGCACAGATTACGCGTTACAAGTAGCGCACAGTTCGACTTTGTTTCAGATATGAAATAAATGGCGGGTATTCAGCCGCGGTAATGGTGATTACTTGTTCATATATGGGACAGTGACCACACTACTTAACTTAAAGCCTCGCGGCACGAGCGAGGCAAAGTCATCAACAAACAGGAGACAGCATCTATGAGTCAGCCAGATTTTGGTTTAGCTGATAAAGTTGCGCTGGTGACCGGTGCCAGTCGTGGTATTGGCCGGGCATTGGCGATGGGTTTAGCTCAGGCTGGCGCCAAAGTGGTTTGTGCCAGCAGCCGTATTGGCGGCAGCGAAGAAACCGTTAGCCAAATTAAACAGGCCGGTGGTGAAGCGGTGGAACTGGCGGCCGACCTGTCTGATACCGACGCTGTGATGGCGCTGGCCGAGAGCGCACAGGGCGTGTTCGGTGAAATTGATATTCTGGTCAATAACGGCGGCACGATTTATCGCAGCCCGGCAGTAGAGTTTCCGTTAGATCAATGGCAGCACGTGTTGCAGGTAAATCTGGATGCCACTTTTTTGTTATGTCAGCAAATAGGTAAAAAAATGGTAGCGCGTAACCACGGCAAAATCATCAATATTGCGTCGATGCTGAGCTACAGCGGTGGCATTACCGTACCCGCCTACACCGCCAGTAAACACGCCGTTGCCGGACTAACAAAAGCGCTGGCAAACGAATGGGGCCAGCACAACGTGCAGGTCAATGCCATCGCGCCGGGTTATATCCGTACTGACAACACTCAGGCGCTACAGGACGACCCCGAACGCAGTAATGAAATTCTCAAGCGTATCCCGGCTGCCCGCTGGGGCGAAACTTCTGATTTACAGGGGGCGGCGGTATTTTTGGCCAGTGCCGCGAGTAACTACATTAATGGGCATGTACTCGCTGTTGATGGTGGATTTCTGGCCCGATAGTCTCGAATTCATTTAAGGGATTACTATTATGTCTAACAAAACTGAATATGAAGTCAGGTATGCAGTAGGGCAGCGCGAGGTAAAGGGGTACGACACTACCGAGCTGCGCGACACCTTTCTGGTCGACAAACTGATGACACCCGGCAAGGTTTACTGGGTGTACAGCCATTACGAGCGCTTTATGCTGGGCAGCGTGGTACCCACCGACTCGCCGTTGGTGCTGGAAACGCTGGATGCGCTCAAGGCAGAGCATTTTCTTGATCGCCGCGAGCTGGGCATTATTAACATTGGCGGCGACGGCACAGTAGTCGCCGATGGCGAAGAGTTCAACCTGGCCCGCGAAGAAGCGCTGTATCTCGCTAAGGGAAATAAAACGGTAACCTTTTATTCCAACGATCCGGAAAAACCAGCCAAGTTTTATTTAAACTCAGCGCCAGCCCATCATGCCTATAGCAACAAAAAAATTGCTAAGGGTGATGCCAAGGTATTACATCTCGGCGGCCAGGATACCTCTAACGAACGGGACATTAATCAGTTAATGATTAACACCGTGGTGGAAACCTGCCAGTTACAAATGGGACTCACCCGTCTTATGCCGGGCAGCGTGTGGAATACCATGCCTGCCCATCAGCACGATCGCCGTAATGAAGTGTACTTCTATCTCGATCTCGATGAAGGACAGGCGGTGTGCCACATCATGGGAGAACCTCATGAAACCCGGCATATCTTTGTGCAGAACGAGCAGGCCGTGTTGTCTCCACCCTGGTCTATTCACTGCGGTGTGGGCACGTCAAACTATGCCTTTATCTGGGGGATGGCAGGTGAAAACCTCGATTACGGCGACATGGACAGCTACCCGCCGGATCAACTTCGTTAGTAGCTATTTCGCCTGAGTCCTATAGTATGATTAATGATGTAACCCGGAAGTGATTATGGAACGTTATCTGATCCCCAGTGTTAACCATGCCTGTCAGATTTTCAGAACCCTGGCCAATGCGCCGGAGGGGATGACCATGCACGAGATGGAGGTGGCGCTGGAGTTACCTCGTACTACCTTATTCAGGTTGCTGCGCACCCTGTGCAATGAACAGATGCTGGAAAAACGGGGCAAACGCTACTTTTGCGGCACCGATTTGATGAAGCTGGGGTTACACATTATCAACTCCGATCGAATGCACCAACTGGCGATCCCGCACATTCAACGCCTAGCGCTTAAAAGCGGTCACACGGCCCACCTAGCAGTGCCCAATAACGGCAGTATTCTGATTGTTGAAGTGGTGGATAGTCCTAACCCGCTGATGGTTTCTAAGCGCCCCGGCGTGCAGGCTCAGCTGCATTGTTCGGCCGGCGGCAAAGTGTTTCTGGCGTTTCTGTATTATGACAACCTCGAGTTGATCCTGCAGGAACACCCCATGGAGAAACACACCGAATACACCATTACCGACATTGATAAACTTCGTGAAGAACTCAAACGGGTAGAAGCCTTAGGTTATGCGGTAGACGAGCGTGAATACAATAAAGACGTACGTTGTCTGGCAGTACCGGTAAGAGACAACCGCGGCGTAGTGGTGGCTTCTGTCGGCGTTACCGCACCTGCGGTGACCTTCCCCAAATCACAAATTCCGGCAGTGGCTGAATTTGCTAAGGAAGCAGCCCGGGGCATTTATCGCGATACTTATCAGTTATCGGAAAAACGCCTGGGTGCATAAACTGGCATTGGTTAATTACCAATGCCATTTGTTGCTGTTGTCTTCCCGTTTGGTGTTGTAAATACTCTGTGCGTTCTGGTTCAGATACCAGTTCTGGTTTGCAGAGCCCGACGACTCAACAAACGGAATAAATTCACTGTAACCACGACTGATATTGTGCCCCTCAATAAGTGGCAACCAGTCGGTTGAGAATATCATCGCAAAAGGATAGCCATTTTCGTCGGTAAACTGAGCGTTGGCGTTATCACTGGCCTGATACCCGTTGGCAGTTCTGTCTGTAGCTAAGGCCTTACCTGGCAGGTGGACCTCATAGGCAAAAGTATTGTTATTGTCGCCCTCGCGGTGCACGAACAAATACGGATCGAAGGGTGGCTGCTCCGCAGCAGTGAAACTTACCCCCTGGTCGAGCGCCACATTAAAGGTATATTTAGGACCCTGGACAAATTTGTCTTCTGTTTCGCAGTCTTTTTCCGTGTTGGTAAATTCGCAGCCTGCGGCAGGCGCAAAGATGATTTTGGTATCTTTAAATGCCTGTAAATCGAGCGGGCCGGAGAAGGTACGCTCACGGTTAACAAAATAGGGTGCGCTCGCTGAAGCGGGTGGCAGTCCGTCTGCGGTGGTAGCAAACATCGACTCGCTGATAACCCCCGATAATCCCGGCGTATTAATCCGTAAATGCCAGTCGTGGTTGAACGTCGCGCCACGCGTTATCAGCACCGCCTCGCCGCGCAGTTTGCTGACCTCTGAGTATTTATCGATGCCATATTCAACCCGGTAAGCCACAATTAAATCATTGAAGTCATAGTCTCCCAGATTGGGAAACAGATCTTCATAACCCACCAGATAATAGGTATCGGCCGACGGGTACGCTGTCCAGGCATACCATTCGTTGGTGTAGCCATCCTGGGTGAAACTGGGATCTTCTTCACGTAAATCAAACACGCCTGGTGCTTCGGCAACACCGGCTGCCTCAAGGTCAAGAAACCGAGCATCGACAGCATCAACAACGGCAATGTCTTCAAAACCATTGGAATAGTCGTAAAACAGTTCCGGGTCGCCTAATCTGCCGTTTGTATTTAATAATTCTATGGTCAGGGTGACCTCACTGGCGGAGCTAAGGTCTATGCTAACGGGAAAGGTCAGAGTGGCGTCAAAATCAGCAGCAATGGTTGAGGTTCCACCCGTTAAGGTACTGGAGCCGCTACGGCCAAGTAATGTGTAGTAAAGGCTGCGCTCAGCCGCACTCTGATTACCCTCTGCCAGCAAATACCGGGTACGCGTGCTGTACTGGCTGAATGTCTGTGTTTCACCATTAAGTGTTACGGTTAATTCCGCCGATTTAATGGCAACGCCCTGACTTTCTGCTTTTTCGGTGCCACTGGCTGCTTCATTTATATCTACCGCAAACACCAGTTTACTATCATGCTCCTGACGCAGGGCTTCCAGTCGTTGCATGCGTTCTGCAACCGTGTCTCCCAATGCCGTTTCGTCGGCCAGGGTAATATCGCCAGTGCCATTAGACCGAATGACATCGCTTATCAGGTGAGACTGAGCAAAACAGGCAAATGTTAGTAACGTGCCAGCCAGAGTCAGGGCGGCGTGTTTTAAGAATTTACAGATGATAAAGCTCATAATGCCACCTCCACAATTTTCACCTGAGCGGTGTCGGTGGCAATGTCGTAGGCCAGATATTCCACAGTGATAGTTTCTATGATTGTGGGAATATTCACGTTAACCGACTCCGTGTTACCGGCCTGGGATCTGCCAAGGTACAAGTCCTGTATTTTGTTATCCCATGTGGCGGTGAGCTTAAAGTTAACCTGCCCGAATAAATCATCAGGTACGCTGAACGTTACGGTGTGTTGCACAAAATTACTGAAATCAAACTGGTTGGGCACATCAGCGATGGCGCCGCCGCCGACCTCTGCTGGTGGCGGGCTGGCCGGTGGGGGCGGTGGACTGCTGTTACTCTCTGAACCGCCGCCGCACCCAAAAAGCAGCAACAGTAAAGCGATTGCTGTGAGTTGTTTATGCATCGCTACTACCTCTTAATAAAAAGAACGACATGATTCGTTTAAGGTAGTAGCTGATTGCGAGTATCGCTTGCGCCTGGTAGCAGAAGTAAACTAAAGAATAACGCTGCCTGGGCTGAGCATCAGTCCCTTTTTTCGGCGGGCAGCTCGCTGATATTCACGTGGTAGCGACTGAGTAACACACCCAGTAGCAGGAAGATAACGCCTGCGATACTCATGGCGACTACCGCATGAAAATTATGGCTGGTGAAGCGCTCGGTAACTTCTCTTATCACTTCACTGCGCAGCACTACTTTACTTTGCTTTAAGCCGAGGCGGGTATATTGCTCGTTTTGAATATCGTGCAGATTAAACAGGTAATCAGACGTACCTGTGGTCATGGAAGAAACATAAAACGCCTGCACGAAAAGTAAAAAACCGGCGGCGAAAAAGAAAGTACTGATCCCTTTGGTGCTGATAGTCAGGTTCATCATAGTGCCTCCTTGCACTGCTTAATAGGCTTGTTGCTCCGTTCCTGAGCCGAAAGCGGCCAACCACGCCGCTGATTAAATATAGTCTAAAACCCGATCATTTCGCCAGTATTCCGAGCGCAAAAAATACGCTTTTTATGCAGGCGACAACAGCTACGGCAAGTTTAATGGTTTGAGCGACCCGGCGTTATTGGGTAGTCTCTGGTTAATTCAATTTTACTTATGAACAGCATGATAAAAACTCTCATTTTGAGCAGCGCACTGCTTTGTACGTTTGCCAGCCTCGCGGCTATCTCAGCGGATATCTGTAACAGCATCAATCTGGATAATTACCGGCAGGATGTGAAAACCCTTGCCAGTGATGAATTCGAGGGGCGTGCGCCGCTTTCCGACGGTGAAACAAAAACCGTGGCGTATCTGGTAAAACAGTTTCGTGAGATGGGCCTGCGGCCGGCATTTGGTGATAGCTATATCCAGCCAGTGCCGCTGGCCAAAATTACCGCCAGTCAGGACATGTCGCTATCTGTTGGAGGCGCCACTTTTACCAATGGCGACGACTTCGTGGCTCGTACTGAGCGCATCACAGAGCAACTTACGCTGGATAACGAAGTGGTGTTTGTCGGCTATGGTATCAATGCGCCGGAGTATCACTGGAATGATTATGCCGGGGTTGATGTTAAGGGAAAAACCGTGATCGTACTGGTTAACGATCCGGGCTTTACCTCTGGCGACAAGGCGTTTTTCAACGGCCAGGCCATGACCTATTACGGTCGCTGGACTTACAAATATGAGGAGGCCGCCCGTCAGGGTGCAAAAGCGGTGTTTATTGTTCACGAAACCATGGCGGCCGGTTATGGTTGGGGCGTGGTAAAAGCCGGTGGCACCACGGCAAAATACACCCTGGTCGACAACAACAATAACCTGTCGAAAATCGGTGTGATGGGCTGGATGACACTGCGCGCGGCCGAAAAAATGTTTGCCGCATCGGGTTTGGATTACCGGCAGTTAAAAACGCAGGCGGGTAAGCCAGGCTTCACAGCCATTGAGCTGCAGCAGCACGCCAAGCTGAAGCTGCGCAACACCATTGAACACAAGGCTTCACAAAACGTTGCCGCGATGCTGCCCGGTAGCGAGGCGCAGGATGAATGGGTAGCCTTGCATGCCCATTGGGATGGTCTGGGTAAAGGCACAGAGAATGGTCAGGAAGTGATCCTGAACGGTGCGGTGGATAATGCCTCTGGTGTGGCCGGAGTGTTGGAGCTCGCCAGGGTATTCAAGCAAAAGGCCAAAGCAATGCCCCTTAAACGTACGCTGATGTTTGCTGCCTTTACTGCCGAGGAAACCGGCATAATTGGTGCGGAGCATTTTGCTAAGCATCCGCCGGTGCCGGCTAAGGATATCGTCGCATTTTTAAATATAGACGGCATGAACGTAAATGATGCCACCCCTTATACGCTGCAATACGGAGAGAATGTATCTGATCTGGAAGACTATGTTGCCCGCGTGGCTAAACGTCAGGGGCGCTTTGTTAAACCAGATCCGCGGCCTCAGAACGGCCTGTTTTTTCGCTCCGATCATTTTGCCGCAGCCCGCCAGGGGATCCCGTCGTATTTATTTATGAGTCTGGGGGATACCGATCCGCAATTTATCGCCAGTCGTTATCATAAATCTGGTGATGATTACTTTGATAGCTGGTCATTAGGCGGGGTGGTTCAGGATCTGGACCTGATTGGGCAGATTATGGCTGAGCTTGCCAACAATGGCGACTGGCCGGGCTGGAAAGCTGAATCGTCCTTTAAAGAAGCACGGATTGCTTCGGGCCGTGGAATTTCCCCTGGCGAAGAGTAACCGGCTAAAGGGGGCTATCGCCATCGTCAGCATCAGTCGCATTACACGGATACAAAGTGTGATTGCTGATGTTATTCAGTTTAAGGCGTTCCCCGGCCGCAGTGTTTTCATACCGGTCAGAAAAGCCGCAACGTTATCGTCGCCCTCAGCCGGCGCCCAGTCGGCAAAGTCTTTATCGTCGGTCACTTCGTAGGGGCCTTGTTTTACCTCAACAAAAGTTACCGGCTGATTGCATACGGTGGCGTGCCAGGTGTTGGGAGGGATTTCCACCCCCAGGCAGTCACTGCCCGGGCCCAAAGCAAGGCGCTCTGTGAGCACGCCGTAATCATCAAAAAACAGCAGCTCAAGGCAGCCATCCACCACCATAAAGAATTCCCATTTATGCGGTTGGCTATGGCGATGAGGCCTGACATAAGAGTCGGGCAGCATGCAGACAAACAGGCGCTGTACCGGCTGCCGGTAGTCATCATGCACATTGTGGTGTGCGCGGCGACGTGGGCTGGCTTCCGCCTGGGCTCTTAGTTCACTGAGTAACTCAACATCAAACTTTTTCATCGGCGCCTGCTTCCCTGTCGGCCTGAAGAATATCCTGCTGTAAATGCTGCACAATCTCCGGCCAGACTAACGCCATAATGTCTTTACGCAGGGCCGAGGCTTCCTCGGAATACTTCAGGCTGCCGTCTTCGTCGGCGTCCAGCCAGTGGTTGTCGCGCAGCGCGCTGATAAAACTCGACAGCACATTTTTATCGTAAAACTCCGGCGAGTGCATGCCATACAGTTTGGATAAACGCTCGGCCACGGTTTTACTTTCCCGCTCCAGGGCATTGCGGCTAATCGATTTGTCGCGTTTAAGAATGGTCAGCACTACCGCGTAACGCTGCAGGGTTTCCTGCATACAGCGACTCAGCAGCCAGCTTGAATGGAACTGTTCGCTGTCGGCTTCCGGCAACGCCAGATAACGCCCTTTTTGCTGCAACATGCCGGTTTGTTTGAAAGCATCTATCAGTTGCGCGGTGTAGGCCAGCGCTTCATCCTGCGACAAGTGCAGGAAGAGCTCGCGCTGCAGCAGTGGGTAAAGCGCTGCAATTAGCTGCAGAATGTTGGTTTTCTCCAGCTTGCCATGGGCAAAAATGGCCGTCATGACAATGCCTGGCAGCGCGAACAGGTGAATAATATTATTGCGATAGTAGGTTAAAAACACCGCGTTATCCGCCATCGGACTGATCAGCGTGCCGTAGTTGTCTTCGGTTACCTGTAATCGTTTTAACGATAAGGTGTGATCGAGTAGCGCGTTGGCATCTTCTTTAGGCAGGGTGGCATTAGCACTGTACGGAGCCAGCTCAAACAGGGCAAGGTAGTCGCGCATCGCCTGGGCCAGTTCCGTTTTACTCATGGTTTGGGTTTTCGACGCCAGCAGACACAGCGCGGTGAGGGCCATGCCGTTAATCGCAGCCGCACTGTTAACCCGGGTCATTAACTCGTTGGCCAGGCCGTTAACCGTAGGTGTTAACCAGGCTGGTTTTTTCTCGGGGTTTAAGGTCTGACTCTCACGCCAGTTAGGGGCTTTATTGTCGAGAAATTGATTGAGCGGCAGTGGCTCGCCAAAATTCACAAAGCCATGACCATAATTTTTGAGTTTTTTAATGGCTGAAAACACCTGCCAGTTGGACTCTTTCTTTTTCGCGCCGCCCTTCAGCTCGCTAAGATAGCTCTTCACTTCCATGACGTTTTCGTAGCCAATGTACACCGGCACCAAACTGATTGGCCGGTTTACCCCTTTGACTGCGGCCTGAATAGTCATGGCCAGCATGCCGGTTTTCGGCGGGATCAGGCGTCCGGTGCGGCTGCGGCCGCCTTCCGGGTAATACTTCACCGCGTAGCCTTTTTTAAACAGTAATTCCAGATACTCGCGGAATACGGCGGTGTAGAGCTTGTTACCGGCAAAGCTGCGGCGCAGGAAAAATGCCCCGCCGCGCCGAAAAATACCGCCTACCGGCCAGAAGTTAAGATTGATACCGGCAGCGATATGCGGTGTAACCAGGCCTTCATGGTAAATCACATAAGTAAGCAACAGATAATCCATATGACTGCGATGGCAGGGCACATAGATAATTTCGTGACCATTATTGGCCAGTTCACGAATACGGTTGGCGTGACCAACGCTGATACCGTTATAAATTTTGTTCCAGATACGGGTTAACAGGCGATCACCAAAGCGGATCAGCCCTTCCCGATAATCGGCGGCAATCTCTGTTAAGTAGCCTGCCGCAACCTGGCGTGCTTCTTCGGCGCTGAGTTTTTTGGCTCGCATCTCTTCACCAATGGCATTGCGAACCATTTCTGAGCCGAGTACCGCATTATTCAGTTCCTGCCGTTCCAGCAGAGTGGGGCCGGTCATAGCCTGGCGTTTACGATGAAAGTGAGTACTTGCTACGCGAGAAAGCTTGTGGGCCAGCTTTTCGTCGGAACTGCGCTGATCGACCATAGCGCGGGACGACACTGCCTGGCTGTAACTAATAAATGTATCCCGGCCGAGGAATAACACGATAAAAAACTTGCGTAACCAACTGGGCGCGGCGGACAGAGTGAGTAGATCCGCCAGCCCCGGCTTGCCTTTGCCTGGTGCCCTGCCCCAGGTAATAAATACCGGTACCACCTGAACATCGAAGTCGCTGTGATCGCGATGCAATTGGAACAGATCAGTAAATACCGGCTCGATATCGGTATCCTGGTTTCGTTTGCGTAACAGTGCCTCAGTGCGACGCAGAAACAGACTGCCCGGATAGGTTTTCTTCGCCAGCGTAACCGGCTCAATGGGGTCAGGTAGACCCATTTTCTGCGCGGACATTTGCAATGCCAGCTGATCGGTCACCGAGTCGGATGGCAGTAAATAAATAATGGGGCGCGATTTATCGATGCCGAGTTCACTCTCCACATCAGAAGGAATACTGTTGGTTTTCACCAGCCACTTAACCGGTAGACGAAACACGTTAAGCAAAGCCTGACGCATCCAAGTCATGAATTGGGTGTCCTGTTTAATGAAATACCTGCATAGTGTACCACGATTTCAGGCAGTTATAGCCTGGCTGGCCATGCTTGCAGCTAATCCTTGAATTTTATAGCCAGTGCACCACTGGTGCTGACTAAGGCGGTAGCGACAGTGCCCCAGGTCCAGTCTATCAGGGTAATGGGTAACGGCCAGTCGGCAACAATGGAATAATTGGTCAGGTTGTAGGCACCATAGGCCGTTGCCCCCACTACCGCGCCGTTCAGAAACGCTTTGGCCAGGCTTTGCCTGGCCGGTAGCACCGCCAGATATAAACCCGCCGCGCAATAGCCAATGTAAAACACCAGCCATGGCCAGGTGATAAACGGGTCGCGAAGCAAGCCGGAGAGACTGCCGAAGTACCATTGATTAGCTACCATTCCAAGCCAAATACCATCAAGCACGCCAAACACCAGCAGCATAGTGACATACGCCAGTAACAGCCGGGTAACAGTGATTTTAGAAGTAGAAGGGGATGTCATGTTGGTCCTTGTGGGGCGGCATTTTGTTACTGATTAATAGGCTAATCAGCCCGAAACAGATCGCTTTGCGCTGATTGATATTTTTGTTAATGTAAATTATTCTTATTTGCGTTTTTGGTTCAGGCCCTTGCCTGACAAAATCAAACCGCGTACTAGCAGTTAGGAGCATTAAAGTGCTGCCCGCTGCACCATTTCAAAATAATAAGTAAAGTTTATGATTTTAGGAAGTATTCTGGCGTTGATTGGGTCAGCCGTGGCGGCCGGTGGTGTGTACATGGGCTGGCGCAACAGTTCAGCAGTGTATGCCTGGTTGGGCTGGTTAGCCGCGGCCGGCAGTGTTTATTGTTGGTCTTTAACCCTGGGCGTGGAATATGGCCTGACTATTGGTCTTTGTTTGCCTGCGCTGACGGTGTGGGCGGCTATTGCGATTGAGGCCAACCCGCAACGGCAAACACCTGAGCGCGTAAAACCGGCACATCAATGGCGATTTGCCCCGTACCAGATTGCCCGTCAAACCGGGCATATTTTGTATGTCTTACCCGGGCAGATGTTTATCTGTGCACTCATTATGATCGCCCTGGTGTATCAGTTGCCGGTTTCAGAGCCCAAGCAAATGGCCATCGGCGTGCTGGTGATGCCAGTGTTGTGGGGCCTGCTGGCCTACTGGTACGTGCTGTCATCGCGTAAATGGCTGCACATTGTTTTATCTTCAGGCGCGGCTGCTGTGGCGGGCTTATGGTTATTTGGAGGGGCGCATGGCTAAATCGGTTTCTGCAGGCAGTCTGGCGAAACGTTCGCTGCAGTCTCACACCTGGCTGGGCCTGGTTGTTAGCGCGGTGATGTTTCTGATTTGTTTATCCGGCACCATTGCCGTATTGCATAAAGAGTTTGAGCGCTGGGAGCAACCCAATATCCCGGAGACAACCGAATACACTATCGAACAGGTGGAGCGTGCCTATACCAGCTTTACTGAGCAATACAGTGATGACACCCATCATTACTATTTTGTGTTCCCTGGTACCGGTATTCCGCGGCTGGTGATGGAAGATGATCACCGGGCCCACTTTGTGGATGACCAGGGTAGGCTTATTGAACAGGAAAATGTCACCTGGGCGCGGATGCTGGTGGATTTGCATTTGTACCTGCACCTGCCCCACTCGTTTGGCATGATTCTGGTGAGTGCCTGCGGCGCCTTATTGTGTGCGCTAATTGTCTCGGGCCTAATGGCGCATCCCAGAATTATCAAAGACGCCTTTAAGTTTCGCTACGGGGGCGATGGACTCAAGGAAAATATCGATCTGCATAATCGCCTGAGTGTGTGGGGCACGCCTTTTCATCTGATGATAGCTATCACCGGCGCCTATTTTGGCCTGGCCGGGGTGTTTGTGACCATCATTGCGCAGGCGTTCTACGATGGCGATACCCAGGCCGTATACGATCGCGCTTTTACGCCCGAACCTGAACTGGTGCAGGAGATTGCGCCGCCCGACATCGGCGCCGCTATGCGCGATCTTAAGGACCGGGTAAATACCGAAAGCAATTTGCTGTTCTTTACGGTACATGAACCGCATACACCGCAGCAGTTTCTGGAGTTTTTTGTAAAAACCCCTGAACGCCTGATTTACTCAGAAAACTACCGCTATGATTCGGCGGGCAATTATCTGGGTAAAGCCGGGTATTCTGATGGTGACGGTGGCATGCAAACCCTGTATTCCGTGTTCCGCATCCATTTTGGTGACTTTATCGGCATGCCGGTAAAAATTCTCTACATTGTGCTGGGCATGATGCTGACTGTGGTGTCTGCCACTGGCATGAATATCTGGCTGAAAAAGCGCCAGACCCGTGACGCGCTTAATTTGCTCTGGCCAGCCTTTGTTTGGGGGACGCCCGTGGCACTGGTGGCTAGCGCGCTGGGCTATTTTGCGGTCGCTCTCTCACCTACGCTTTTATTCTGGGTGGTGCTGGTATTGCTGGCGGGTCTGGCGTTACGCCTCAACAGCGAAGCGCGTATCCTGCCAGTATATAAACGGCTACTGGCGGCAGTGATTGCCTTATTCTGGCTGGTATATTTGGTGCGCTTTGGCACTGCCGCATTTTCTGTGGCAGCATTACAAATTAATGTGCCGTTGCTGGCAGTTGCTGTGTGGGCTATGTGGTCGGAACGCCGCAATAAGCGAAAAGTGATGCAGGTGGCAGCACCAAGCGCCAGCTAAACAGGAGAAGCCATGTTTATCGTTATGTTTGAGTTTGTTCCCAAAACAGGTAAAGAAGCCGACTTTTTGCGCGCCTGGCCAAAAGTCACTCAGGGCATTTATTTGTTTCATGGCAGCCTTGGCTCACGCTTGCATAAAGATGAAGAAGGGCGCTGGATTGCTTATGCGCAGTGGCCCGACCGGGCAACCTGGGAACAGGCCGCAGCTAACAGCATGAGTGAAGACTACGAACAGCAACGCATGCACATGCATGATGCCCTAAATCTTGAGACCACTCGAATTCTGTATAAAATGGACGTTGCCTGCGATTATTTGCAACGTCGTCCTTTTGCGGTGGATAGCTAACAGCAGTTAGCGTCTGGTGCAGTAAGCCGTTTGGTTGTGGTTAACAAGGAGTGGTCATGGAACATACGTTCTGGCATGACAAGTGGGAAAAAGGCGAGATAGGCTTTCATCAGAGCGATATCCATCCGATGCTGGCAGGATTCGCCGATCAATTTGGTATAGGCGATGGGTGCCGGGTGTTTGTGCCGCTTTGTGGTAAATCCAACGATATGACGTTCATGCTTGAGCGTGGTTGCGAAGTGGTGGGTGTTGAGCTAAGCCAGCTGGCTGTCAGCCAGTATTTCGAAAGCCTTGGCGTTACGCCAGTGATTGAAGAATGCGGCAAATTAATACGTTATTCGGCGCCGGATATCACGCTGTACTGTGGCGACTTTTTTGCGCTCACTGGCGAACAACTGGGTACCATCGATGTGGTTTACGACCGCGCCGCGCTGGTGGCACTGCCTCAGGATATGCGTAAGCAATACAGTCAGCGCTTGTGTTCACTCACTCCCGGCGCAAAACAGCTGTTGGTGACGTTTGAGTACGATCAGGCATTAATGGACGGCCCGCCTTTTGCTATTTCCAGTGAAGAAATCCAGCAAAACTATAATAAGTACTGCACAATAACGCTGCTGCACAGTGAAGTGCTGGCAGGCGGCTTAAAAGGGAAGGTTCCCGCCGTTGAAAACCTGTGGTCCCTTACTGGTAAGGGCTAACCGGTTACCGTTAAAAGGGTCGGCAAAGTGCTACTATTTTGCACCTTACCGACCTTGCAACAGTGAACTTTGATAGCAATCAGTAAGGGCCGTTAACAGCGGCGTCTGGTTGCCATAGCGCGTGATAAACCTGATTACCGCGCAGGTAATAGATATGACCATTGTGCAACACGCTGCGATCCTCATAGCTGCCAATGTAATAATCGTCCTCTGATGACGGTGATATCGAATCAATAAGACTCAGCGTTCGGTCTGCTTCACTGACCTCCAGCGTCTGCAGGGCGTTGCGGGTATACCAGTAACCGGTTGCGTCGATTCCCCAGGTTTGTGAGGGCAACGCAAACTGATAGCCGGTCTCTGTTTTCAGCACTGACAGCGAACGGTGGTCATATTCCACCGGGGTATAGGCTTGCGGCCATACAAACTCACCCAGTACCACCGGGTTGGAAGGGTCGAGTACATCAAACAAACTGACCTTCATGCCGTCTTCAATAGGGGTTTCCAGCGGCGTACTGCCGCTGGCCGGGATGGCATCGTTCCTAACCTGTTGACCAACGCCCAGTAATAGCCCGTTTTCCATGGGATGCAGGTAGCTGGAAAAACCGGGTATCTCCAGTTCGCCGGCAACCATTGGCGCGTACAGATCTGTTAAGTCAATCACGTACAAGGGATCAATCTGCTCGAAGGTCACGATAAAAGCTCTGTCCTCAAAAAAGCGTACCGCGTAAATGGCTTCACCTGGCTTGCCAATAGGAGCGGGTTGGGCTTCGTTGGGTAAGGTGGCAATTTCTATCAGTTCACTGCCTTGTTGCTCGAGGATGTGCAGCATATGTTCGGGATCCTGTGACCAGGCGCCTACTGTGGTGACAGCCAGTAATTTACCGTCGCGCTCAGCCAGTCTGAATTGCGCTGAACTTTGCCAGCCCAGAGTCCCTACCACACTGGCGGTTGCCTGATAGCGGATTTCATTACCCAGAGAGACTTTATGAACAACGGTTTTTTCTTCGCTGCTGGCATGTAAGTACAGGTGATCGGCCGAAGCGAACAGGCCATGGGCTTCGGTGAGCATGCACAGCGAGGAAAAATCCATGGGGTTATCCAAATCAATTTTAACCACGCTGACCATTTGTGTATGACCATTCTGCTCGGTAGCACGCTGGGGCAACAGGCAATCAGTTAACTGGTAAAGATCACTAGTTTGGCCATTAATGGTGATTTTAGGGACCAGTTCACTACTGTCTTTTGCCAGTATTGCATTGTACAAATCAACCAGGCTGCGATTACTGGTGCCGGCATCTGGCAAGTCATTCAGGTTGGGCACAAACTGTGTGGCAATAAACAAATGGTTGTCGATGCGTCGTGAGTTAATCAGGCCACCATCAATGCGGATGTTACTTACGGTACTGGGGCTGGCCGGATTAGCGACCCCGTAAATATCAATATAAGTATCGTTTTCTGGTTGCTGCCAGGGGCTTGAGTCGAGCAGAATATCGGCCATGGCGTAATACTGGAAAGAGTGACTGACCACACCAAGGGTATTTTCATACAGGTACATGCCGGCTACGTTAAGATTGTCCTGCAGTGAAATAGTCGCGGCTTCGGTTAAAGAATAATCGTGCTGGCGCGCCAGAATACGCACTTTTTTGACCTCTCCCTGGCTGGCGGTCCATACCGGTAAATCGGCTACAAACAGGTAGTCACCATTGTATTCGATGCGGTCCGCCTCATCGACACCGGCAATCTGGGTGTTGGTGGTTGAAAAGCTGGCTGGCTCAGCACCTCCGTCAGCGGCATCTTCCACGGCAGTTGCCTGCGCTTTCTTCATCAGATAGATGCCGTTTTTAACATAGCGTTCGGCGCTGACCTGTTGTGCCGTGGATAACGCTGAATCTGTCGCCGATATAAAGCTTAGCGTGGGCGGACTCTCGCTCCCATCGTTGCTGCAGGCGGTGATTGTACAGGTTGAAAATATCGCCACGGCCAGGCACTTCCACATCAGGTCGGTTTGTTGCTTCAGGTTCATATCCATGTCCTTTTAAGCAGTGAGGTTGAGTATTACCTTAGTGCTTGTTTAAGCAATAATCCGATCCAAACTATTTAGAAATGTGACAATTTGTAATCGGGTGCTGTGCCGGCTCTCAGGGTTTGATAATCTTAAAAAATCTGAATAACTTGCCGGAGCTGTGTGTGCGGATCCCTTTGCTGTGCTGTTTATTGCTGTGGCTGTCTGGCCCTGGCACCGCGTGGGGGTGCGAGAATGACGATGCCTGCATTGCGCCCAACACCTGGAAATTAGGCATCGCAGTGGGCATTGGCGCCCGCACCAACCCGTTGGTAGATGGCGACCCGATCCCACTGGTGGTCTTACCCGATGTGGCCTGGTATGGCGAAAACGCTTATTTCGACAACGGTGAAGCCGGTTATCAGTGGCAGTTGCGCAACGATATCAGCACGGAACTGTTCGTTGTGGCAAACCGTGAACGTTCCTATTTTACCTTCTGGCACCCGGCCAATATCGTTTTGTCTGTTAACAGCAGTTCGGCAGATGTGATCGGGGGCCCGTTGCAACCCGGCGACAGCGACAGTGAATCACCAGCGTTCAGGGATTCCATTTCTGTCGATGATATCAGCAACCGAAAGTGGACGGCTGATGCCGGTTTAAGAGTTAACTGGAACGGCTCAGACAGTCTTGTTTCTGCTGCGGTCGCAGGCGATCTGCTTAGCGTGCATCAGGGTTTTTATGCACAGTTAAAGTACCAGTATCGCTGGCAGTGGGACGACTGGCGTTTTGCCGCCAATGTTTCAGTAACCTACAAAAGCGAGAAGCTGATAGATTATTATTACGGTATCGATAGTGCAGATACGGCCAATAGCAATCTGTGGTATACCGCCGATCATGCCCTGCAAACCAGCGTCGGGCTGCTACTCAATAAGCCGTTAAACAAGCACTGGCGATGGGTGGGGCGGGTACAGCTTTCGACCCTGGGCAGTGGTATGACTGACAGCCCGCTGGTATCAAAAGATTACGTTGCCAGTGGTTTCATTGGCTTCGGCTATCGGTTTTAAGGGGCTTTGGTGCGTTTATTCTGCTTACTTCTGCTGCTCTCAGGTGCATTGATAATGCCAGCAGATGCTGAGGACGAAGCCTTTTCAGCCACGCCCAGTGAGTGTATCGCTGCAGAACAAGGCGACGAGTGTGTGATGTCAGTCTCCCTCAATTACCCACCACTTCTCAACGATAAATATTGCCTTACGCTAAACGGCGAGCCGCTGGGATGCTGGCCGCATACCGCTATGCCTGGTGCTATGAAGGTCACTTTGAAAGAAGAGTCAGAACTTAGCCTGATAAGAAAACAGAATACGCATCATGGTTCGGTGATGCTGACACTTCGTTATCGCAGTGCTGCTAAGCTCAGGCGCCGCGTTAGGAATCCCTGGAGTTTATTCTGATGAAGTCGCTTATCCTGGTTGAAGATGATGAAAGACTGGCTGAACTGGTAAGTCAGTACCTGACGGCTAACGGTTTTAGTGTGATCCGGTTTGCCGACGGCGAAGGGCTTATAGAGCGGGTGAAAGTCACACCACCGGATGCGATTATTCTGGACGTCATGCTGCCCGGCGATGATGGCTTTACGCTGTGTAATCGTTTACGCCAGTTTTATAGCGGGCCCTTACTGTTTATGACGGCAAAAAGTGAGAGCTTTGATCAGGTGCTGGGGCTGGAGATAGGCGCGGATGACTATGTGGTTAAGCCGGTTGAGCCGCGGGTCCTGCTGGCCAGGGTGAATGCCCTGATGCGTCGTGCCAGCTCGGTTGAAATGCCGGTTCACAGCGGCTCTGTGGTGACCTTTGGCAAGTTGAGTATCGATAAACTGTCGCGCCGGGTGAACCTGGGCGGCGAGGACATTACTTTAACCAGCCACGAGTTCGATCTGCTATGTTTACTGGCCGATAATGCCTCACAGCTGGTTGAGCGCACTACCCTGTACAAAGAGCTGATTGGCCGTGAGTATGACGGTCTTGACCGTTCGGCCGACGTCAGGGTGTCCCGCTTGCGTAAAAAGCTTAAAGACAATCCGCAAAATCCTTACCGCATCAAAACTATTTGGGGTAAGGGCTTCTTTTTTGTAGCGGATGCGTGGAGTGATGAATGACCCGCCTGTTCGTGAGCTTTTACCTGTTTATGGCGGTATCTCTGGTACTGATCAGCAGCACGCTGGAGCTGATTTGGCCGGGTGAGGATTACCGCGAGTCAGCCGATATGATGCTGGCAAAAGCCTTATTGCCGCTGGCGCTGGAGGATCAAAGCCAACTGCTGGTAAAACTCCGCCAGGCGGGTATCGATTACGAACTGAAAGACAGTGCGGCGATTAACTGGTCTGCCGCCGAGAAAGCCGAGCTTGCTGCCGGACAGCCGGTAACTCTGTACACCGACACCGCAAGATTCGTTTATATGCCCGCCAGTAAAAATCGCCTGATTGTGCTTACGCTGCCGTTTACCGAAGTGTCCAGGCCCTACTTACTGATCTACCTTTCGGCATTCCTGCTGCTATTGGGCGTGATGCTGGCAATCTGGTTATGGCCCTTATGGCGGGACCTGGCATATCTTACCCGCAAGGTCAATCATCTTGGTCAGGAAAGTGAAAATGTCGCCATCGCGCTTAAAAAGCGCTCTGTTATCCAGCCTATCGCTAACAAGCTCAATATGCTCAGCGAGCGGGTTCACGGTTTACTGCGTGACCAACGCGAACTGACCGGCGCTGTGGCCCATGAATTCAGAACGCCCATTGCCAGATTAAAATTTGCCCTGGAAATGAAACCCGAGCCAGACAGTCAGGCCTGGCGGGGTATTCAGGCCGATTTGGATGAACTCGAGGGGCTGGTGCAGGAAATGCTCGATTATACCCAGTACGATGCCATGACGCCGGAGCTCAACATAGCCGACATTCCGCTAAAAACGTTATGCAGTGAAGTGGTGACCAGATTAGCGCTTACCACCAACAAAACCCTGCAGGTCCGCGGTGACGAACTGACCGTCCGGGGCGATGGTCATTTTATCGAACGGGCCGTGATTAACCTGCTTAACAATGCCATCCGGCATGCTAAGTCGCAGGTGTTTATTGAGGTTTATCAAACCGGCTCCGCGGTGAATATTGCGGTTAACGATGACGGTAGTGGCGTTGAACCCGCGCTGGCATCACGTATATTCGACCCCTTTTTCCGGCCTGATAACAGCCGGGTGCGCTACGCTGGTGGCGCTGGTTTAGGGTTGGCAATTGTACAACGTATTCAGCTCTGGCACGAAGGCTCGGCCTCGGTAACGTCTAGCCGTTCGCTGGGCGGGGCCTGTTTTATTCTTTCTTATCCGCTTTAACAGCTGGCTGTGGAATCGGCAGAAATCGTGATCTGCTTCAACTTCGCTTAAGGTTTGCTTAAGCTTTAGCTGCTATACTGCCAGTACGTTAATTATCCCGTTATCAATCACATGCGTATTCTTTTAGTTGAGGACGATGAGCCGTTGTCGACAGCCCTGAGCAGTTCGTTGCGGGGGGCAAACTATGTTGTGGACTGTGTTTACCGTGGTAAGGAAGCGCTGGCCATGCTGGCGGCTGATCAGACCGATATAGTGATCCTCGACCTCGGCCTACCGGACATGGACGGTCTTGAGGTGCTACGCCAAATCCGCCAAAAGGTAAAAGACATGCCGGTGATCATCCTGACTGCCCGGGATAAGGTGACCGATAAAATCCTTGGCCTCGACGCCGGTGCCGATGATTACCTGCCCAAGCCATTTGATATGGACGAATTGTTTGCCCGGCTACGAGTGCTCGAACGCCGCCTGGGAACGGCCAGCACGGCCATGGTAAAAATTGGCGAGGTGGCCTTAAATACGCAAACGCTGGAGCTCACGGTAGCCGGTGAAGCGGTTTCACTGCCGCGCCGGGAGCTGATGTTATTAAAGGTGCTGATGGAAAACGGCGGCCGTATTCAGCCCAAACAAAAGCTGGAATCAAGGCTATACGAATGGGGCGATGAGGTGTCGAGTAATACTATTGAAGTGCACATCCATCATTTGCGCAAAAAGCTGCCGGAGAACTTTATTAAAACTATCCGTGGTGTTGGCTACAGTATTCCGGTAAGCGGAGCCTGACGATTGCATTCAATTCGGCGCACTATCACGCTGGTGCTTATCAGCTCTCTGATCCTGGTGATTTTCAGTGCTGCGATCCACGGTTATCGCGCAGCGCTGTCGATGTCGTCACGGTTTATGGATCAGGAGTTAACCACCCTGCTTTACTCTGTAGCCCTGAGCAATGGTCAGCAGGTTGAGGATTTGGGCAGCAGTGAGTTGGTTTACCAGATATGGCGCGACGACAAATTGATCACTGACTCGCCCAATCAACCGGATAAACCCCTCACTCTCGGTGCCGATGGCTTCTCTGAGCAAAACTTTGATGGCCGGCGCTGGCGAGTGTATAAACAAACCCTGACTGACGGTACCACAGTGATAGTCGGCCAGCCGCTACAAAGCCGGGTCGGACTCACCGATGCGTTAACAGTATCGGTGATAATGCCGTTTATTTACGCCGTGCCGATTCTGGCGCTGATCGTCTTTGTGTCGGTGAGTCTGGGCTTAAAACCCCTTAAGTTACTGTCATCAAAACTGTCTCACCGCCAGGGCAAGGATTTGTCGCCGGTGTCTTTGCCCCAGGTACCAACTGAAATGCAGCCGGTGATGGACACCCTTAACACCATGTTCCTGCGCCTTAATGAAGCCTTTGAACGCGAACAGCAGTTTGCCTCCAATGCCGCCCACGAACTGCGCACGCCGCTGAGTGTGATGAAAATTAACCTGCATAACCTGGCTAAAGAGCGTCAGGATGAGGCGGGTAAACTGCAGGCCATCCAGCAGGATACAGACCGAATGATCCACGTGGTAAATCAGATTTTACTGCTGAGTCGTACCAGCCCGGAAATGTTTCATACCCAGCTCAGTCAGGTGGATGCCTTTGTGGTGGCACAAAATGTAATTGCCGACCTCTACAGCAAAATAGAAAGTAAACGGCAGGAGATCAGCCTTGAAGGTGATAGTGCCTTACTGATGAGTACCGAATTTACCCTTTACACCCTGCTGCAAAACCTGATCGCCAACGCCAGTGCCTATTCGCCGGAGGGTGCAGCTATTCAGGTTACGGTGCTGGTGAAAGACCAGCAGGTTTGCCTGATAGTAGAAGACTCCGGGCCCGGTATTGCACTGCATGAGCGTTCGCAGGTGCTGAAACGCTTTTACCGCGATCAGAAAGATGAAAAATACAAATCTACCGGCAGCGGCCTGGGCCTGGCCATTGTTGGTCAGATTGTCACCTTGCATCATGGCAGCATTGCACTGGGCGACGCTTCGCTGGGCGGGTTAAGCGTGACAGTGAGTTTACCTTTTGAGGTAACGGAGTCATGAGGCAGATAAAGCAAGCCGCGGTGCTAGCCTTGTTAACAATAGCACCTTTGCAAGGATTGGCGGCGCTGCCGCAGGTGGTTATCGAAATACGTGACCACCTGTTTATACCGCAAACTGTGCGGATCCCTGAAGGCCGAAAAGTGCGCCTGGTGTTTATCAATCACGACCCGTCGCCAGAAGAAATAGACAGTTTCGATCTGAACCGGGAAAAAGTCATTTTCGGCAACAGTAAAGGCTCCATTTTTGTGGGGCCGCTACCCAGTGGCAGCTATAAATTCTTTGGTGAGCTGCACCCTAACTCGGCTGTAGGTTACGTTATTGTGACCGACGAGGAGGCAACGGATGCTGATTAATACCGTGATCCTGTTTATTCGCGACACCCTGCCGGTATTCTTATTATTTAGCTTCTTATTGGCTCAGCAGGGCGGCAGTGTTCGCTATCTATTCGGCGGCACGCTGGCGGGATTTCTGTTTGCTGTGGGACTGTATTTTAACCTGTCGGTGGTCTCAGAGTGGTTTGAGGGCGGCGGCCTGGAGCTGATTAAAACCCTGGTGCTGATGGTGATGTTATTGGGGCTTGGCGAGTATATCCGCCGCCAGTATCAGGGCGAGGCTCATGCCAGCCAGCGCTTAAGTGCCTTGCTGATGGTGGGCATCACGTTTATTAACGTGATTCACTTTATTATTTACTTGCTTGCCTACTGGTCTGCCCCGGATGCCGATACGTCGCTTTTTCTGGGTAACGTGATTGGTCTGGGCATTAGCCTCAGCGTGGGTGTATTGGTGTATGTGGCAGTGGCTGCCGTCCGCATTCGGTTAATTAAGCTGACTGTCCTGACGGTATTTTTTGCCGGTCAGATAGCGGGTATCGCCATGTTACTGGAGCAAATTAATTTGCTGCCAAATCAAAATCGTCTGTGGGATACGTCTGGCTGGGTGGCGGATGACAGCGAGTATGGCCACTTTTTAAATGTATTAATTGGCTACGAAGCCACGCCTACCGGTGCTTATATGCTGATTTATGTGGCTGCAGTGCTGTTTCCTGCAATGTATTGTTACCTGCATTCGTTACTGGTTGGCAAGCGTCAGCTAGCCGGGGAGTTGAAATGAGATTATATCTGGCTATCGCCCTCCTCTTGATATTGCCGGGCAAAGTATTGGCCGACAATTTTACCGTGGATCGGGTGTATCACCCGTACGTTTTGCCCTTCGAACGGGAATTCGAATGGCGCCTGACCTCAAGGCAAAGTGAGGAAGATGGCAATATCCTCATGCAACGGATTTCTTTTGGGCATGCTTTATCGGAGTACACCATCCTGGAAGCCTACATTGTTGGCTCCCGCGATGAGTCGGGGGATTTTGGCGTGGCCGGTTACGAGCTGGAACTGCGCTCTATGCTTACTGAGCAGGGTCAGTACTGGGCCGATTGGGGTCTGTTATTCGAACTGGAAAAGCAAAACGCTAGCAATGACTGGGAGTTCAAAGGCGGCGTGCTCACCGAAAAGGAACTGGGCCGCTTCAGCTTAACCACTAACGTAATGTTGGTGTACGAATGGGGCGATACCGTTCCTTCGGAGTTTGAAAGCGAGTTTAAAATGAAATTTCGCTACCGCTGGATCCCGGAAATTCAGCCAGCGGTAGAATTTTACGCGGCCGAGGATTTTATTGGTGTGGGCCCGGCCTTCATGGGTATCAAACGCTTTGATAAACAAAAGCAACTCAAATGGGAGCTGGCTTTTATTGCCGGACTCAACGGTGACAGCAAAGACCATACACTGCGTATGGCCATGGAGTATGAGTTTTAATCTACCTCAACCTCTTTGAGGTACCTGGCCGGAACACCACCCACAATAGTGTTAGGTTGAACGTCTTTGGTGACGACCGCGCCAGCCGCAATAATGGCCCCATTACCAATGGTGACACCCGCCAGAATGGTTGCGTTGGCACCAATCCAGACATTTTCCCCAACCGTAATTTTACCTGGTAACAGGTTGCCGCGAGACTGCGGATCCTGCTCATGGTTGAGTGACGCGAACACCACGTTATGACCAACCAGCGTGCCCGAGCCAATATAAATACCGCCCTGATCCTGAAACTTACAGCCTGAGTTTATAAAGATATTTTCGGCAAAGTGCAGGTTCTTACCACAGTCGGTGAATAGCGGCGGAAACACGGTTACGGTGGGGCTTACTTCCTGGCCGGTTAGTTCGCACAATAAAGCGGTCATTTGTTCAGGCGTGTTGTACTGATTATTGATTCTGGCGGTAACCTTAAACGCATCCTGACTCAGTGTGTGCATGTACCTGTGCACATCGGAGCCAGCCAGAACTTTATCGCCGCTATTAAGGGTGGCTAATAACGAGGTTAAATTCATGTTTTTGTAATGCCTAAAACGTAACAATCTGGCGCTAATAAATACCTAAATAAGTAGCATTATGCAATGTGTCGCAACGCCTCGGCAGCAACAGGTAATGCCGGGTTAGCGTGTGAGAAGCCGTTGCGCTATACTGCGGCGTTGTTTTTATGCGGCATCAGCTGTTTTGGTAGAGCGGGCACAAAAGTTGAGCACAATGCGGTTAGTTTCCTATTGCATACTCTTACTTCTAAGCAGTGTATTCTCTGCTGGTCGTGCCGTGGCTTTACCGCCAACGCAAGAGATCATCTTTGCGATTAATTCGCCCGGCTCACCACCCTATCTGTATTTTGATGCTCAGAGCCAGTCCTATCAGGGCGTGGTAGTAGATTTTTTTGCCAGCTTCGCCGGGGAAGCAAACCTGAATGTTACTTACCTCGACTCCAGCCGCGCCCGCAACGAGCTGCTGTTGCACCAGGGCAAAGCCGATATGTTCCTTTCGGGAGAAGAGTGGCTGGACGACCCCAATGGCTTTATATTCAGTAAGCCTCTTATACAGCATGACAGTTATCTGTATGCCACCACTGCGTTTGATGGTCCATTTGTCCCTGCCGAGAGTAATGGTGAAACGGTATGTACCCGGTTTGGCTATAAATATCCGGTGTTACAGGCGGCTTTTGAAAATCAGGAGCATACGCTTATACGCGTGGATTCAGCCAGTCAGACGCTGATGGCGCTTATGCTCACTAAAGGCCGCTGTGACTATGCCATTATGAGTGAGCAAAACGCGTTGTCGGTGCTCAATAAAAGGCAGTTTTGTAACAACGAATTTTACCAGTCACCGAATATTATTAGCAGTATTTCGCTGGTATTGGTTATTAGGGCTGGAAGACAAGAGCTGCTGCCAATCATTAATCAGTATATGGCCGGCTTTATCCGTAACGGCCAACTCTCCCGCTCCATTAAGCGCCATTCTGGCGAGCATCAATTCCCCAAACTTGTTTGTGACTGACAGTTTTTTTATAGCTAAGGCTGGCTTTTACCTCGTAAAACCGGGACATATAAAAACACAGCGTTATGCTTTAGTTGTTTTATCAGAAAAGTCAGCCTGTTATGGAGGCCCCGGATAACGTAGACGTTTTCGGGACACAAAAAAATCTGGGATTTTTTTGTGCTTAAGTTTTCCTTAATGTTGACACTTCATACTTACGCTCAACAGTCACCAATGAGACGAAGTTATGTTGAGTTCTATCCAACCTGTTTCAGAACAATTATCAGCCCTGCGTGTCCCGCGCAAAGGCTCGACTGTAGTGCCTGCTGTCGGTCAGTTGACAAGTCACTCGTCAATTATTGTGGCAAACCAGCAGAGCACAAAGAGAAAAACCATTGAAAACCATATTGCCAGGGGCTTTAACCAGGCCTATCAGGCACAGATCACCGAGTTTATGCCGCTGCTGGTGGCTCTTGGCCGCAATAAAATAGAAGCGGCCCTTGGTGTTCGCTCCGGCAAGCATAAACTGTTTGTTGAAACCTATTTTGACCAGCCACTGGAGCAGGCTTTGGCAGAAAAAGGCATTTACTGCCCTCGTCATCGCCTGGCCGAAATTGGCAATCTATATAGCCGTTCTTCCCGCTTCACCATGCCCTTATTACTGCTTACCGCTATGGGCTTATTTCAGCAGTACATTTCGGTGCTGGTATTTACCGCCACCAGTCAGTTGCAGCGGATGATGGAGCACGGCGGCCTTAGCCTGCATCATCTGACAGACGCCGATGAAGCCCGTTTGGGTGAGCCTAATCAAAACTGGGGCGCTTATTATCAGACTGCGCCGAAAGTGGTGGCTGCCAGAGTGGCGGATATTATTCAGTTAACCCTGGATAACCCGAAACTGCGAGCTGGTTCCGAGCAGTTTGCCCCCCTGATCCCTGCATTTGCTGCTGAGTTAGGAGCGCAATTATGATGTTACAACACTGGCAAAAGTGGCTGCATCGAGTTGCTGTGGAATCTCGTAGCGGTAACCTGACTTACGCTGAGCTGCATGACAGGGTTAACAAAGTGGCTGATTGGCTGAGTAAGCAAGAGGTGCAGCGAATTGCCTTGCTGGCCGATAACAGTGCCGAATGGATTATTTGCGATCTGGCCTGTCAGCGCGCAAACAAATTACTGGTGCCGGTACCGCCCTATTTTTCGACTATGCAGCGGCAGCACCTGCTGGCCGAAGCCGGTATCGAACTCATCATCACCGATCAGCCTGCACTGTTTGATGATAGCCATACAGCCACTTCGCCGTTTAATCTGCTTTATGCATTATTACGCGATAACTCAGAAATACCGGAGATCCCCACCGGCACGGGGAAAGTCACCTTTACCTCTGGCTCCACCGGTAATCCTAAAGGGGTTTGTCTGAGCAATGTATCGCAAGCCAGGATTGCTGCGAGCCTGGATGCTGCGTTGAATATGCCGTATGTGCGTCATCAGTGTTTATTGCCGCTCGCGACCCTGCTTGAGAATATCGCCGGTGTTTACGCGCCTCTGAACTGTGGTGGCACTGTGGTCGTTTGTGGCAGTGACGAGCTCGGTTTTTCCGGCGCCCGGCTAACCGACCCGGCGGCCATGTTAAGCGCCATCAGTAAAGCGCAGCCTGAGTCGTTGATTTTGGTGCCTGAGCTGTTATTCATGCTGGTTACCGCCTGCAGTAATGGCTGGCAACCACCGCAATCATTAAGGTTTATGGCGGTGGGCGGCGCTCATGTGCCGGCTGGTTTGATAGCCAAAGCACGTGAAGCCGGTTTGCCGGTTTATCAGGGCTATGGCCTGTCTGAATGTGTCTCGGTTAATACCCTGAACCTGCCCGGCGCAGACGATCCTGACAGTGTGGGACGTTCTCTTGGTCACAACACCCTTACCATAGAAAACGGCGAGCTGGTGGCCAGCGGCACCATTTTCCTCGGTTATCTGAATCAGCCGCAATCTTTTTATCCCACAGCAGTAAAAACCGGCGATTTGGTTAGCGAAGAAAACGGCTACTACTGTGTGGCCGGACGCAGGAAAAACCTCATTATCACCTCATTAGGACGCAATATTTCGCCTGAGTGGATTGAGAGTCTGCTACTGGCCGGCGGTTTATTCAGCCAGGTGTTGGTGGTGGGTGAAGCACGCCCGCATTGCGCTGCGCTATTGGTGCCGCGTCATAAGGGCGTCACCGCACAGATGATTGAACAACACCTTACGGCAGTTAATCAACAACTGCCCGACTATGCCCGTTTACAGGCGTGGCAAACCCTGCCTGAAATTGCGGCCGATGCCGGTTTATTTACCGCCAATGGCAAATTAAAACGGCAACAAGCCGTTATGCATTTTCAGACTGTTATCAACACTATGTACGCGCCGGCAGTGGTTTAGGCGAGGAGTAATTAGCATGAACTTATATACCCGTTTAGAGCAGGAAACTCAGGCAGAGCAAGCTTACTTAACCAGTTCGCCGATTATCCAGCAGGTGTTCAGGGGCGATATTTCCCTGGATGATTACACAGCCTTTCTGCGTGAGGCCTACCACCACGTAAAACATACCGTACCCTTACTTATGGCCACCGGTGCAGCGTTACCAGAAAGCAAAGAGTGGTTGCGAGAAGCGGTAGGTGAATATATTGAGGAAGAAATGGGCCATCAGGAATGGATCCTCAACGATTTAGCAGCCTGCGGGGTGGATAAGGAAACCGTTCGACATGGTCAGCCATCAGCTGCCACCGAACTCATGGTGGCCTATGCCTATGATGCAGTGCGTCGTAAAAATCCACTGTGCTTCTTTGGTATGGTGTTCGTGCTGGAAGGTACCAGCATTGCGCTGGCGGATAACGCGGCCGCCATGATCAGAAAAACCCTGGATTTACCTGGTGGCGCGTTCAGTTATCTGCGCTCCCATGGTTCGCTGGATCAGGAGCATATCGTGTTCTTTCGCGACCTGATGAATAAAATTGACGATAAAGCTGAGCAGGATCTGATTATCCATTCAGCCAAAATGTTCTTTCAGCTGTATGCCAATATCTTTCGCACGTTGAAATGCAAGGATACGCTTGGGGAGGCAGCCTGATGACTATTGAATGGCAACAGCAGGTTTGCCTGATTACCGGCGCTACAGGCGGTATCGGGGAGGCCATTGCCCGCAAGCTGGCTGGCCTTGGTGCCTCGCTGATCCTTACGGGCCGCAATGGGGCTAAACTCAGCGAACTGCTTGAGTCATTGCCCGGTCGTCACATGGTCGCCTGCGCTGATATCACCACGGCCGAAGGTCTGGATAAGGTTGTGGCGGTGTGTCATGAGCACTCGCCCACGATGCTGATAAACAGTGCCGGTATTAATGAAATTGGCAATTTCAGTGCTATTCCAATGGCCCGGATTGAAGCGCTGTTAGCCACTAACCTAACGGCACCTATGGCCCTGACACAGCGCTTGTTGTCTGTATTGCAACGTGCAGGCAAAAGTTACGTGGTCAATGTTGGCTCTACCTTTGGCAGTATTGGATTTCCCTGCCATGCGGCCTACTGCGCCGCTAAATTCGGCTTGCGTGGATTTACCGAATCCCTTATTCGTGAGTATGCGCACAGTTCGGTTAACTTTTATTACCTGGCTCCCAGGGCCACTCAGACTGCGATTAACTCCGACGCCGTGGTATCGATGAATCAGGCGTTGGGCAATCAGATGGACCCGCCAGAACGCGTCGCTGATACCTTAGTTGCACAGCTTGAAGGCAATAAATCCCGTTGGTTTATTGGTTTTCCGGAACGACTTTTTGCCCGCATCAATGGCGCGTTTCCCGCTATTGTTGACCGCGCGCTAATTAAAAAACTACCTATTATTCAACGTTTTTTGACATCTGTCACAAAGGAGAAACTGTCATGAAAACTGTTCGCTATCTGCTAACTTTGCTGGCGGCTGTGTGCCTGCCCCTGACTGCCGCTGAGAGTACCCCGGGACTGGCTGACATTCAGTCTGCCTGGGCCAGAATTAACTACGATGACATCGACAGTGATAAAAAAGCCGATGAATTTAAATCACTGATCAAGCAAGCCGAAGCGCTGGTGGAAACCCAGCCTAAACAGCCGGAATATTTAATCTGGCTGGGGATTGTGCAGTCGAGCACTGCCGGTGCAGAAGGTGGCATCGGCGCACTGAAATACGCCAAGTCCGCCAAGAAGAGCTTTGAGGATGCGTTGTCTATTGATTCCCATGCGCTGCAGGGATCGGCAATGACCAGCCTTGGCGTGTTGTACCATAAAGTCCCCGGTTGGCCGATTGGCTTTGGCAGCGACAAAAAAGCTGAGCAGCTGTTAAAAAGTGCCCTGCAGGTAAATCCGGATGGTATAGACAGCAACTATTTTTACGCTGAATACCTGTACGACGATGGTGAATATGAACAGGCGCTGGCTTATCTGGATAAAGCGTTAAATGCCGCTCCACGACCGACACGCCCATTAGCTGACGAAGGACGTCACAAAGATATCGCGGCCTTACGTGCCAAGGTGGAGAAAAAGATCCATTAAATATTGTTGAGGTTTATTCGTACCGTCCTGAAGGTATGGTAGTAAGCCTTAAAGGCCGGGTTGTCTTGCCGACACTCCGGCCTTTCGTTTTGTTGAGGAGGAACATCACGGTGCCTGCCAGGTTACCCCATTGGGTGGAAATCGGCGCTTTATTTCTTGCCCTGGTGGCGGGGTACGTTAATGCCATTGGACTGCTGAGTTTTGAGCATCAGTCGGTTTCGCACTTATCCGGCACGGCCACGTTGCTGGGGGCCGGATTGTTGGACCGAGGCTGGTTAAGCGCTGTTCATCTGCTGGGCGTGTTAGTCTCATTTTTAATCGGTGCCGCGCTTGCCGGTGCGCTACTAAATGCATCTACCCTGAAGCTTGGCCGGCATTATGATACGGCACTGACGATAGAAGCCGCTTTGTTGATTGTCGCCCAGCTGTTGCTCAATGAAGGGCTGTTTTATGCCCATTTTCTTGCTTCCGCTGCCTGTGGCTTACAAAACGCCCTGGCCACTCGTTACAGTGGTGCGGTGGTCAGAACCACTCATCTCACCGGCATTGTTACCGACCTGGGGATCATGCTGGGTGCTAAGTGCCGTGGAGAGCCCATTGATGGGCGCAAATTACAGTTGTTCCTGGTGATCATTGGCGGCTTTATTGCCGGCGGCACGGGTGGCGCGCTGGCATTCAGCGACTATGAACAGCTGGCGCTGGTGCTGCCTGCTGCAGTTTGCTTACTAATGGCACTGGCTTACCACCGTTTTGTAAGGCGCCAGCGCTGAAGGTAGGTTTGCATACCCGCCGATTTCTCCAGCCTTCGTAACACCAGTACAGCCAGCAGAATACCTATTGCATCGGCGCTGAGATCGGCAAAGTCAAAGGTACGGGAAGGGATAAAGGCCTGGCTTATTTCCTCGCCAATCACAAACAGCGTAACCGCCATGGCACCAAAATACAGCCTGGTGTTATTTAGCGTCCAGCCGGCAAACTTTGATGCCAGCACCGCTAAAAAAGTTAAGGTGCCGAATAAGCCCACATGGCCAAGTTTGTCGCCGTAGGGAATGGCCGCAACAAAGTCGAAAAATACACTGCTGTGCCCGGCATTGGCCATATAAATAATCCAGACTATAAACAGTAAAAAAGCGAGGGCAACTATGCGGGTGAAATTAGTCATTGGATGAGTCCCAAATGCTGCTAGTAATCCCTTTTGGGACACCAGCAATGACTTCCTGGGCAGCCACAGGTAGTTCCGGTTTGTAGGCGAGGGTTTTAATAAAAGTGCTTGCTTCCATGTGTTGCCCTTCAAAATAGCCAGTACAGTGTGACTATAATCCACCGGATGCGTCGATAAAGCTACCTGTAACAAAAGACGATTTATTCGTTGCCAGCCAGACAATGGCTTCAGCAACCTCTTGTACGGTGCCCGGTCGCTGCAGAGGAATGTTAGCTTGTAAGCGTTTTACTCTGTCCGGTTCGCCTCCTGAGGCATGCATTTCGGTATCTATCAGGGCCGGTCGCACTGCATTTACCCGAATCCCTTCGTCAGCCAGTTCCATTGCGGCGCCGCGGGTAAAGCTGTCCATGGCACCCTTGGACGCGGCGTAGTCCGTATATTCATTGGGGGCCCCGGATTTAGCTGCCGTGGAGGAAACATTCACAATAGTTCCGCCGCTGCCACCCTCTTTTGTCGACATTCTTGTTGCCGCTGCCTTGGTACACAAGAAACAGGACAGCACGTTTACATTGAGAATATGACGAAACCGCTCTGCCGAAATGCCGCGCAGGCCGGTTTGTTGCGCCAGGATGCCAGCGTTATTAACCAGTACAGCAAGAGGGCCCAGCGCGTCTGCCTGGGCAAACAAGGCTTCAACCTGAGCTTCCTCAGACACATCGGCCTGCACCGAAATACACGGCACACCCATAGCGCTAATTTCTTGCCTCAATGCCTCGGCCGGCCCGGCGGAGTGCAAATAGTTAAGCACAATTGCATAGCCTTCTGCTGCCATCAGCCGCGCTGTTGCGGCGCCTATTCCTCTGCTGCTGCCGGTAATGACAGCGACCTGGTTTAACATGGGCTGTGCCCCTTATTGTGCGGTTGTACTAAAGCGTTGAGCGACCAATGACGAACAGATGAACTTCATTATCTTATATTGTCGACATTTATATTCTGTAACACAACGAAAAATCAGTATTTCTACTAAAAATGTTAAAATTGTCGACAATATTAATGTAAAAGGAAATCAATTTTGACTTTATATAATTTACTCGGGGCCCTCAATACCCTATTCATTATGGTAAGCGTACTGGGTGTTTACTCTCAACTGGGCACCATCTGGCGCCGCAAGCAAATGGTGAGTAAAACCGAGCGCCCGACTGCTTTATTGTCACTGAATCAGTTCACCGTGAGCTTTTTTGCTTACCTGTCTTTTTTTATTTATGGCTACTCCATTGAGCCATTCAATCATTATATTGTGTGGCCCCGGTTACTCGCGGCGATGCTGGTGATGGGTATTTTGTTTGAAATCTGGCAGGACCGCAAATCAAGAGCGGCCCGGGTGAGCGTTGTGCTGGCAGGAGCGTGCCTGATACTGGCGGGGGCAGGGCTGGTGTTGGGCAAAACCATCGCCGATCAGAGCCGGTATATTGCGACCCTGCTTATTGTGCTGGTATCGGTGTTTATTGCTCAGGGCTACTATCATCAAATCCGCTTGATCCTGAAAGCAGGGCAAACCGGTGCGGTGGATCTTAAAATGAGTCAGTTTATTTTGCTGATGGATATTTCTACGATTGCCTTTGCCCTAAGCATGGGGGTAAGGGAAGGCTGGCCGCTGCTTACTTTAGCCATAACCAGTGCGATAACAAAGTTGATAATTATGTATTTATTCCGCTGGGTGAATGTGAGCAATGTGGCGGCCCGGCGTCGGCAACAATATACCTCAGCCTGAGTGGGGGATTGTACCCCCGCAAGCGCGGCATGTACTGACGCTAACGGGAGTACCAGGGAGCTGCGTTTTATTTGGCTTTGGTTACGTTGATTTTTTCAATATCTGGATTGTTTAGCGCATTTTCATCGTCGTCGGTTGCCAGTCTAAAGTCCAGTTGCACTAAAATGCCGGTTTGTCGTTGTGCCTTACCGCCCTGAACCCGAGGTTTATACTGCCATTGTTTCATCGCTTTCACCGCACTGGTATCAAATACCCCAGCCGGTGACGACTTCACTACTATAATGTTGTCGGTAGCGCCGGTTTCAGTGATATCAAACTGGAGCGTGACAAAACCTTCCTGATTCGCCAGCGCAGCGCTGGCCGGGTAAATCGGCGGAACCCGTTTAACGGGCGTCGCCAGATTGACTTTATCGGCCTGAATATCATCGGCAGGCAGATTAGCCAGAGCTGTGTGAGTGGTAAGAATAGCGGCGACAGCGAGTGCCACGATGCCAGCAACTTTACTTGCCGAATTTGGCTTATTGATCAGATTGAGTCGTTTCAACATGGTGCTTTTTTCTCCAAAGGTAGGGTAAGTTGTAAGGTACGAGGAGTTTTGTTCTGCGCAGGCCACCAGGGCTTTGGCGTAGAGTAATTTTTCCTCTGGGCTTTTCTGGCGCAATACCCGGTTATCGCACGCCAGTTCCTGATTAATTCTGAATGAGCGTAGGGCCAGCCAGACCAGAGGGTTAAACCAGAAGACAGTGACTAGTATCAGCGCCAGCGCATTCCACAGGTGATCGCCGTGCCGAAGGTGGGTGTTTTCGTGTTCGAGCACTAATTGCTGCTGCACCGGGCAAAACAACCGGGTAAAGCTTGCCGGAAGCAATATTCTGGGCGCAAACAGGCCAAATAACATAGGCGTGGTAGCTCGCCGGGCAATCCAGGTGTTGTTACTGCCAGCCACAGGGTTACCTATGGAGCGGGCAAGCTGTGAATACTGCGTTATCAGGTAAAGCGCGATGCAAGAGGCAGCTGCTGCCCATAAGCCCAGCCATACTGTGTTTTGTGAAACGTTCACCGGTACCGAGCCGCTTACTACATAGCGGGTAAAACTATTGGCAGGCAATGAAATGGCTGGGATGGGCAGATTAGCCATCAACAACACAAGCGGTACCATCCACCACAGTTTGTACATCAGCCGGATGCCAATTCTGACGGTGAAAAAGTGCTCCATCACCATCAGGGTAACAAGCACTAAACATAACGGGCCTTGCTGCTGAATGAGCCACTCAGTCATTGTTTTGCTCCCATTGTTTGATCAGCGCTTTAAGCTCATCCACATCCTGCTGGGACAGCGAATTCTGATTGGCAAACCCGGCTACCAGAGGCGCTACCTTGCCTTTAAATAATCGGCTCACAAAGCTGGTGGCTTCTTTTTTGGTGTA
>CATMRP010000002.1 GCA_950073835.1 uncultured Alteromonadaceae bacterium
CGGCTTTCGCCCAGCCAGATCTTCCCTGTTTCCTGGTTAAAACGGAGTTTAGAGCGAAGGTCGAAACGATCGACTACCTCTTTCTCTTCATGCGCTATTTGTTGATCTGCAATCATACTACTGTCCAACAACAGGGGGGTATGGGGGCTATCAATAGCCCATCATACCCCTTTAACCCCAAAAGCGTTAACACTTTACTTACAACGTAGTTTCAATTAAGCAAAATACTTACCATAACTGCAGTTTATGCTTTCGCCGGTGTCGGTTTTGTTGCCTGCGGCATTAAAAACCTTGCCAGCGCCGGTAACAGGATCAATGCACCCAACATGTTCCAGATAAACATGAAGGCCAGCAATATCCCCATGTCGGCCTGGAACTTAATCGGCGAGAACACCCAGGTTGCCACAGCAATGCCCAGCGTAATCCCGGTTAGCACCACGACTTTGCCGGTAAACAATAAGGCATCGTAGTAAGCTTCAGACAGCGACAATCCATCCTGTAAACGGGATTTCATCACCGTGAGAATATACAATGCGTAGTCCACGCCAATGCCTACCCCCAGCGCGATTACTGGCAACGTGGCCACCTTTACGCCGATGTTGAGCCATACCATTAAGGCCTGACACAAAATGGAAGTCAGCATCAGTGGCAGAATGGCGCACACCACGGCCCGCCAGGAGCGGAAGGTGATAAAGGCAAGAATGATTACAGCACTGTATACATACAGCAGCATTTGCGTATTGGCTTTTTCCACCACGATGTTGGTAGCTGCTTCAATGCCCGAGTTACCCGCCGCATTGAGGAACTGGAACTTCTCTGTGTTGTTTTCCTTCGCAAAGGTTTCCACTGTCTGTACCACTTCATTGAGGGTGTCAGATTTGTGATCCTCCAGGTAAGCAAAAATGGTCAGTAAGTCACAGTTCTGGTTAAACATTTCCCGTGGAGCGCGGGTGATGATGGCGTTTAGCATACCCTGCGAGCGAGGAATGCCGTACCATTTAAGATTACCCTCGTTCATACCGGCATTGGCGACTTTGGCCAGCCCTGCCAATGATGAGGTAGTAACCACACCCGATAACTGCCGCAATTCCTGCTCTAAGGCATCAACCGCCATCAGGGTATCGTAGTGAGCACAGGCGTACTGCTCTGTCTTAACCATAACCACATACACGTCCGAACTGGTAGCATAGTTTGCAGTCATAAAGGCGTTATCAAGATTGTAACGGGAGTCAGGCCGCAGCTCCGGCGCGCCCTGATCGGTATCACCAATTTTCACGTTGGCGCTGATGACACTGCCACCCACACCAAGAATGACCGCAACAATAACGGTAACCGTGGCGTACTTTTTACGGGTAAATAAATCTAAAAATGCCCATAACGGATGTTTGCTATGCGCCACATCCGCTTCGTCGCGCAGCTCGGCCTTGATACTGCGTTTAGCTGCAGACTCTGCCACGCCGGTATAAGACAACAGCACCGGCAGTAAAATCAGGTTACTGAATATTAATACTGCCACGCCAATACTGGCGGTAACCGCTAAGTCCTGTATCACCGGAATATCAATAACCATCAGTACCGCAAAGCCCACCGCATCGGAAATAAGCGCAGTGATACCGGCCAGGAACAAACGGCGGAAGGTATAGCGCGCTGCCAGCAGTTTATGAATGCCGCGGCCAATGTCCTGCATGATACCGTTCATCTTCTGGGCGCCGTGGCTCATGCCAATAGCAAACACCAGAAACGGTACCAGGATGGAGTAAGGATCCAGCTCATAACCGAGGGTTGGCAGCAAGCCCAGCAACCACACCACGGCCACCAGCGAACAACTCACCACCAGCAGCGTACTGCGGATACAACGGGTGTAGATAAACAGCACCACAGTGGCAATACCGATGGTTATGGCAAAGAACACCAGTACCTGCTTAAGGCCGTCGATTAAGTCGCCTACCACCTTGGCAAAACCCGTGATATGGATCTCAATGCCGTCTTTCTGGTATTTCGCTCTGAGCTCTTCAAGCTTTGCTGAAAACGCATGGTAATCGAGTTGATTACCTTCGTGATCCATTTCCCGCAGCGGCACCAGAATAATACTCGAGGCATAATTCCCCGATACCAATTGGCCAACCTCGCCCGAGCGTTCTACGTTTAACCGCACCTGATCCAGCGAAGCCTGGGAACCGTCGTAATCATCGGGGATCACCGGACCGCCATCCAGCCCCTCTTCAGTAACGCCGGTCCATCTTACCGAAGGAGTCCAGAGTGACTTCATAAACGGCCGCTCTACGCCGGGCATCAGAAACAGCTCGTCATTTAACTCACGCAGCGTTTCCAGATAATCGGCATCGAAGATTGAGCCTTCGGTATTATGCACGGCAATACGCAGGGCATTACTGGTGTCTGAAAGCTGCTTACGGTTATCCAGAAAGTTAAGAATGTAGGGATGGTTACTGGGGATCATCTTCTGAAACGCAGCGCTTAGGGTAAGCTGCGTCGACTGATACCCCAGGACCCCGGTGACTACCAGGCACAGTAAAATAATGATTGGCCTGAAATTGAAAATGGCCCTCTCCAGGATGCGCCCGGAGCTGGTGTCGAAGTCCTCTAAGTGACGAATTAAGGTTTCGCCCTGAGTTTTAGACGTAGTTTGTGTTGTCATTAGCGCGATCCCCCACTCACCAGATTGTCTTCACTGACAACGTGGGCACCACGGGCAGTCGAAACAGCAAAACCGTGGTTTGCCTGTATTATGTCGGTGATACCACCAAAGGGCGCCTGCCCCATCAGGGTGAAGTTTTTGGCAGCGTCCTGACTAACAAACAACTGACCACTCTGATCGGCTAACAGCACCTGACCACTGGTCGTTGTCAGACCGCTGGTCAGAGTCACTTCAGAACCCAGCTTGACGCGTTTCCAGCGCCCCTTGCCTTGATGCTGACGCCACACGTTGCCGCGCAGTCCATACAGAAGGCGGGTACCGTCATCCAGCAACAAGCCATCGAAGAAGCTGCCGTAATAAGGGGTATCCAGCTTAGCGAATGTGTCGCCGTTATCAGCAGAGGTAAATACCGCGGCCTGTTCACCTAAAATAATCAGTTCATTAGCAGAGTGAACCACCTTATAAAGGTGCTTACCCGCAGGATTGGGCAGTCGGGCAATAATTGAATACCAGTTCTCACCGCCGTCGCGGGTAGCGTAAGCCAGACCGTAAGCACCAATTGCCCAGCCGTTGAACTGATTGGCAAAGTACACATCCAGAATGGGTTTGTCCGCCCCCTCTTTGATAAGGTAGCCGGCATTGCGTTTTGCCCGCTCACCGCGCTCATCACCAGCGGCAATCAACGACTCGGCTTCGGCCATGGCCAGCTCTGCGGCCTGATAACCGTCGAGCTGTACCTGCCAAGTATTACCGCCATCGGTGGTGGCTATAATCACGCCGCTGTGGCCAGCCGCCCAGCCGTTTAACGGATCGCTGAAAGTCACTGCAGTAAGGGTTACCGACACCGGTACCGATTTGGCCTGCGTCCAGTTGTTTCCTTCGTCTTCGGATAGCAGGATCACGCCGCGTTCACCAACCGAAACCAGCTTATTACCAGCCCGGGCAAGGCCTAACTGCAAGGTATTAACACTAGTTTTATTGTGTTTAGCGGGGGCATCCAGAACATCCACAAGAGTAGATTCGGCTTCGTTCTCAGTTGTGGCGTGAAGCGGTGCGCACCACAGCAGAAAAGTGAAGAAAATTGAGGGCAATGCGAAGCCGAACAAGCCATCTACGTTCATTCGTTTCATGATAACTATCTCTGTTACATCACGGGAATGGCCCGCTTGCGCGGGCCCGTACCTTTAAAGCATGGTGGTTAGCGTACGGCGTCAGCCGCCACTGCATCACCGGTAAAGAACGTCTCAGGTTTGGTTTCCACCACATAGAAGGCTTCGCCGTTAAGTGACTGGATCACACTCATGGTTTTGGCCTGCAGGTTAAACACCGTAGCGGTTTTAATCAGCACCGCAGGGACGGAAGGCAACACGAATGGCGTAACCTGAGTGGTTCTCCACAGGTTGCCTTCGGCGTCGTAACCGTCCATCAGCAGGATCACCCAGGCGTCTTCATCGATATAGTAAGTCCGGGTAGGTACCGCATGACGTTTACCGTCGGCAACCTGGGCTTCAACTTCCCATACGCGGTGTTTTTCCCAGCGCACGTGTTCAGGGTTTAGGTGAAACTCGGCAATGGCTTCTTCGGCATCCGGTGCAATAAAGCCGTTGTTGTTATAAGGCACCAGCATTTCTTTTTTGCCTTTTAACGTCCAGCTATAGCGGTCGATGTGACCGAGCAGGCCCTGTACTTCGTCGAAGTAGTTAGCCCCTGAGGCAACAAAGTCCGGCGTATCGTAGGCCACGGTAGGCGCACGGCGCACGCGACGCTGACCCAACAGATACTGCCAGGCTTTACGCGGGCTGTCGGCGTCGATACTGTCGCGGATTACCAGTGACTCACCGGCTTTAAACGGCGGCTCCATGGTATTGAAACGGAACATAGAATATTCCCCATTCCAGTCATCCGCATCAGCGCCTTCATAGTATGGCGGATACTGGAATGAAATCTCGTTACGGGTAGCCAGTGTGTGCGAGCCATCGGCGTTACCCACGATATTTTTAAAGGTGTATTCGATAGACGGCGCTTCCACCCGTAACAGGAAGTTCCACATTACCTCATTGCCGTTCTCTGGCATGGGGAATGGAATACCGCCAATACAGCCTTCCAGACTATAGCCCTGTTCCGCAAGCTTACAGTTTTCTACATTCGCCTTAATCGCATCATAAACCGGCTCTGGCGCCGCTGCCGTGCGATGGGTTGGATACACGTCGAGATAAAAGGTATCAGGGTACTTTTTCAGCAGTTCGATGGTGCCATCGGTCAGTTGCTCAGCATATTGCTGATAGTTACTGGCATCCACCCGATACAGCGGCTTCTCGTCTTTGAACAGTCCCAGCGGAATATCACCCGCGTGTTCGCCGGCCACTTTTTCAGTCAAACCGCCGGTCCAGGCCGGGATTGAGCCGTCGGCATTGCCGGCCATAGTACCACCCAGCGGATTAAGCTCAGTGCCCAGCTTGCTGACATCAGTGCCAGCTGCAAAAGTGGCGGGAACAACGGCCAGGGTTACAGCCAGTGTCATTGCGTTACGAATTTGATTAAACATAATAGTTCTCCTGTGCTCGATCGTTAGAAGGTGCGCTGAACAGACAGCGAGATGAAGTCACGATCGCCGTGGAAGTTTTCATAAGAAAGCGTGGGTACCGGCGCGTCATACTGGATCACTGATCCGGCATCGCCCAGATACTTGTTGTAAGTCATGGAGAAGCGCCACGTGCGGTTGTAGTCGCCTTTTAAGCCCACACTCACGTTACCGCCGTGCTCTGAAGGAAAGAGCACGCCATTGACCGATGAACGGCCCTCAATGCCAAAACCAAAGCCGATAGGCACCTGCATATCCAGACCCGGCATGACCTGGAAGTAATCCGGCGTAAAGATAAACTGAATGGCACTGGCGTCTTTGGTGGCCAGCGGATCGAGCTGGTCGGCATTCTCCGAAATATTCAACCGGCGGTTAAAGGCAAACTCACCAATAAAGGTGGCAGCATCCCACAGGCTGTTTTCATTCAATATGGTGATCATCGAGGCATTAAAATGAAAGGTATCACCACGAGGGAAAGCCGAATTGTCGCCGCCATCAGCGGTGGTATTGCCCGGCAGGATAACCGTGTTACCCGTGGCCACCAGTGACATATCCTGACGCACCGACATTTCTGCCGCGACGTTGGTTTCCCCCACCAGCGTACTGACACTCAGGCCATACACTTTGATGTCTTCAGCAAAAACCTGGGCGTAGTCGCCGATACCGCCTTCCTGCACATTGATGCCGGGACGCACATAGAACTGCGGCATTTTGTCGTGGAACTGCGCAGCGTAGAAGCCAACCTCGTAATCGTTAATTTTGTATCGGGCCTGAAAACCGAACTGACCGGAATCATCGGCGACGATGTCTTCGCTGCGGTGCACAATCGCGCCGGGGCCAAGAATAACGGTTTCACCGCCCTTATCGACAAAGTCGGTAAACGCAAAATAACTGCCCGCTGCAGGCAAACGTGACTTACGCCATTCAAACTGATAATAGGCAGCCAGGGTCAACTTGGAGTTTACCTGCAACTGAGCAGCGAACTGACCGGTGGGACGGGCGACTTCCTTGAACTCAGACTGGGGAACCGATAACGCGCGGGCTAAATCCAGCCCGGTCATCGCACCGGCTACCGCGTTTGAACCAAAGAACAGACTCTCACCGTAAAGCTGAGCAAAACGACCGGCTTTGAGGTTAATTGACTTCTTACCGACGTTAAAACCACCGTACACAAAGGCATCCAGGATTTCGCCATACTGGCCGTGTAAATCCTGAGTGTCCTCGGCAAACTCACCGGCGGGTACAGACTGCGTATTGACCAGCGCGCCATCGTAGTAGCCCGGGTTATCATTGCTCTCGTGATATACCGAGTCGTACCAGGTAGCGGCACTGATACGCATGCCGTAGCGACGCTTGTAACGCAGATCAAACTCTGAAAACAGATCCAAACGACTGGAGACCAACCCTTTATCAAAGTTAAGATCACCGTCGTTGGTATTGGCCTGCGGGCCAATTGATGCATCGGCAACGTCGCTTTCGACCGGTGCTACGCGGAACATAGCACTGTACTTCACGGTATTATCCCAACGAATTCGCAGGTCGCGGCTGCCCGTGTCGATGGTTGCAGCCTGCGATTGCGCTGAGGCCAGAAAGCCCAGGGCAACGGCTGCGGCGAGTGCGTTGCGAGGCAACTTATTGTTGTTTTGTTTCACCCACACTTCATTCATAGCGTTCCTCCTCGAATGTTTCACTATGCTGAGTTGCGCGACCCCGTATACCTCACCTCACAGCCTGATGCGACAGCGAACCTCTGTCGCAGCAAATAGGTTGGATATTGATAAATCACGCGTTGTGAACGAAATGTATATTTGCTGTTAATTACCTTCCAATACTATTGACGACCCTGCTTGATACCTTTAAGGTATTGCCAATTCTACCGAGCCAGGATCCCTGCCATGGATATTCGTCAGATCCGTTACTTTGTTGCCGTTGCTGAAGAGCGCAATATTGGCCGTGCAGCGAAGCGATTATTTATCTCTCAGCCACCACTGACAAGGCAGATCCAACAGCTCGAGGATGAGCTGCAGGTAAAGCTGTTTGAGCGCACAGCTAAAGGCGTAGAGCTGACTTCGGCCGGCCAGTTATTCCTTAATGAATCACGCAATATTCTGAGTCTGATTGAGCAGGCGCAGGAGCGCACGCAACGGGCTGGCAAAGGCCAGTTGGGCCGACTCGATGTGGCCATTTTTGGCTCCGGGATCCTTAATACAATCCCGGATATTCTTAAGCGATTTAAGACCGCCTACCCGGGCGTAAATATTGTTCTGCATCAAATGAGCAAGGCAGAACAAATTGAAGCACTGCGGCAAAAACGCATTTCGGTGGGCTTTAACCGCCTGCTTGCGCCCCTGCCGGATATCGATTCCACCATGATTTTGCAGGATAAACTGATGGTGGCCGTGCGTGATGATCACCCGCTGGCCACCAAACCCCTTATCAACCTTAAAGAGCTGGAAAATGAGCCCATTGTGGTATTCCCCAAAGGGGCTCGGCCCAATTTTGTTGATCTGGTCTCAAGGGTATTTCAGGAGGCCGGGGTGACCATGAATATCAGCCAGACGGTCATTGATGCTGTCACCGGTATCGCGTTAGTTTCCGGCGGTTTTGGCTTTTGCCTGATCCCCAGCTCTGCCAGCGTACTGCAATTGCCCGGGGTAAAATACATCCCGCTTGGCGGTTTACCGGACAATGCCACGGTGGATCTCAGTTGTATTTATTTAAAAGACGATCACTCACCACTACTGAGCGCATTTTTGGCCGTGGTGCACGAGTATAAAAGTCAGTTGAACAATCAAGCTTAAGATTTCATCGGCGATAAAATCCAAACTTCAGACTCATCGGATGGGCTGACGAATTTCCGCTTCTCTGCGCTTACTCCCTGTTGGTTTCATCATTTTATATTGCGTATTAATAAGTTGAATGATCGCTGTGCTATTCAATGGTCATTGAGTTTTTGTGCATACCGACAAATTTGTTCATTGACGAGAATTAAAACAAGTGTTTAAATCCACGAAATTCAAACGCCCGTTTAATTCGTAAATTTAAATCGGGATTTGCCTCATCAAATAAACTCAGGGGATACATTATGCTCTTTTGGATTATTGTCGCGGCGCTGATTTTCGTCCTGTTTCAGGTTAAATCATTGCGCCGACAGTGGGTCACCGGCCCTGCATTTAAACTCTTCAAGAAAGTTTTACCACCGCTAAGCCAAACCGAACGGGAAGCTATGGAAGCCGGCTCGGTATGGGTAGAAGGCGATTTATTTTCCGGAAAGCCCGACTGGGAGCGCCTGTATTCCATGGCATTACCTCAGTTAACCGACGAAGAGCAGTCGTTTTTAGATAACGAAGTGAATGACCTGATGGGCTTGATTGATGATTTCGACGTGATCCACAAAGACAAAGACTTCACCGAGGACGCCTGGCGCTATATGCGGGAAAAAGGCTTTTTCGCCATGATCATACCCAAAGAGTATGGCGGTAAAGCATTCTCTGCGCTGGCGAATTCAACCATTGTATCGAAAATTGCCAGCCGTTCGGTAAGTGCCGGCGTTACCGTGATGGTACCTAACTCACTGGGCCCCGGTGAACTGCTAAGCCACTATGGTACCCAGCAACAAAAAGATTACTGGTTGCCGCGTCTGGCCGACGGTACGGATATCCCCTGCTTTGCGCTAACCGGCCCCGAAGCGGGATCTGATGCAGGGGGCATCCCGGATACAGGTGTCATTACCATGGGTGAATACGACGGTAAGGAAACCCTCGGGATCCGCCTTAACTGGGACAAACGCTATATTACCCTCGCCCCGGTAGCCACCGTATTAGGGCTGGCATTTAAACTGTACGATCCGGATAAGCTGTTAGGTGATAAGGAAAGCATTGGTATCACCTGTGCGCTGATCCCCACCAGCCACCCGGGAGTGGAAGTTGGCCAGCGTCACCTGCCGCTCGAACAGGCCTTCATGAACGGTACGACTCGCGGTAAAGACGTCTTTATTCCGATTGACTGGATCATCGGCGGGCCGGATTACGCGGGTAAAGGCTGGCGCATGCTGATGGAATGTTTATCAGCTGGCCGCGGTATTTCACTGCCAGCATTGTCTACCGGTAATGCTCAGCTAAGCGCGCAGACCACGGCCATTTACGCCAGTATTCGCCAGCAATTTGGTTGCTCACTTTACGAATTTGAAGGGGTTCAGGAAGGCCTGGCTCAGCTTTCCGCCAATGCTTATCAGGCCGAAGCGGTGCGTCATCTGACCGCAGGCGCAATCGATTTAGGCCAGAAACCGGCGGTAGTGACCGCCATTGCGAAATTCCACATGACGGAAATAGCTCGCCAGAGCATTAATATCGCCATGGATATTCACGGTGGTAAGGGTATTCAGATGGGCCCGAATAATTATCTGGCCTCGCTGTATATGGCAATGCCGGTATCCATTACCGTTGAAGGGGCGAATATTCTGACCCGCAGCCTGATGATCTTTGGCCAGGGTGCCACCCGCTGCCATCCTTATGTATTTGAAGAAATGGTGGCAGCCGCCGAACCGGACTTTAAGACCGGTCTGGCACAGTTTGAACCGTTACTGTTCAAACACATTAAGTTTGCGCTGGGGAATGCCTTTGCAGCCTTTGGTCACGGGTTAACCGGCGCCCGTTTTGCCTCTGCCCCAAAAGACGATGCCAATAAGCGCCACACGCAGCAAATTCAACGTATGAGTAAGGCACTGGCTATTTGCTCTGACATTGCCATGCTGATGCTTGGTGGTGAGCTCAAACGACGTGAAATGCTGTCTGCCCGCTTAGGCGATGTGTTAAGCGAACTGTATCTGTCTTCAGCGGTACTGAAGCACTTCTACAGTCGTGGCGCTAACCCTAAAGAGCAACCCATTGTTGATTACCTTATCGAGCAGTCACTGTATAACTGTGAGGTAGCACTTAAAGGGTATTGCCGCCACATTGCTAATCCGGTAATTGGTACGCTGATTAAGCGTCTGATCTTCCCGTGGGGCAGTGCCTACAATCCACCTAAAGACACGCTGAAAACCCAATTGGCGTTTAATTTGTGTCAGGATAAATCACTGCGCGATGCGATTACCCCAATGTGTTATGTAGGTAAGAATGAAGATGATGCCGTTGCCGTGCTGAACGAGGCCATGGATGCCATCGACGCTCTCGCGCCGTTAGCAGCCAAAGTCAAAGCCGCGCAACAGGCTAAGACCCTGCCGCGCAAAGGCAGTATCTTCCAATTACGCGACAAAGCGCTAGCTGAGCAGGTGATTACCCAGGCCGAGGCCGAGCAGATCGCAGCCGCAGACGAGTTGCGTAAAAAGGTCGTTAACATTGACGAATTCGACTTTGACCTTGGCCTTGCCCAGGGTAAAGAGGATGACGTGAAAGTGAGCGATGCTGCCTGAGATATTAAGCATTTTCATGTCAGTTTCAAACGGCGCCTGCAGGCGCCGTTTTTAGTTAAACAGAGTAACCGCTTCACTGGCCGGTACCGGCCGGGCAAACAAGTACCCCTGCAGGTAATCACATCCATACTGATGCAGCAGCTCCCGCTGAACATCGGTTTCCACGCCCTCGGCAATCACTTTAAGGCCTAGGTTATGCGCCAGCTGACAAATGGTTAGCACTATCGCCTGCTGCTTGGGAGCATCCACCATCTGGCTGACAAAAGAGCGGTCGATTTTCACCTTGTCCACCGGAAAAGCGCTCAGGTAAGCGAGTGACGAATAGCCGGTACCAAAATCATCTATCGACAAACTCACCCCCAGCGCCCGTAATTCCACCAATACCGCACTGGCCAGCTGATGATTGTCCATAATGGAGGTTTCGGTCAGCTCCAGCTCAATTAACGAAGCTGGAATATCGTATTCACGCAAGCGACGCGCTATGGACTCAGTAAACCCCGGCTGTAAAAACTGGCGGGCAGAAATATTAATGGCAATTTGTACCTGCCGGCCTTCTTCATACCATTGCCTGGCCTGCCTGAATGCGCTGTCGAGAACCCATTCCCCAAGCACCAGAATTAAGCCACTGCGCTCAGCAATGGGGATAAATTCGCCTGGCGAGATAAATTCGCCGTTATCAATCCAGCGCAACAAACATTCACAACTTTGCACTTTGCCGTCGCTCAACTGTTGCTTGGGCTGATAATAAAGGGTTAGTTCATCATGCTCTAAAGCCTGTTCAAGACGGCGGGTAATGGTCAGTCTGCGCTGGTGATAAGCACCGTCATCGGCATTAAAGTAGTGCACCGCCTGATTATTTTTAAGCGCGATTTCCACCGCGATGTTGGTATGCAACAGCAGCGTATTATAGTCCACACTATGCACCGGATAATCACTGACCCCAAAGGTGACATGGAAGCGCATAGCGCCCAGCGGGGTATCAATAGTATCGGCGAACTTGGTGCGTAACATGGTCAGGAGTGAGGCCAGACGATGAGCTTGCCCCTGCGTTTTTACCAGCAGCATAAAACAGGCATCAGCCACATGAAATAAACACACATCCTCCGACTCGCTGTTGACACTGGCATACTGGTGAACACTACTTTGTAAGAAATAGCCCACCGAATAAATGCAAGCCAGGGCATCAGCCAGGCCGAAGTTTTCGCTTAGCATTTTAAAATCAGAGACATCAATCATCACCGCATTGAAGGTTTGCTGTTGCGCTATCCACTGATTAGCGGTTTTTTCAAGATAACTGCGATTGCCTATGCCGGTCACCGGATGATGATATGCCTGATGTTCCAAAGCCTGCTCAGCACGGTGACGCTGAGTGATATCCCGCACATGCAAATCATAGGTTTGATGCTCTGCTATCCAGTGGCTCTGAATGGCATAAAACCGCTGCCCTATCTCCAGCACCGTCTGGGCGCAGAGTTCCCCACCACTGCTGGCCAGTGACAGCGCTTCAGACAAGGGGGCCGGAAAACTGACCATGGAATGCTGACTTGTCGGGTACAGTTGGGCTATCAGGTCATCCGCTGCCGGGTTGGCGTACAAGAGTTTGCCTTTCGCATCAATTCTGATCACCGGATTCGGGTTTCTTTTCGGAAACAGTGCCAACGTCTCGTTTTCGGTACTAAGGCTGATATACCTGGCTGCGTAGCGGCCCAGATAAAAGCTTATAGCCGCAATACCTAACGAAAATAACGCCACCACCCAAACGGTAATTTCCAGCAGTTGAATAATAGACAGATAGCCATTGTTCACCGACTGGTTGGTGGCCATTTCTATTTCTTTAAGTAAGGGGAGCGCGGCACGGCGATGCTGACTAATTTGCTCAAGCTGGGAACGTGACAAATTCCATTGGGTTTGCGAAGACATCAGGTTTTTATGCAGAGCTTCTGCCACCTCTGAAGCTGCTTTCAAGTGGGTAGAGACGGCAGTTATAGTTGCGGTAAAGCGACCCGCGCCGGCCATTTCATTGAGGATACTATTAAGCTGATTAAAGTTTTCTAAGTATCCCACTTCGTACAAAGAAGACTCTTCGGTGGCGTAGTACTCATACAGCAAGCGTTCCTGCTCACTGAGTAACATGCCGATTTGCTGAACCTGACTAAAAATAGCCAGATCGGTTTCCATATATTGACGCGCTTTACTCTGCACGCTGGCGGCCAGTCCATATACGCCAACGGCCAGCAATACTCCGAGCAACACAATCGCCAGGTAAACCTGTCGTGTTCGCGATACGAGTTTGTTATTGTGCATATCAGCAGTTCCCTTTCAGTCCTTTGCTTTATAGACCTTTGATTAATGTTTAAACTTTCATCCGTGGTGGAGTAATCTATCTTTAGTAAAGAGGCGTAATAACTAGTTGATTTAGCAAGGCAGGAGCATGTGTGGAAAAGATAAATGAAATTACCGAAGTCGTAGAGAATTTTCTTAAGCGCGAATCCTCAGCCGGCATTCTGCTGATGATGGCTACTGCGTTGGCGTTAGTGGTAGCCAATACCCCGCTCGACATCTACTACGATAAACTGGTTTCCATGCCAGTCATTATTGCCGCCGGTGATTTCAGAATCGATAAACCCTTGCTGCTCTGGATTAACGATGGCCTGATGGCCGTGTTTTTCTTTCATGTCGGGCTGGAACTAAAGCGCGAAGTGTGTGAAGGCGAGCTGGCCAATCCCAAAAATATTGTGCTCCCCGCCAGCGGCGCCATTGGCGGCATGATGATTCCCGCACTCATTTATGTTGGCATCAACTGGGGCAACCCGGCGGCCATGTCTGGCTGGGCGATTCCCGCCGCTACTGATATTGCTTTTGCTCTGGGAGTAATGGCCTTACTGGGCAAACGAGTGCCCGCCAGCCTTAAAGTGTTTTTGGTTACCCTGGCAATTATTGATGATATAGGCGCTATCGTGATCATCGCTTTGTTTTATACCGAGAACATCACCGAAGTGGCGTTAATGATTGCCGCTGCGTGTTTCCTGATTTTATGGATCATGAACAAACGCAACGTGGTGGACTTACCTGGTTATATTATTGTTGGTGTAGTGCTCTGGGTGGCGCTGTTAAAATCCGGTGTGCATGCCACACTGGCAGGCGTATTACTGGCTGCCTTTATTCCCATGCGGGAAAAACGTAACCCGGATAATTCGCCGGTGGTGCGGTTGGAACACGAGCTTAATTCCGCGGTGAGCTTTGCCATTATCCCCATTTTCGCCTTCGCAAACGCGGGGATTAACTTCGGTAATATTTCACCCGAAGGCATTTTTCACCCGGTTACCTGGGGGATATTCTTAGGTCTGGTGGTAGGTAAACAGTTGGGCGTATTCGCCTTTTGCTGGCTGATTGTCAAACTCAGGCTGGCGTCACTGCCGTCTGATCTTAATTTTAAGCATATTTATGGTTGCTCGCTGCTGTGTGGCGTTGGCTTCACCATGAGTTTATTTATTGGCGGACTGGCGTTTCAGGAAACCGGCATCAATCAAATCTTTGATGAACGGGTAGGCATTCTCGCTGGCTCAGCGGTCTCTGCGGTGCTGGGCTTTACAGTGCTTTACTTTGTAGGCAAACCGGTGCATCCCACCGAAGAGGAATTACCTACGGTAGAGCAAAGCCCGGATCAGGCTAAATAACTGTACCAAACCGGCTTAGAAGTGCTGCTGAACATACTGGTAAACATAATCTCTTAAACATTTTGCCCGTTGACTCAGCAGCTTACCGCCCGGCCAGAGCAAAAAGATATCCCTGACCTCCCCGCCCCACTCCGGGAGTACTCTTGTTAGCGCACCGCTGGCCAGTTCGTCTTTCACTTCGGTGAGCGGTGCCAGGGCGATGCCCTGGGCATCGCGAACGAAATACTTCACCATTAGTGGATCGTTTACCTGAGCCCGGCAACGAGGATAAAGGGTAAATGTCTGGCCGTTCGTCTCATTATGCAGTTGCCATTTCGGGCGCATACTCAGGCCAATTAGCTCATGCTCCGATAACTCAGCGGGATTATCCGGCATGCCGTAACGGTCAATATACTCCTCGCTGGCGACCAACACGTTTTCAATCTGGCCAAGACGACGCTGATACAAAGATGAATCATCCTGTCTGCCGATGCGGATGGCCAGATCTGCCTGAGTCTCTATCATGTCCATAGGATGATTGCTCAGGTGCAATTCCAGTTCGATTTTAGGGTATTCCCGGGTAAACGCAGTCCACATCGGTCCTAAGATGCCATGGGAAATATTCACCGGCGCAAGTACTTTTAACTTCCCCTCCAGTTTTTGTGATTCATCACTGAACTGCTGCCGGGCCGCCTCAAACCGCTCAACCAATTCCGCATAAGCATCGAAATAAGCTTCTCCGTCCTGGGTCAGCACGCATTTCCTCGCAGACCGGTGAAGCAACTTTACGCCCAGCGCATACTCCAGCTTCTGTAATCTGCGTGTCACAGTCGCTGGCGGCAACCCGGCATAGCGCGCGGCGCCAGCCAGATTACCGTGCTTTACCACTTGCACAAAGAGAGCAATATCGTCGAGAGATGATTTCATTTTGGTAATTTAAGATTAATAAATTAGGCATTTATACCATTATTGTAACGCAGTACACTTAAGGGGTGAATAATTTTACTCATCCCGATCACTACAGGAATCCATTAATATGATCCATCCTCGTTTTGCCCCTGTTGTCTTCGCCCTGTTTATGTCATTTTTTATGTCGGGGATCATGTCGCTGGTGGTAACAACCATCAACATTGGTCTGGTCGATGATTTAATGCTACGCTGGCTCAATTCCTGGCCAATGACATTTGCCATTGCGTTTCCAACCATTATGGTGGTCGCCCCCATTGTAAAACGCATTGTTGGCCGTTTGATCATGCAGGAAATGGCGGCAGAAGAACAAAACCTTTGACCGTAACAAAGAACATCGCCTTACGCGGAGTTTTTTTCATGCCAAAAAAAAGCCTCCGGACGGAGGCTTTTTGGTAACTGCTGATGCGTTTAAAGTCCGTTCAGGAACGCATCAAATTTGCTCTGATAGGTTTCTTTCAGGCGCAGACACTGATTAGACTCATCCATCATAATGTCGTAGCTACGTGCCATACCTTCGTGCTTGTCTTTAATTGGACCATAAAATTCAATGGCCATTGCCAGGTTATCAGCATCACAGGTGGTAGCGATAAATTCCGGCATGCGCGATACATGGTAATCAGGCATTTTTTCTAGCACTGCCTCGGCATTATCAGACAACCAGGCGTAGAAAGGACCATGGTCGTCCAGATTACGTCTGACGCTGCCCAGCATGCTAATGGTATTGGCTGGCGTTACGTTGTCGGTCAGGGCCAGATCGAGCAGCTTGTTGATCATGGCCGGATCTTCATACCCCATGGAATAAAGCAGCGTGTTTTTCACGTTGGGTAATTTGCTGTCGGCGTAGACTTTCATAATGCGATCAAACCATGCAGGGTCGGCATCCGGCCCCATAGTTGCTACGTTCAGAGCGGTTCTGGCAATACCGTTTGGCATACTGCTGGTATCGGCCAGATACTGCTCAGCCAGCGCTTTGCTTTTGTTAACCAGCGCTTCGTTGTCGCTGTGACGGCCCAGTAAACTATACAGCTGGGTACGCAGTCTGATAACACTTTCATCTTCATCATCCGACTGAGCCAGCGTAAGCTTCTCCAGCAGCGGCATGTATTTTTCGTTAAGCAGCTCGGCAAATTGCGCTTCGTTGTCATCATTGACCAGATACAGGAAGCCGGCCAGCGTACCCACTGATGCACGAATAACCACCGGATCTTCATCCGCGGCCATGGCATTCAGTACTTTCATTACGCTGTCGATCCCTGCTTCACCACCGTTTAACAGTGCCTGCATGTTATACAGCACATTTTTCTTTTCACGGTTGTTCAGTACATCCAAATCAGCCAGCAGGTTATCCATCTGCGCAGCCGGAATATTCCAGCGGAAATAGCCGGTGGCATTATCGTTAGGAAACACCCACTCCGCTTCAGCCAGCTGTGGTAAACGGGTAGACTGCTTATCAACAAAAACAACCTCACGGTGGATCTTGCCGTCTTTTTTGTAACTGATGTTCAGCGGTACCGCCCAGGTTTGCTCTTTCACGTCGGCACCGGCCAGGTGGAAGCGTTTTTGTGCAATAGTGCCGTCGCTTTCGATGTCCAGCAGCGGGTAGCCTGGCTGTTCAAGATAGGCTTTCATCATTTTGCTCAGGTTGAAGTCTGATACTTCATCCAGTGCAGCCCATAAATCATCGGCCTGTGTATTGCCCCAGGCATGCTTTTTCATGTAAGCCTGAACGCCTTGCTGGAAGTTTTCAGTACCAATCAGTGACTCAATCATTTGCAGGATAGATTCACCCTTAGAGTAGTTAAGTCCCAGACCGTCCATAACATCCGGCTGACTGCGAACAATCTTTTTAACCGGCTTAACCGTTGGGCTGGCATCGGCACCAAACGCGCCTTCCTGAATGATGCGATCCTTAAAGTTCAGTTCCGGATAAAGTTCCATCATCACATAGCTGGCCATCCACGAAGCAAAAGCCTCGTTTAGCCATAAGTCATCCCACCAGGCCATGGTCACCAGGTTACCGTACCATTGATGAGCCAGTTCGTGGGCTACCACATTTAACGGGGCTGAACGTTCGGCCAGACCCGGCTCGTCTTCCAGCAATAACAGGCTGTCGCGATAAGTGATCAGACCGGCATTTTCCATGGCGCCGTGAGTAAAGTTAGGTACCGCCACAAAATCCAGCTTACGGTACGGGTAATCAATGCCGAAGAAGTTCTCCAGTGATTCGAGAATTTCAGGCGTGTGCTTTACAATAAATTTGGTTTTATCGGCGTAACCTTTCGGCACATACAGCTTGCCGGGCACTGACAGGCCTGCCATTTCCACACTGTCGAACGGACCTACCGTATAAGCTATAAGGTAAGTTGGCATAGGCTTGGTTTTCATAAAGGTAACGGTTTGCATACCGTCTTCTACCGTGCGCTTCTCCACCGGCGTATTTGACGCTACAACCTGTTTTTCCGGGGTGGTGATGGTCATTTGATAAGGAATTTTAAACGCCGGCTCATCAAAGCTCGGGAATGCCTTACGGGCATGCATGTCTTCAAACTGCGTGAAGATGTAATTACGGCCTTCAAAGCTCGACAGATACATACCATCTGAAGAAGTATTTACCTTGCCTTCAAAACTGATGGCCAGTTCATAGGTACCTACCGGCACGGTAGCAGAGCTGTGCCCCCAATTGATGTTGTAATCCCCTTCGGTGATACGAAGCGGATAAATACGGTTGCCCTGACGAAGTTCGGCATTGGTCACCTGAATATCCATCTGGTAAAAGCCAACTTTGGTCACCGGCTCGGTAATAGTAAGCTCGATAATGGTTTCGCCGGAATAGTCAGGCTGGTCCGGGTCGATATTTAAATGAATTTGTTGAAACGTTGGCTTAATGGCGCCAGGTAGCCGATAGTCTACATCTTCTGCCTGGGCAACATTTGCCACCAGCATTACCATGCAGGAGACCCAGAATAAGAGTCTTTTCATTAACGCGTCCTCACTGTCGTTTGAGATTGGAGATTTTTATTATTTGGTGATGAAATAACTGACAAATTGTAACATTTATTGTTTCCAACATTTAATCGGTAAAGTGTAACCAACTGTTGTACGCTGTAAACTGAACCTTATAACTGGTTGGTTCACCGTTTTGCTGCATTGTTGACCATTCCATCTTCGCTTCAGTGACAAGTAAAGTAAGAAAACTTTGGCAGCAAACTCATACCCTTTCAATTCCTCCCGGGCCTGCTCTCTGCGCTGCTCTTAAAGCAGTTATTACCTTCCTGGCGCCAGCCATTATTAACAAAGCGTTATCCCGCCAAAATTAAATTTTATTATTTTCTATGATCCCCGCAGGTATACATAACGTTAAATAATTGTAAATTTATCTGTAACAACGGAGATTATGATGAAGTACAGAGGGCTAGCAATCATTGCTTGTACCGCACTGCTAACCGCGTGTATGGACAATGACGATAACACAACAGAGACATCGCCTCCCCCACCCACCTTCAGCGCCAGCACAACCATTGAAATTGACTTAACCGGTAAACAACAGGTTCCGGCGAACATGTCTGCGCAAATGGCTTCAGCTACCGTCGAGCTCGACGAAACGCTGGGCCTGATGCGCGCGTCGGTGGACGTGAGTAATGTGGAAGGCGTGCAGGCAATTCATATTCACGATGGTGACATCGGGCGTAACGGAGACGTGGCGTTTGAATTTACTGAAGGGTCAACGGCGGGTACCTACACTCTGGATGAAACCAGTGTCAGCAGTGAGTTGATCACTGATTTACTGGAAGGTGAATGGTACATCAACGTGCATACCGACACATTCGAAGATGGCGAACTGCGCGGCCAGATTGTGACCGACGATATGGCTGTGGTGACTTTTATGCTCGACGGTAATCAGGAAGTTCCTGCAGTGACCACCCTGGCCGATGGCTATGGTTATGCGTTGGTGTCAACGGCAACCTACGATTTGGACCTGGTAGTGTACACTGAAGATGTCGGCGCAACGGCAGCGCACATCCATACCGGTCGGGTGGGTAATAACGGTGATGTGCTGGTGGCCCTTGAGCAATCGATGGAAGATACCAGCATGTGGATGACGCCGGAAGATACCCTGATCAACGAGGAAATTTTTGGCGTTCTGGCATCAGGTGGTCACTACGTTAATGTCCATTCCGATGCATTTCCGAGTGGTGAAATCCGCGGCCAGATCCTGACCGATAACTTTGCCCTTGCCACCTTTGCACTAACTGGTGAGCAGGAAGTACCGGTAGTCGATACCGCCGCCTACGGCAGCGGCTATGCATTGGTTGATACCTCTTCTTACGCCTTAGAACTAACCGTTGTTACCCAAGGCGTAACAGATGCCACCGCGGCACACATTCACACTGGCCGGGTAGGCATGAATGGTGATGTACTGGTAGCACTTGAGCAATCGGCAGACGACATGGGTAAATGGGTCACACCGGATGAGCTTGCTATTGATGCCGCCACGTTTGAAGTACTGGCATCAGGCGGACACTACGTGAACGTGCACACTCCGGCTAACGGTAGCGGCGAGTTAAGAGGCCAGATTTTAACCAGCAACTTTGCCCTGGCAACATTCGGCCTGAGCGGCGATCAACAGGTGCCTGTGGCCTCAACCAGTGCCATGGGTAATGGCTATGCACTGGTTAACACTTCGACCTACGACCTCGAACTGGTCATCGACACTACCGGCGTAGATAACGCAACCGGCGCCCATATCCATACTGGTGACATCGGTACAAATGGCGATGTATTAGTTGCACTGGAACAATCCACGAGCGATCCGGGCATGTGGATGACACCTGCCGATACCGCCATTAATGCAGACATTCTGGCCGTACTGGCCGGCGGTGGCCATTACGTTAACGTTCACACTCCGGCCTTCCCTGATGGCGAAATTCGTGGTCAGATTGTTACGCCTCAATATGTCATTGCGACCTTTGGGCTGAGCGGTGCTCAGGAAGTCCCGGCGGTTACTACCATGGCCTCAGGAAACGGTTATGCGTTGGTCAATTCGCTCACCTACGACCTGGATTTAGTGGTTCATGCCGATGGTGTGGATGACGCTACCGCAGCGCATATTCACACCGGACGTGTGGGCATGAACGGTGACGTACTGGTAGCGCTTGAACAGTCTGCTGATGATGCAGGCATGTGGATGACAGCCGACGATGCAATGTTGACGCCAGCGATCTTCGAAGTCCTGGCTTCCGGTGGTCATTACGTGAATGTTCATACGCCCGCTAACCCAAGCGGTGAACTTCGTGGTCAGATACTTACCGACAACTTTGTAATGGTCGCGTTTGGATTAAGCGGAGACCAGGAAACCCACGCAGTTACCACCACCGCCACAGGCAGCGGTTATGCGCTGGTAAATACTGATGATTACAGCCTGGAATTGCAGGTGGTTACCAGTGGCGTAGCCGATGCGACCGCCGCGCACATTCACACCGGTGCAGTTGGCATTGATGGACCAGTGCTGTTAGGCCTTGAGCAGGACAGTGATGATATGAACCGTTGGATGGCACCCGCTAACGCGATGCTTGATGCGACTATCTTTGGTGTCCTGGCTACAGGTGGCCATTATGTGAATGTGCACACGCCAGCTTATCCTACCGGTGAGCTGCGGGGACAGATTCAGTAAACTTACCTGCCAGTAAACATAACTTTAAAGGGGCGCTACAAGCGCCCTTTTCTATAAGCGCTTTACTGTGCTTTTACCCAATCAAGCACACCGGCAAACCAGTCCACCTGATGGCGCATGCCAAAGCCATGCCCCCCCTCTTCCAGCAGTAACATGCGCACGGCCACGTTTTGTTTCCGCAAGGCGGCGTAATACTCAAGCGCATTATCAACCACTACCACACTGTCGTCGTTAGCATGAACGATGTAGGCCGGCGGCGTTTGCTCAGTAGCCTGTAATTCATTGGAGAAAGCTCTCACCAATGTAGCGTCGGGTTGTTTGCCCAACAGCAGATTACGAGAGCCCTCATGGGTAATATTTGCCTGCATACTGACCACCGGATAGATCAGGATTTGAAAAGCGGGCCTGAGCACTTCAGGGGCATAACTGTCGATCACCGGCTGCGCAAAATGCGTCGCGCCGGTTGCCGCCAGATGCCCGCCGGCAGAAAAGCCCATCACGCCAAACTGACTCTGGTTAAGCTGCCACTGCTCGCCACCCTGTTGGAGCCGGTAAAAGGCCTGTTGCAAATCCTGTAATGGCCCTTCATGGGGCACTTCCATGGTGGCAGGGTTGGGCATCCGATACCATAAAACCGCTGCCGCAACACCGTTTTCAGCAAACCGCTCAGCCACTTCCTGGCCTTCCTTAATGGAAGACACGCCAAAATAGCCGCCGCCCGGACAGATAATTACCGTTTTCTCAACTGACTTATTTTCAGGAAGGTAAAGAGTAAGTGAAGGCTTACTTATTGCGGTAATAAATCGGTCGTTAAAGCGCTCATCATGCAGCTTACCCTGATTGCTGGTGTCGATAGCACCGGGTATGCCTTGCGGGTAAAGTTCAAGGTCTAATTTGCTAATGGCTGATTGCGCAGAAAAACTCACTACCAGCAACAAGCTGGCCACCAGTGTAGATAGTTTCACGGTCTATTCCCCTGTTATTTTGTATGACAAATTAACATAAAACAAACAATAAAACAGTGCTGGCGACCGCTTGAAGTGCAAAATTGCGCGAGACGACTGAGGCCTCGCGCCTGAATCAGAAAAGGTTAGTTTACAAAGCCTTCGTTGGCTTTAATCGTGAGCGGATGATAGCCCGGCTTAGCTTCAGCAAAAGCTTTCTGAGCAAACGCTTTGCCTTGCGGGGTTTTCGACAATTCACGGTACAAGGGTTTAACCAGTTTGTTGCGACCGATAGAGACCAGATAGTCATAGAGTCTGTCATAGGCCGGCTGGTATTCATTATGCACAGCAATCATCAGCCAGCTGTGAGCTATCTCGTTATTGCTGCTGGCGGTCAGGCCAAAAGCATTATCCAGTTCTGCGAGTTGCTCATCAGACAACGCCTCAGGCATGTTATTTAAGAAATACAGCCATTGGTGCACGGTCCACTTCGCAGTATCAATGCTGGTGGCCGATTTTTCGCCCGACAACCAGTCCTGACGCGCCTGATCGACAATCGAGAAAGCATCTGAAGTTGGCATTGGCGCATCGGCCGGAATGCCTGGCTTGAAGATCCACTGATCAATACGCTCGCTGTCGAGTTTATCCGGGTACTCGGCTAACAGTGTATCGTTCAGGTAAGCGATAAATTCATCGGTAGTGATGCTCTTAAAGGCAAAGTGCTTAAAGTAATTCAACAGGAACTGATCGAAGTTTTCACGCCCAACCTTTTGTTCCAGCTCGCGTAAAAACAGCGCGCCTTTTTCATAGGGAATATCGGAGAACACGTCGTCCGGATTTCGGCCGCGTAAATCAATCGCCAGGATCTGATCATTCGCTGGCAACGCAGCAATATCTTCCTGTAAATCCTGATAACCCAGCACAGCTTCCATGCGGTAACGGTCGTGGCCGTAAATCATTTCCATAATGCGGTAGGTCAGATAGGTGGTGAAACCTTCATTCAGCCACAGGTCGCGCCAGGTAGCATTGGTAACCGTGTTCCCCGACCAGCTGTGAGCCAGCTCGTGGGCAATCAGGGATACCAGACTTTTATCACCGGCAATTACGGTTGGCGTGATAAACGACAAACGCGGATTTTCCATCCCGCCGAAAGGAAATGAGGGGGGCAGGATCAGCAGATCGTAGCGGTCCCAGCCGTAGGGGCCGTAGGTCTCTTCGGTAGCTTCCAGCATGCTTTCGGTATCGGCAAATTCTTCTGCCGCAGCGTCCAGTAATACCGGTTCGGCGTAAACCCCGGTGCGCTCGCCCATAGGTTTAAACTGCAAATCACCAATGGCCAGTGCAATCAGATAAGAGGGGACCGGTTGCGGCATGGTGAAATTGTACTCGCCGTCACGCTCAGTGTTAGGATCGTTGGCCGCGCTCATTACGGCCAGTAGCGCCTCGGGCGTGTGAATGGTGGCATTGTAAGTCACCCGTACCTGTGGCGAGTCCTGTAACGGAATAAAACTACGGGCATGAACCGCCTGCGCCTGAGTAAACAAGAACGGGTGTTGTTTACCCGCTGTTTGTGAAGGCGTAAGCCACTGTACCCCGGAAGCCTGTGGTGACGTTGCGTATTCAATAGTCACCTTATTGCCTTGCTCCGGCAGCTCTATTTCCAGCGCCGCGCCCAGTTCCGGATCGGCCGGTTGTAACTGGTAATCCAGCGTTTCACCGTTGGCGCTCACACTCTGAATAGTCAGGTCACGGGTGTCCACAATCAGCGTATCTGCCCCGGCAGTCTGTTTCTGATAAGTAAGCGTGGCACTACCGCTTAAAACGCTGGCAGCAAAGTCAGCCGTGAGATCCAAATCCAGGTGAGTCACAGTGACTTCTGCAGGATTAGAAAAGGAGTGATAGTCCACCCCGGCTTGTATACCGCTGTTATCAGTAGCGCTAACTTCGGCCGCGGGCACTGAACTATCGGTTTCAGGCGCCGGCGAACAAGCGGTGAATAAAGGAATGGTGGTGAGTAACCATGCGAGATTCTTCATTGTCGTCCTGTTGTTATTATGATGATTTGCGTCAGCGCCATAGTAGCGAAATCACGGCCAGCTTGCATCTGCAAACTGGCCAAACACAACAACAGGTATTTAGTACCATCTGTCAGAGTCTGAACTGGCCCACCAGTTTTTCCAACCGATCGGTTTTATCGTTGAGAACTTTGCACACCAATTTATTATCGGCAGAGGCTTGTGCTAACTGGCCGGTATGCTCATTCACCTCGTTAACCCGCACACTGATATCGGCAGACACTGCACTTTGTTCCTGTGCCGCCGCTGCGATTTCGGCATTCATCTGGTTAATGGTTTGAGTGGCCGTGATAATCGCTAACAGAGCTTCACGGGTCGCCTCCACCCGTTGCTGGGTTTCCTGGCTTTTATCCAGACTACTTTGCATGGTTTCAAGGGCTGATTGCGAACCACTTTGCAATCGTTGGATCATGTCCTGAATCTGCTCAGTGCTGTCCTGGGTTTTACTGGCCAGGCTGCGCACTTCATCGGCAACCACTGCGAAGCCCCGTCCCTGCTCCCCGGCCCGAGCTGCCTCGATGGCCGCATTAAGGGCCAGAAGATTGGTTTGCGCCGCAATGTTTTCAATAACATGCAATAAATTAACAATACCGTCTACATCACCGCCCACCCGTTGCACTACATGGCTGGCACGACTGATCTCCTCAGCCAGTTCACTCATACTGCTAACGGTTTCATCTACCGTTTTATCGGCCAGCTCACTCTGCTGCTCAGCCTGCTGCGCCGCCTCTGCCGCAGCCGAAGCATGCTGAGTCACATTTTGCGATGAATGGGAAAGCTCAGTCACCGCCGTAGCTATCTGATCGGTATTACTCTGTTGCTCTTCGGCAATCACATTAAGGTCTGACGCGCGCCCGTCCAGATGCGTGGTTTCCTGTTCAATGTCTTTAGTAACATCTCTTATCATGCACATCATCTGATGTAAATTGGCCAGCAACTGATTAACATTGTCAGCCAGCTCCCCCATTTCAAACTGGTCATCAACCACCACTTTGCGGGTAAGATCGCCATTGCCCTGTGCCAGTTTCTGAATAGACGAGTTTACTTCATCCAGTGGCCGGGTAATGCTTCGACGCACCATTAAACCAATCAGAAACGTAATGGCACAAAGTACAATACAACTAATTATAAGCAGAGTGACCAGATGACTGCGGCTGCTGTACACGTCGTCTTTTATCACTGCCAGTTCACGCTCCACTTCGTCAATGTAAAAACCGGTGCCAATCATTAACTGCCAATCGGGAAAGTATGCCGAATAGGATAATTTGGGATGGGGATCACGCTCGCCAGGCTTGGGGAAGTGATAAGTGACATAGTGATTTCCACTAGCCAGACCATTCTTCTTACCCGCCGCCACAAGTTCTCTTATCAGATAAACGCCGTTACTGTCCTGCAAATCCCAGAAGCTGTCTCCCAGCCGCTCAAGACTCTGACCATTTAATACTCTGATGCCCTGATTGGTATAACCAAAAATATAGCCGGACTCACCATACTTAAACTGTCTTAACAGTGCCGTTGCATCCTCTACGCTGCCCCCTTTCTCATAAATCGGTTTTACCAGACTCACGGCCATTTCGAGTAACGCTTTTACTTCTTTCTCACGATCGTTGATCATGACCTGACGGCTGCTTGATAAGCGTTCTTCAGCCTGCTGATTTACCTGATAAATGGAAAAGAAGGTCATCACGCCTCCCAGGATCAGCACAGGCACAATGGAAATGAGCAACAACTTTTGCTTAATAGACAGGTTCACAGGCGACTCCAGATACATAAACTTAACCGCATATACTCAACTAAAGTATGAGCTATCCGTGCCCAATAGCAATTATATTCATTATTTTAAGTAATTATAGTGTAAATTTTATGATGTTAAGATGTTGCCAGAGAAGTTGATTGGATATCTTACCATCGCAAACTTCATTGGTGGGACTATCGGTTGGCCACATAAACAAGGCATTACAGTCTGAGTAATGCCTTGCAAATATCTATTAAATAACAATGTAAACGCTTTAATGACTGGTCGCGGCACTATAGCGTAGTTTGGGGATCACTAACTCAGGGGCCACCGGCGCAGGGAAATCGGCGCTGGAATCGAGGATCAGTGAACTGCCATCACAAAATTCATACTGGGTTAAATTCTTAGATAGAGACTTACAACTTTTACAGGTTCTAAAGCAGTGAAGCCATAGATGCCCTTTTTCTACCGTCAAAGCCTTATCAGCCTTTGAAGGTAACTTCGATTTTATTGCATGCACTGTCATAGGTAACTCCGTCGCTATGTCTTTCGCACTACGGCAATCGAAAGAGTATTTGTAGGGTATATAATTTAAATAAAAATAGGCCAGCCTGCGGAAAGCGGCATTGCACCACGACTTGCTCTATTCAAACTAAAGTATAGCAGGGCAAACTGATTAAATTTTGATCCACATCTATTTTTTTGTGCACTTTTATTTATAACCGCGAAAAGCTTAAGTTTATTTTTTGTCACCGGTGGGCGGCCGGGCTGACGAACCAGCCAGAATGCCACCATCTATGGTCAGCTCTGCGCCGGTCACATATTTTGACTCATCGCAGGCAAGATAAACCGCAGCAAAGGCCACATCTTGTGGCGTTCCCATGTGTTGTAGAGGAATGTCTGCGGCGATAGCTGCAATGGCTTGTTGCCGTGCTTCGCCCTCACCAAGCATAGCCTCCCAGATGGGCGTCAGGATGGCCCCGGGATGAATGGAATTACACCGAATAAGGTAGCCTTTTTCCGCGCAGTAAAGCGCGACGGATTTAGTATGATTTCGCACTGCCGCTTTACTCGATGCGTAAGCTGCAGCAGCCGGTATACCCACCATCCCGGAACGGGAGGAAATGTTAACGATACTGGCTGCCTTACTGGTCTTCATTAAGCCGATGGCGTATTTGCAGCCCAGCGCAACACCATCCAGATTAACCCGGTGCACAGCATGCCAACTGTCTAAGTTGAAATGCTCCGGATCAAACGGCCCGGGATGGCTCATAAAGCCGGTAATTCCCGCATTATTTACCAGAATATCGAGTGTGCCAAAATCGTTGCGCACGCGGTCGGAAACAGCCGCCCATGCAGCCTCGGAGCCCACATCCAACGGCAAAAACTGCGCTGAGCCACCAATATCACTGGCAACCTGCTGGCCGGCCTGTTCGTCTACATCGGTAACAATAACCGTTGCCCCTTGTCGGGCAAACTCTTCAGCGATTGCCTGACCAATCCCTCTTGCGGCACCGGTCACCAGTGCTATTTTGTTGGCTAATCGCATCCTTGCCTCCTTAAAAATGTTAACGGTTAATCCGAATAGGACTCCGCCTGGTAATGCTGCTTTACCTTATCGATAAACTGTTGCCAGGTTTGATTGGGCTGCCAGATGGCCAGCATATCTTCCCGTGCCACGGCTTCGTCTTCCTGCAGGCGGATAACACGATATAAATAGGTAAATACCGCGCCCCGCCAGTTTAACTTGCAATGAGTTAACGTCACGCCTTGTTGGGCCGGGCTGTCCATAAACGTCACGTAATCAACAAAATTGGCCACCGTTGGGTTTTCCCACTCCACCTGAATGTTGTGATAGTCCATGCCCAAATCGCTAACCACCAACTGCTCCTCCCCCCTGTCACCAGGAATAAGATCAATAACCCGGGTGACTCCCAGAGATTTAAACGTTTCAAAATGAGCAGCATCAGGTAAACCGGAGCTCATCATATGAGGCGTATTGACCTGATAATTTTTAAGGTTGGTCAGTGGTTGCTCGTTTGCGCCGACGGTAAACGCCATAACACCGGCTAACACCAACAGCCAGATGCGGATTATCCTGCCTGTCGTATTCCTGTCTTTATTCATTGTCTGTTCCTTGTTACAGCTCACCTGATGCTATCCAATGTCAGTATAAAGAACACGCGGTAAACTGCAATCTACCAGGCTGGCACATATCTGCCCACCACCCTAGCCAGTCAGGCGCGGCGAGCAAGCACCGTGGCCATCAGGGCTGCCACCATACCCAGCACAGCATAAACGGCACCAAAAGGTGAAAACAGAAAACCAGTTAGACGCAAATGCACCAATTGATATCTCCCGCGTATATTTCGGTCTTCTTACCCCCTCACACCGAGGCCAGCCAACGCCTTTAGTCACTACCAGATTTTGCCCCAGCGGATGTGCATGCCGATTGATTGAGGCTCTGGATACAAAATTGACACTGGCTTACGGTTACTTGTCTAAACGTATGCCATGACCCCTGAGTAAACTGTGTAGCAAAATTGCAACATTTACCAATAGGGCCTATTTGATTACTTACGATAATTAAAACTAAAGCATTGATAAACATACGTCTTACCGGCCTGGCACAACGCTTGATAGAGCATAATGGCACTATACTTATTATGAAAATGAAAAAAGACGTTCAATGCCAAGCATTGATGTAGGAGTCGAAAAATGAAAAAGCCGTTAAACTTCGTTTCAGACGCTTTAAAAAAGCCAACCACGAAAACACTTTCTGTTGTTGCCCTGTCGTCCGCCATGGTCGCCTGTGGCGGTGGTGGCAGTGATAATCCCACCCCTGAGCCAGACACAGCCTCTTTCAGCCTTGCCGTATCAGATGCCCCGGTAGATCAGGCTAATGCTGTTGTAGTGTATTTTAATACTGTAGAGCTTATTGGTCCCGACGGTCCGATTACCTTCGATGTGCGCGATGAGAACAACGATCCACAGGCCATCGACCTGCTCAATTATCAGGGTGAAGCTTTTGTTACCATCGTGGATGCCACCGAAATTCCCACCGGGACATACACTCAGTTGCGCCTTGGAGTCACCGAAGACTCTTACATTGAAATGGACAGCGGTACCTTTGAACTCAAAGTGCCCAGCAACGAACTGAAGCTCGACGGCATTGAAGCCTTGCCGGGCGTAGAAGCAGCCTATACTGTAGAATTTGACCTGCGTAAGAGCCTGGTAGATCCGGTGGGGCAGCCCAATACCATATTCTTAAAACCCCGAGGCGTGCGGTTAGTCGCAAACGACTCAGTGGGCACGTTACTCGGCACGGTTTCACCGGCGTTAATTGAAAGCGCGGTTTGTGCAGAAAAGATAGATATGAACAGCGGTAATGCCGTTTACGTCTATGAAGGCGACACGCTGGACGAAACGTTGCTGGGCGATGACGCCGACGAACCGGCCAATGCCGATGAAATCTCGCCCTACACGGTGGCGAACGTCAATTACAATGAAGAGAGTGAGAGCTATGAATTTGTTGCTGGCTATCTGCCGGCCGGCCCTTATACGGTAGGCTTTAGCTGCCTGGCATTGAACGACGAGCCTGAAACCGATGAAAATGCTGAAGTATTCAGCTTCCAGGCCGTGGTCGAAACATCAGTAACAGCAACCGAGCAAACGAATATCGATATTCAATAATGCTCTGGTGGGCAACGGACTGCCCCGAATTACTCTGTTATAGTTAGCAGATGCTGAGCTAGTGTATTGTTGAGCTTTTCCACCTCCACAGGTTTTGGCAAATAACTATCAAACCCTACTTCGTAATAAAGCGCCGTATCTGCGGCCATGGCATTGGCTGTTACAGCAATAACAGGCAACTGTGGATAGCACTGCTTAATTTTTTTACACGCTTCCACGCCATCCATCACCGGCATCTGAATATCCATCAGTACTAAATCCGGGCATTTTTTATTTACAAATTCAACGGCTTCCAGGCCGTTCTCAGCGAAGAACACGGTTGCGCTGGTTTCTGCCAGCATGGCTTCCATAACGGCACGATTAATATCATTGTCTTCGGCCACCAGAATCACCGTCCCGGTTAAGTCCAAGGCTGTAGTTTCAGTGTCGGTGGTGGCATCCAGTACGTCACCCGCCGCCCTGATTACCGGCAATGTTACAACAAACCTGGAGCCTTCGTCGGGCGCACTGACTACCCGAATCTGGCCATTCATCAGATGCACTAATGAGCGGGTAATGGCCATTCCCAGCCCGGTACCGCCGTATTTACGGGTGGTAGACGAATCGGCCTGCTCAAAGCGATCAAACAACCTGTCCAGGGCATCTTTGCTCATACCCTGACCGGTATCGGTAATACTGAACAGTAACTCATCACTGGCAGTGTTGCGGGCCGATAGAGTGACTTTTCCCTGCTCGGTAAATTTTATCGCGTTAGTGCCAATGTTCAGCAGCACCTGTCTTATTCTCACCGCATCACCAATCCAGACATCATGATTTGCCTGATTTTCAAAATTCAGCACCACAGGTTTATTGCCTGCTAACATCGCCATATCCGATTGCAGCCCATCAAGCATGGACGACAAACTAAAACGATGAGGATCGATACTTATCTTACCCGCTTCGATTTTAGAAAAGTCGAGGATATCGTTAATAATCCGACTCAGATTGTGAGTGGAGTAAATTGCCTTATCCAGCAAACCACTGTGTTGCTCAGCCGCATCGGAGCGGCGGATCAGCTGCAGGGCACCGTAAATACCGTTTAACGGCGTGCGGATCTCATGACTCATATTCGCCAGGAAGCTCGACTTGGCCTCATTGGCCTGCTCAGCCTGACGCCGGGCCTCTTTTAATTCCTGCTCGCGTTTTAACTGCGGGGTGAGGTCGTAGGCAATGCCCAGAAAACCAAAAAGTTTGCCGTTTTCATCTAATAAACTGGTTACACTCAGTCGCACCGGCACCTTAGAGCCATCTTTGCGCACATAGGTCCAGTTGTTGATATCTGTATCGCCGTCTGTCACTTTTTCCACAAACACGTCGAAGCCGGGTTCTATTAGCCGCCCGAGCTCTTCGGTAAGCTCTGCGGCCCGGGCTTCTATCTCTTCATATAAGTGAAAAACGGCGGGGGTCTGCTTACCAATCATCTCATTGGCGCGATAGCCAATCATTTTTTCTGCTGCGGGATTAAACGCTGTAATCAGCCCCTCATTGTCGGTAGCAATCAGCGCATAACCGGCACCTTCCAAAATCCGCCTTTGTAAGATATTCGCCTGAGCTATCTCATAGGTACGGGCAGCCACTTCGCCTTCCAGCTTTTCGTTGTTTAACTCCAGGGCGCGCTGATTGGCCTCGGCCAGTTCCCGTTCGTATCGTTTTGCATCGGCACGACGGCTTAGCACAATATGAAGACTGAAAATTACCAGTGCCAGACTGGTGACAATCGCCAACGTATTATTGAACGCCTGTTGCCTGGAAGGTAAACGTAGACCATCAATAAAGGCCTGATTTGGCGTTAGCGATAAACGCCAGTCTCGGCCAAACAGCTGAAGAGCTTGTTCAATTTTCAGGGCGTCGAGACTGCCATCCTGATGACGCCCGAAGAACGTCAGGGCATCGCCAGCAGAGATATCATCGATGGTAAGCATCACGTCATCGCGTAACCCACTCACCGAGGATAACACTTCATCAATCAGCAATGGTGCATAGCTCCAGCCTACCAATGCTTGCATCCGCGCATCATCACCCTCGGGCACATTCAGAGTGTTATACACCGGCTGCATAATCAAAAATCCCTGCAAGCGCTTTTTATTTGCCTGTACCAGAGTGATGGGTGCCGTTAACTGGGTAGAATTGGATTTTGCAGCTTTCTCTGCAGATCGCCGACGCATGGTTTCAGAGCCAATATCCAGCCCGATAGCCTGCAGGTTTGCATGCTCGGGCATTATGTACTGGATGATAAAATAACTGTTGTTATGAGGTGTTAACGTGCGAAGTTCAAATTGCTTATCCGGCCTGTCCAGCCTGGCCATGGCCATAAATTCGGCAAAATCTGCTACCTCGACCTTGCGGATAAAGCCAAATCCCCGGGCCCCCGGGTACTGCTGACTGTAATTCTGGCTTTTGGCATAGGTTTGCACATAATCATAATGCAGGTTATCTATTCCTACCGCCACAATCGATGCTTTTAAGCTCGACAGCCCGTAAGCATAAAGTGATACCCGCTCATTTACCGCTTCGCTGATTTGTGCCAGGCGCCGGTCCAGGGCTTCTGTTATCAGTTGGCCTCGTTGCGCTTCGTAACTTTTAGCCACTTCGGTGGCATAGAGGTAGCCGATGACTAAGACTATCAGCGGCAACCACGCAGACTTGCTGATACTGCTCTGAATGGATGCACGCCTTAAGTCTTTCACCGACATCGATTAATACTCAACTAATTAGGGGCTGTTGATCTTTGCTGTACACTTTTGCAGCAGTCTGTGTATCATTTAGACAAGGCGACTGTTTGCAGGTCTAGTGGGCTAAATCAAAAACAGTCAACACAGTATAAATGATACACAGGCGCTGCCCGAAGGGGTCGTCATGAAAGCATTTTACTCATTGTCACAGCCCTTTGACGTAGAACAACTATGCCTTCAGGACTGCTCCGCGATTAAAATGCTTTCATATAGACCAAAAATCGTACAGCAAAGATCAACAGCCCCTAGTTTTAAAAGAAGATATAAAACACAGGAATAGCCATACCTAACAGGGTTAACCACCAACGCTTTTTCCCCAATGCTCCATATTTTCCTTTCACCATAAACAGCGCGGATAGTGCCAGATAGAGTAAAAGAAGCGCGTAAACATCAGAAAAAACCACCCAATTTTGACGAGCTTCATTAAGATGTAACCGATTAAATTCAGGTAGTACAGGCCGTGGCGTTATTGCTTCATAAACTGCTTTTTGCTCACTGAAAGAAAGCGTAATGGTATGCCCTTCTGGTAGAAATACTCTGTAGATTTTAGCCGACTCCCAATAGCTTGCCTTCACCCCGCTATCAATATCAAAAGCGCTGAGCAGTTGCTGGTTAAGTTGGGCGTCAGTCAACGTAAAGTCAACCTCAACTGGCGCTTCACGGCGCTCGACCTGATAGTTTGGGTTAAAATCCCGTACGTGGTTGAGCGCCAGACCAGACACAGCAAACACTATGGTCAGGCTTATACAAAAATAGCCAATGTCTCTGTGTATTGTACGATTCAGTTTAAACCAGTTAATACCTATTTTTGAATGCTTACTCAAGTACGTCTACGCCTGTTGGCTCAACCTGATAAATCGCCATCCCTTGGGTCACCGAAGCTGGGTCAAATTCCTCACCGTTGCGCTTAGCAAGTGATGCTAAGTACTTTTGTGTTTGGTCCTTTGACAGATGAATTGCATACATTTTTCCGGTAGCGATGGCTTTTCGACCTTTTGCGTGCATGGGAAACACCATATCGCCATCCCGCACCTTCAAACGTAACTTTTGAAAACGCGCATCAGACGCAATATCTACCCAGCAGCCGCGCTTTGCACACACCCCAACAATCGTGCCTTCGATGGTTACCTCTTTATCGAGATATTGCTCTGGTTTAGCAAGAAGCGTAGATATGGGAATAATATTATCGGCATCAACGTTGTCGCCAAAGTGAAGTGTCGATGCGAAAACGTTATTATTCAATAAACACAGTAGCAAAAGAGTTTTAATTGATAACAGTTGAAGTAGGTGATTATGCTGTCTTTTCATATCAATATCCTGTGGTAGATTTATCTTCGGTTAATTCTTCAAATGTCGCCTTGCTCTGTTGCAGGTTTTCTCTCAATCCCGGCAATATATGCTCATTTATCTGCAAAATTTGCAGCTCATCCAAAATACCCAATGTTACTAGCATTTCAGCTTGTTCAATTCTTTTTTGATAGCCTCGTATTGACGATGCCGTATTGGTAATGGAATTCCTGGGTATTTCCCCAAATTTTCTATTGGCTTTATCATTTAGCTTTTTTAGCGCATCAGTAGTGGCTTGCTCAACAGTATAAACTGCGGAGCCATCGTATTCATCAAGGTTACTAAGATAGGCCGCCAGCCGACCGTCTCCGGACGACAGTGAACTTATGTATAATTCATCGTAATATTCTGGCCCGAGGCCTGCAGCGGTTAACCAAACAGGCAGGATTTCCACATCCTCTATGACCATGCTACTTAATAGCCTCCTCCACGAGCTATTATTGGAAATGAAAGCGCCGAATGCCAGAAATCGCTGCAATTGCTCTACAGTAATGGTTTTATTGTTCGTTACAGCTGCATACAGTGCCGTATAATGTTGATTATCTAAACCACTACCACGCAACGGCTCGTTAACGCCAATCACGCCAGTTTCGATTAACGCTAAAAGTAACTCTGTCTCGCTGCCCAATACTTCTGCATCTATCGACAAACCTATTAAGATTTCTTGCGGAGTCTTTGCAGAATAGCGTTTAAGTAAATCAGCTATTCCTGAGTTACCACTATCTGACGTGGGCTCAACTACTTTGCCAGACTTGCCTTCATCGCTAATCTGCTCAACTGGATTTGTTTCCTGTTTTGAAGTTTCCTCTGGCTGTGAATGTGGCCTGTTTTTATCACTTCCAACAGTCGACACAGCAGCCAAATCATTGTCGTCAAAAAAAGCATATGCCCAGCCTAAAAGCAGTATTACCAGTACAGTACCGGTCAATGTCCATTTTTTCATCTCGCTTCCTTAATATGAGTAATAACAGACGTTCATAACATCTTTAAAAACGCTTCAAGTGCCTCTCGCTCTTCTTTCGTAAGCTCTAACTTCACCAATAAATCTGTTGTTTTAGGAAAATTGGGATCGTCTAATTGATGCTCTTTCGGCTTAGGCCTGGGTCCGCCCGCATTATATTGACCAATAATGCCACTCAAACTGGACATGATCCCGTTGTGAAACCACGGGCCGGTTTTCGATACTGCCCACAAGGACGGCGTTCGAAAGGCTCCGGAATCTGCTGACCGGCCGGTAATGTCAAAGCGGCCGCCGTCATGGTATTTTCGCTGGTAGTAGTGGAACCCAGTAACATGAAACTGATTATCACTCATTAAAGGCCCATTATGACAGGTCATACAACGCGCTTTGGTGCGAAACAGGTGTAAGCCCAGTAATTCCTGAACGCTCAAAATATCAACTGCGCTTTTAGGTGTTTGGTAAGCCTGCTCAATAAACGTCATAAACCTACTCTGTGGCGGCTTAATAGTGCGTTCAAAGGCAACAATAGCTTTACTCAAGGTCTGAGCTGTTATGCCTTCCCCCGGAAACACTTGCTTAAACTCAGCCAGGTAGTCATCACTTTCACGAAGTCTGGTCAACGCACCAAGAATGGTCGCATTCATCTCTTTGGGATCAACAATTGGCATTAGTGCTTGCTGCTGCGCAGTTTTTGCCCGTCCATCCCAAAAAAAGCTCTCCCAGAGATCTATTCCAACAATAGTTGGTGTATTGCGTTTACCCACCTGTTGGCTGATGCCCACAGCTTGTTTTCGCAGGTCGGTAAAAACTAGTCGAGCCTCATGGCAACTGGCGCAGCTCACCGTGTTGTCTTTTGATAAAATGGTATCGTGAAATAGCTTATCACCCAAAGCTACCAACTCAGCGGTTGGCGGATCGACTAATGGGGGGAGCGGAGCTAGTTCAGGCACCTTACGGTTATCAGTGGTAACCACTGACGGCCAGTTTTCCGGTGAACTAGCGTATTTTTCCCGCAAGCTAAGCTCATGATCTGTGTCGGCATTTGCGGAAAATGCAATGAAAAGACCCAACAGCCACTTAAGTTGCATTTACTCTATCCAAAATGTCTCTTCAGTGGCCGTTTCGCTAATCAATTTTTCGGCATCTTTGAGTTCTGCCTCACTTTGGATGCTCTCACAAAGCACCGCATTTTGCTCGTTGGCCTTTTTAATCAATTGATAAAAATTTGCTGTTAATGATTCACTGATTTTGGGGTCGATGTCTTTGCTGGGTGCATAACATAACTGTTGTGCCATTGCACTGGAAGAGCTCAAAATCGCCAAGCAGCTTAATAAACGAATTAATGAAGTCATTCTATTCCTCTTTCTCTATTGATAACGGTATTTGATGCCTACCCACACGCGACGGCCTGTTTCAATGCCACTGTCTCCTGGTGTCACCAGATATGTACGGCTATTCAAAAGGTTATTAACGTCCAGATTAAATTCCAGTTCGCCGAAGTTTGCTGCGGGTAGACTATATTTAAGGGCCAGGTTAACCAGTATGCGGTCATTAAATTCGGCTTTCCGATAGAAGGGCACAACCACATTATATGCAGCACACTCAGCACAAGCTCGTTCAAGAAGACGTGTTTGTCTTGATCCGCCTGTACTCACGGCACTTACGTAACTGCCGGTGTAATTCGCGGTAACTGCTGCGGTAATCGCATTCCATTCCATAGCCCACCCCATATTCGCAGTCATTGGCCGGCTATAATTTGCATTTACGCGGTTGAGCTGATCTTTGGTAATGACCTGGCCTTCATAATAAACCAGGTCGTCAAGAGCGGCATCATCGATAGCGGAGTCATAATCGTTATTGTTGCGATAATTTTGCGTGTGGCTGATATTTGCCCACAGTGAATGCTCACCAAATTTAGCGCTCCACGCTAGTGAGACTCGCTGACTGGTGCCCCGACCAGAATTATTCTGATACGCATAGCGATAACCATCAGTGTCCAGCACGCTCTCGCCAGAGCGGGCTAACTGATCCTGCTGCCAGCGATACACATAATTAATTGAAAATGTGCCAAATAATGCCGTTGACTGCTTCCAGCCTATCGTTGCCTCATCATTATAGGGTGTGGTGACATCCTGATACCGGTCGCGGTAGTCACTGTCATCGCTTGATAGCGTCCAGCCTTGCAGGTAACCGTTCTGTATAGGCCGGTACTGAACATAATACGGTCGCTTAAGCTCTTTAATTTTATAGGTAAGCAAGCCCGCATCATAATATCGGTTTAATCCCAGCACCAATAAGTTACCATTATCGAAAACATCAATACCGGCACTTAATCGAGGAGCAATATTGTGCTGTTTAAAAAAATCATCGTAATCATAGCGAAGACCAAGTCTTAACGAAGCTCGCCCCCAGTCGACATTGTCTTCAATGTACGCACTGAACTGGTTAATATCGACATTAATATTCTCCGCGCCATAGACAATACGAGTTTGAAAGTACTGTGGGGTTGTCAGTACATTGTCAGAATAGGCCAGCACGTGTTCAGGATTACTGAAATCAATATAACCCCCTAGCTGCGCCGCCAATTCAGTTAGCGGAATGGCATAACTAATACTGATACAATCGTTAGTATATCCGCTACAATTTAATGGGTTATCTAAATCCGACGTGGAATATAAAATTGGCGAATTATAATAGTAACTGTCTTCTTTCCGGGTCCTTTCCATTTCATCTCTAAGCCAGGATGCGCCAATTTGGAGGTGGTGTTGAAGGCCAAGAAATTCAAAACTCTCTAAATCAATATAACTGCTCAGTTGCGTACTTAACTGTGTTTTATCGAGGTCGCCGTAGCCACCTTCTTTTGAAAATGACTGAGCCTCGTAATCACTGTCGTCTAAGTCATAGGTGTTGTTAGGATCATATTGCCCCCAATCAACCCCCTTTGCCTGAAACCATATGTAGTAGTGTTGTGGTGCCTCGCGACTATTCTCGCTATGGTTAACGCTCAATTCAGTATGCCAGCTTCCCCAATCAGTATTTTCCTGCACTTCAATAATACTGCCAATACCGCCACCTTCCGCGGTGAACCAGCTATCCTTCACGTTTTTCAATAAATTATGGTTCTGATAGGGTGCGTACATGATTGACCAGTCAAGTCTGTCAAGCCATGTATCACGCATACTGTATTTTATTAATACATTAGTATTTTCACGCTCGGTTTCGACAATTTGTTGCAAAGATACATCGGAAATCTGACTTTTTAATAAATTAGCTGAGACCAGAATACCGTGATGACGGTTAAAGGAATGACTGCCTAACACACTTAAACTACTGATATTGTATACGGGCACCTGATCTTCCAAAGGAATACTGGTATCTACTGCAGAGTCACTACTATTGTCTTCACCATCAAACCCGTTAAGAAGGTGAAACTCTCCCCAGGCGCTGTTGGTACTGCGAAAACTCGCTGAGAAAGCTGGCGCGAATGAACTCATGGCATCGAGCCCCTCTACATCAACGACGCCACCTGAAAAGTAACCAAAACGAGCAGGAATGTTGTTATCAAACACCTGGATATTGTCAACAATATCGCTGTTTACGGTAAAGGTTTGGGGAGCCCCGTATACGTCATTTACACTGGCAATGCCACTTTCACTACTGCCAGGATCCTGTCGGCTGTTGAAATTCATGCCATCAAGAAAAAAGCCGGTTTGCCATGGCTGACCACCAGAGATAGAGAGTAGCTTAGCGCGGATTTCACCGGCACTGCTGGCTTTTAGCGCGTTTTCTGAACCCTGAACGCCTGGGAGCAACAATATGAGATCGTTAATGTCACCAGAACCTCTTGGCATATTTTCGATAAATTGCTTATCCAAATAAAAGCGCCCACTGATTTCCGGCACCTCAAGACCAATATACTTGCCATAAACATCGATGTGTTCAACGTTTTCTTCTGACTCATATTGCTTGAGGCAGTCGCGCATTCGTGGCGTGTATTGAGAGCTTTCTACTCTTCCCGCTTGTTTGATACATGCCTCTACATAACTTTCAGGCACTAGATAATGATTGGCTAAAGACTCAACCGACTCAACGGCACCAGCCCCAACAGATGTAAGGGCCGGTATCATTAAGGCGGTTATGCTAACTGCATAACCTCGTTCTAACATATCAGAAAGCCTATTCTCCGCTTAATGGTGCAGTATCTTCCTCATCTGCAATACCATCACCGTCTGAATCGGAATCTGCAGTCAACCCTGATGCAGTAATTTGCGCTTCTGTTGCCGACAACAGGAAGAAGTTAGGCATGCCATCCGTGTCGGTATCGATAAAGGCAATGTCAGATGCCGGGAAGTCATCCTGTGTGGCAATAATTTCAGATAACGTAACAATGTAATCAATCACATCGGCTTCTTCGTTAACATCGTTATTCACTAAAGCTGTAGCCGCATCATACATACCTGCATTGGCGTTCAATTCAATCAAGGATTCAATAACACCTTGTAATTCATTGGTAGACAACAACAACGATTGGTTAGTCACTTCAGTAATTGTTGCTTTCAAAGTTGCTAACTGTGCAGGCACAACTGTCGCGTAGTCGTCATTCATTCCCGCCTGACGTCGCAGCGCGCTTTCCACAGGGTATATTGCGTAACCACTACTGCTCACTTCACCATCATCAGAAACGGCTAAATTTGCTAACTCACTCACAATATCGTCTATCAAATCTTCGGTAAGGGTTTGTTCGTTTAACAGTTTGGTCACGGCAGAGAGCGCTGAGGCTAAGTAATCTTCTGCGGGGCTGATGTTGCCAAAACTAGCTAATGCAGTGGCTATTTCAAGGTAACCGTTTAATTGAGCAATGCCGTCGTCAGTCAGCAATGCTGTTTCCTGGCCCGAACTCACTGCGGCGGCAAGCATGCCGTCAGTATCATCGGTAACAGCAAATGACGGGATCAGGTTTTTGTAAGCCTCCCGAGCCACACTGGTTGAAACTAATCCAGCTTCAGTGGATAAGTAGGTATCCACTAACGTTTTGCATGCAGCTTGTTTAGAAGAAACGTCTTCGCCCAGGGAATCAAGCAGTGAAATTACTCGCCAGCAGCCCCAGTCGCCGGTTATATAGCGATCAGTCGATAACCCCGCATTTTCCTCAACATAGGCCTGTGTATTGAGCACATTGTCAAACGCATAGTTCAGCACTGTAACGGCGAGAGTATTTTCTTGCAGACTGATTAATTTAATCGCAGTTTTACCTGCACGATCCCCCAGGTTTTCATCCACCAGAATTTCGTAGTAAGCGCGTAAATCATCCTTCTCGGTAACAAAATAATCGTAAGCCGCTTGAGATGCCTCGGCAACCGTTGCCCCCTCAAGTAACCCGTTGACTACCTGATAAGCAAACACCTCTTCCAGCGCATCTTCATAATCACCGTCTTCTGGATCGATAATCGCCAGGGCCGGATTGGTCGCTAGATCAGGGTATAACCCCTCTAGAACACCCGCTACTGTCTCCACTGGCGTTAGCGATGAATCATAGGTGGCTTGTGCATATTCATTCGCTTCATAAGTGTACTCAGCGTCGTAGCTTACGTCAGTAAACAACGCCAGAGTTTTTGCTGCATAGTCCTTCGACTTATCATAAGCCTGAATAATATAATAGTAATCAGCAACATAGCTTAAATAGAATGACCGTGTACGGTAAGCAGGAAAGCCACCACTCTCTCGCCAACCGATTCCTTCCGCCATAGTCGCCATGTTGTCGATGGCAAATTCGGCCTTCTCGCGATCTTCATCGCTGAAGGTCGATAAGTATGTTGCTACTCTGTCGCGAACCTGAGAATAAGCTGCAACTACAAAACGACCATACGCTGTAGAGTATTCTTCTTCTTTAATGGCATTGGCAAAGATATTGATTGACGTTAACAGGTTCTCGGCCAGTTCACTTTCGCCAGCGTCAATATAATCATTCATTAGCAATTGATAGAAAGCCGCATCGCTGGAGCTGATATTGGTTAAGCCTTTTTCCGCCAGATATTGGTTAAAGGCAGACTCAGCTTCGGTTCGTAAGGTATTTGCCAGAGCTGTTTTATTTGCCGAATCCAGCGCCCTGGCAATTGAGCGCAGCGCTTCACCCCGAATATCATTCTGACCTATAGTAGCAACCAGTTCAGCACCTTTATCTTCAAAACCAGCAATGTAATAGCCTTTGGCAATCTCAGCAGTTACCTCGTCCTGCGCTTCTTCGTCAGAAGAGGTTTCAAGCAGCGCTTCGGCTGATTTTAAGTGGGAATAATCCGACGCAAAGTAATAATTGAGTTTATCTGCATTGGTGGTAAAGGCAGGTTGTAAATCAATCGTGGCTTCTACCGGTGCAGCAATAATGCCGTCAGTAAAGCTGACAGTAAAATTCTGATCAATTTGTTCTAAACTCGCTGGCGTGTAAGTAAATGCCCCGGTAGCAGCATCCAGCTCAAGGTTGCCGGATGCTGGTTGGGTTACAACGCTAAAAGTTATTGTATCTCCGTCAGCATCGGTGACACCTAGCGTGCCCGAGCTGCTACCCTGGCTGCTCACCACGACACTGCTTGTTTGCAATACGGGAGCATCGTTGATATTGATAACGGTAAATGTAACCGTTGCTGTTGCCGTAGCTTTACCATCTGAAACCTGCACAGTTACGCTGTCTCCCCCGGCAAAATCAGCCGCTGGCGTATACGTAAATGCACCATTTGATTCCAAAGCAAACACCCCATTTGATGCGGCGGATGCGACTGTATAGGTCAGCGTGTCACTGTTGTTCGCATCACTTGCAACAACGCTGTCAGACACACTAGTGTCTTCGTCCAGCGTATAGCTGTAATCTGATGAAAATTCGGGGGCTTTATTATCTGAACCACCGCCACACGCAGATAGCGAAGAAGCTATAGCAACCGCAAGCAAACAGCGGTTAATTTTAAATATCATTACAGAACCTCTTTAAGAATATTTTATTCAAAACAACATAATCTTAAACATAGCATTAATCGCAAATGAGATCCATTATCATTTACATTATTATTTAGATATACTAATTTACAAAATAATTGAAAATCTGGTACGAGACCATTGTCTTTGCTCTTTTCAGTGAAAGCACTATCATTTTATATTGTGATTTAATCTGGCCAGTGTTTAATTAACACCCAGATAGTGCAAGTCACTCAGTAGAGAAGCTGGAATTTATAATTTTTAATTCTACATTTAGTATCTAAAGGGAATTTTTAAATCATCATAATGATAGTCAAAAAGTTAACTACCTACAGTTTGATAATTAATCTAATACTGGCCACTGGCCTGTATTATTCGTCAACCTGGGCTAACACAGAACGCCCGGGTTCAGGCGTGCAAAATAATCAAGGCAGTCTTTTTGAATTACCGACTAAAGCGAACTCCAAAAAGCAAGTGACAGAGCGTTTACGCCATGATGTGGGCATAGCAGGATCAGACAACTGCGATCTTTTTTCTGACTCATTTCTTAGCGACAACGCTGACAATGTAGCATGGTTAACCTACGCCAAAGCCCAAGAACGAGTTGAGCATGAAAGACGCAAAATTATGTATGGAGAAATGAGAAGTTAAAAACTCTCCCGGGGAGAAGGCCTGCTCAACGCCATCGATAATGGTGACTTACTCATTAATGAGCAGTTTAAACCAGGCGCCCCTCATTTCACCCCCTTAATGCATGCCATTCAGAGCGATCAAAAGGCCATTTCTGTCGAAACCGTGAATCAGTTTCTCGCTCGCGGCGCAATTGTGCATAACAATTATCAGTGGATTGATATTGCTAGCCGCACCAGCCCGGAAGTCGTACAGGTGCTTATCGGCAATGGTTTGGAACCCAATACTAAAACGGCATGGTACCAACACTCTACAGATTTAATTACTCAAGCTGTGTTAAGCGGCAATTTGGAACTGGCAGACTATTTAACATCGCTTGGGTATTCCTATAGCCGAACTGCTGTCAAGCGAGAGTATAAAGAGCAGCGCCTCAACAGCGATTTCACCGAGCGTGAGGTGACCCTCGGCGAAATCATTAAGTCATCAGGGCGTCGAGTAAAAAACAAAGAAGAGGTACTGGATTACCTCGCTACCCATTGAACAGGGGGAATGAATGCCTTTATATCGATGGATTTTTCTTTTTGCCAGTTTAACGGTTAATGCTGGATTAGAGTATTTACTGATTAAAACGGAATTTTATCCTGCCAATGGCGCCGCAATATCAAATATTCCCAATCAATTAGCCTCACACCATGAAGCATTTAAAAACAGTGAGAGAATCAGTTCAATAGCAATATCAGTGGCGAAGGAAGAGCAGGTTTGCACACAGGAAGTCAACGCTGAGTTGCTGACCCTATACACCGATGATCCCAAACTTAGGGCCTTGGTTCGGTTACAAAACATCAAAATCAGAGAGTTTCATAATCAATTGGCAAACACGAAGGAAGATAATCTTGTTAGCGTACTGCTCGCAGCCATCGATGCCGGTGAAATTGGTATTAATGAATCTATAGGTATAGCCCCACCGCTGCTAACGGTATTGATGCGAAAAAATCAATCACTGCATCTGAACTTGATAGCTTTTTCGCGCGTGGCGCTACTGTTCATGACAACTCTGATTTATCACACAACGTTTTATCTGGGCACTCTCCAGAGATTATAAAAGTGTTCCTTGATGCTGGTTTTGATCCTAATAAACTACATGACGAAGATTCGAACCTTCCAAACTTAACAACCATGGCTTTTGCACAAGGCAACTATGAGGCTGTAGATTACCTTGAATCCATTGGTTATTACCTGCAGGAGGAAGTAATGGTATCAATGAAGAATGCATCTGGAGAAAATGAGCGGAAACTTTTACCTCTGAAAGAAGCCATAGAGATGAGTCAGCGAATGCCAGAGGAATTAAAAGCAAAGCAGCTTGAATATTTGCGTAATAAATAATTATTTAGAACTAACTTGGCGGGGTAGTGCAGGCTTAACCGACCAGTATACTTTACCAATCAAATCGCCTTTATTCACCACGCCAATCTGGTTAGCAGAGATCGATTCAGCAATGTTGTCTCCACTTAGATAAAAAGTATCCTTTGCAGTATTTACTGCAATAACGCGTTTTACAACGGTACCAAATGTGGCAGTTCTGACAACAACCAGATCTTTCAGGTTTACTCTGCTAAAAGGCATTTTTACCGCCAGAACAAAAGTATCTGGCGGTAAGGTGGGTAGCATACTCCGGCCGGTTATACGCAGGATCTTAAACATCACAGATCCGGATAAAGTACTTGCTCTGCGGGCGGGTAAGGACATGTCACCATTTTAGTTGCAACACCTTTGGTCTCCCAAAAGTAACCGGCAAATTGATTTACCAATTCCAATAGTTTTACGCACTTTTCACGATCTACATGCTGTTTACAGGCTGAACCGGCAAGCATAATAGAGTGCACCAACTCATGGGTATCCGGAAATTTTTCAAATTGTGGGACTTTAAAATAGTCTCCCCAAATTACCCGTACTTCCGACTTTACTTTTTCAGCATGAATTTCCTTTTCGCGAACCAAGCGGCTCAGGGTCGACATTTGACTTACCGTTAAACTGCCTTTTTCTTCAAGTTCAATAAGTAAATCCGTGAAGCGGATAACGCTTAAGGCCGCCAGTTGGGCGGTAGAAGGATCATAAATTTTACACGGAATATCGCAATGAGCGCTGGCCAAATCAAACTTTACATGAGCATCAATTGAGTTAAGAAGCTGATAAAACATAGTATTCACTCTCCGGTTGACTGAAAGCGGCCGAGCGCTTTGTAGATAGCAAACATACAAGCCAGGCCCACAGCAGCAATCGAAAGTAAGAACAGAGCATGAATAAACATACTGCTCCAGTGGTTATGATCATGACCTTCGTGCGATAAAGCAACTGGGCTAAATAAAGTTAAGACAAGGACCAGCTGTAGCCAGCAATTTTTTACATGTTGCATTTATTTCTCCTTATAAGAATGCTTCAGTGAACCGAGGGGCCTGATTGATAGAGGTAAGTGTTATTAATACGCTGCTTTGGGGTGAAATTGTCAAAACTGCCATATTCATTCTCAAACCAACTCAGTTGACGATGTGCAAGTTGACATCCCCAACAGGTACCTGGGGTTTCACCATGCTTACAAAATACTGCTATCACCCGTTGCCTTGCTTGCACCAATGCATTCCAAGCTTGGCGCAGACTATTTTCCCGCACGTAAAGATCAGCCAGATTATGGTAACTCACCAGCAATGCGCCGAGTGATTGCCGGGATGTGGGCTGATGCTTGATTAACGGATCAACTAACTCAATTGCTTTGAGGTAACAAAACAATGCAAGTAAAGTATGGTAATTCTCAAAATATTCATTGCCCTGGGAAATAGCATCGCTCCATTCTTTATAAAGAATGTCAAAGCGATTCCTTTTCACCTCATGATTTTCTGTGAAACTAGTTTGCATTAAAATTTCCTCCACCAGATCCGCTAGGAACTTTTGGACTTTGCTTAGCGTATACCTCCTGGTAACTCAAAGCGGTCATTAGAGCGGCCACTCTAAGATTCATTGCTTGTTGGTATTCAACAAGACCTAGCACTTCATATGCTGCACAAATGAATCCGGCAAGCGTTTGCATTTTTTTTACAAGCTGTCGGTTTTGCCCCTCTTCAACCTCAAGCAAAATCGCCGTAATATCAAAAGCGCAACCGAGATATGGAATACTCTCTCTGTATTCGCCACCGTAAAACAAGGTTGTTCCTTGAAACTCATCTCTGGCTAGGAAGCAAACTGCCTCCTGAGGATGACCATACACCCAGTCAGAATGTTTAGCGCATAAAAATGAAATCTGCATTGAAGTGCCCTCCTGATATTACTGTAGTACTACCTCTCAATAATTGCAAACGATAATTATTTGTATTTGCATTTATTATTCAAAGATAAACCAGTATCCGTAACCAACTAACGCTGCTGGTATTGCAGAGTAGAGCGTGGCCAGTGCAGCAGCTCTTGGTGACAAAGCGATAGCCGGGAATAATGCGTCCCCGTCATTACTGATTGCATTACCTAATTGTGCTGAAAACGGTATTGCCCCATTCAGGTAGAGGCTGGTGACCAAAATTTGTGGGCCACAGCCAGGCAATAGGCCTATCAAAATTGCTATGCCTACCACCAATGGCCCCATAGAGTGAAACAAGGCTGACAAGTCAAGATTCAACCCAAAAACTAAGAGTTCAAACAGCAAAAAGGCAACAACCACCCATGCCAAGACAAATTGTGTATCCATTGCTGATTTTAGCCGCCAGTTAATTGGAGGGGCACACTCCTCTTCCCGAGCAACGGATGAATAATTTGGTGAGTCATTATTTAGCGCCCAAAGCGTAATGCAGGAAAATGCGAGTACACTTCCGAGTAATTCAAGCGTACTTGCTGAAACACCCAGCAGTTCAGAAACATCAATCTGAAAAGCCAGCAAAGTGGCAATGAAAAGTGATGGCCCTATCATTATTAACCAGAAACGGCTTGAATAGTTTGCAGTTCTAAGTTTAGGTTTCGGCTCTTTAGGTTGATGGGCTGCCGTGTCTTGTATTGGCATTGCAACCATTTCGGCACGATAATTATGTAATCGATTCACAATTAAACCTGAAAACATGCCGGTGACAACACTTATAGCCAGCACGGTGATCCCATCAATCGGCGACTGCGCTATCAGGAGGAACGCGGCATCTCCCATGGTACTAGTGAGAACAGCAACAACTGCACCAAAACTACTAGCGCCTTTAGTGTACTGAGTTACAACGATAATCGCCCCACCACATCCGGGTAAAGCTCCCAACCCAGCAGCCAGCCCTACCTCGTAAACGGGATGGGCAGCCACAAATCGACTAACCATTTCAGGAGTTACACGGTGCGTAGCAAGGTAGTACAACGCTAACGACGCATACACAAAAGCTGCCACTTGAAAGTACGCATCAGACAATGCTTGCAAAGTCAGTTGGCGTGTCGCTGGAATACACGCTAGTAGAGCAAAACTTAGTGGCATCCAGAGCCGCAGGTTAAAGTGAAGGGAGTACTTTTCAACCTTTTTATAACGTTGTAATACTGATGAAAGCTCGGCCATCAGGTGTCTCCTCGAGTTCAATACTCTTACGATACACCCTTTAAACGCAATTGAAAATCATTATCATTAATATTTAATTGATCGTGATATAATAGATAGAAAACCCATAAATCAGGTCTATTTAGCTACACTTAACATTCTCTTTTTGTTGCGATATACAATACAACTGATACAACATCAAAAAAGTCACATTCCAGCGGCTGTTTTTCAGCCAGGCACGGCTACTAATACGTTTATGAATGCCAATAAAATTTTGACGAATCCAGCCACTTAAGATTCTGGCCTGACTATTCAAACCGCGAATTTAGAAAGATGAAAATCGAGAAATAGTGGTCTCCTTTACGAATAGTGACTATCCGCTTCTTTCGCTATTTCATTACGTAAATCACCGATTATTGCCAACAAAGTCTGACTGTATGCAAAAGCGATGTTTCCTTCAGACTTTCCTTTCAACCACAGCCCATTGATAAACTCTCTGATTAGACTCAAACGTTGATATTTCTGCTTTTGCAGCAAAGCAAAAATGGCAATATTCAAATGCCCCAGGTAACGTTTTACGTGCCGTTGCTGCGCAGCAAACAAGGCCAGCGATTGCCAGATTGCCAACCGACTCCCTAGAGCAGAATCGAAACATCTATTCTGTACTTTTGAGGTATCTATTCGAGGACCCCCTGACAATAGTGATTAAGATCTCTTTGTATACATTTTACCACCACATCAAGCGCTTGCTGATTACAACACTTTGGTAGGGACACCTTTTCGAACTGCTTTTGATTTACACAGATTAAGCGATATTGCGACTGAAGCGTTCTAGTAAACGAACTAAACTGCGAGAAGCACCTGTTTAACCTAAGCTCAGCTCGTAATTCATGCAGCACATCTTCACCATGCCGACAAACACGGTCACAAACCGTTTCCTGATAAAGTAAAATAACAGCCATGATGGTTACAGAGAGTTAACCGTTACTTTAACCACATAAGGAAGTTTATTTCGGATTAACGGCACTTTAGAAGCAAATCCCAGCAACTTGGCAACAAAATGATTGACCTTTGTATAAGGAAACACATCGCCCCTGTTAGCGTAAGGTAACCAGTGCCAGAATGTTTTTTCAATATTTTTACGCGCAATCCCCCACGGCATTGGCGGTACCCGGTATTGCTTTGTTTTCCAGTAACCATTCATTGTTCGTTTTGAAAAGTCAGGAGGAATGGTATCAAACAAGATCGTGGCGTTAGGGAATTTCGCAGCAATAAGGCTAAGGAGGTTTTTAACTTCTGCCGGGTAAAAATACATCAGCAGACCTTGCGTAGAAATAAAAACAGGCTGTTGGGTTGATAACTGATGAGCCCAATTGCCAGACTTGACATCAGCACTAAGGTAGCGGCACCTGTTGCTTTCAGGAAGTAGCTCTCGACGTAGTGCAATCACGTCAGGCAAATCAATACACGTCCATTTTACACTTCCATTGCCACAACGCTGATACTGGGTTTCTAAACCACATCCTAATTCAATGACCTGATTACTTGGGTGAGATTTCAGCCATTGGCGTAACTCTCGGTCAAATATGTGCGACCACAGGGCATGAGAAACGTCAGGTTTCCCAAAATACAATTCATATTCATAAGGTACTTGCAAATAGAGTTTTTCCGCTGCTGGATCGCGAAAAAAGATCCGACCGAACCTCGATTTTGATGCCCGATTATGCAAAGTCCATAATAATGTTTGCGATATACCACTAAGCGATGTTGATTTTACTGCCCCCATAGTGATTCACCTAAGCTGAGTAAGTTACTCACCACTTTAATGCAAATGATTATTATTTGCATTAAATATTTCCAATAAAAACACTCCGCTGGATTAAGGAGAATTTGTATGATCTCGCAATACGTTCAATTAAATGCGTTGTCTCGTCTTTTTTAGGAAAAAATATACAGTTCGATGCGCAAAATAGCACTAATATCATTTGCTTTTAGCTATCTGCTGGCCAGCGATTGAATTCGTTTGAGCGGTGGCATTGTGGGTAGGCAGTAATATCACTGTTTAGCGAAATAAAAACGCCCGCAATGATAAACATTCGAGCGTTTTATGTGACCGTTTTCGGTTAGTGTCGTCTCGTTCAGAATTCATCTATGACTAAACTTTAAAACTCCCTTTCATGATCGCAAAATGACCAGGGAAAGAACAAAAGAAAGTATAGTCTTGCGAAGAAGAAAGCCCGGACGTATCAATGGTCACGGTGTCTGTTTCTCCACCACCAATGATCTTTGTAGCCGCTAGAATGCGCGCATCCCCTGGTGGTAAGTAGTTATTATCCGGCCCGGCTTTTAATGCTTCATTAACGATACCCTGAGCATTGTCAGTGGTAGATAAAACCCAGTTGTGCCCCATGTATTTTTTATCTAACTGGCCAACATGTTTTAATGTTACGTCAAAACTGGCACATGACGCCGGAACGGTAATTTCCTGCATAGTAAACTGCATCATGTCATTACTTTCTATAGTAACTGCGCAGTCTTCTGCCATGGTTGCGTTGCTAAAACTCAAGAGAAGTAAGGCAATCGTTTTTTTCATGTTTTGTCCTCATTAAACAATGAATTGCTAAGATGTACATAGTCTACTAACTAAAAGTAACATTGGTTTACTCGCCAACTACGCAAAGTGGCCATTCAATTTATCAGGCTTAAAAAAGCGCTTTATGTCCGGGTTTACTCAGGGCACTTAATGCGTCTTGTTTCACCATGGAGATACCTGCTACCATGCATGCTAATGATAATCGTTATTATTTGCATCCAATCAATCGTTATTCAATAGCTATCGGGCATACTTATGATAAATCGTGGTGATAATCTCTCAATAAAAACAAAAACTCTTCTGTCAGCCCTGCTGTTTTTAACCTTATCGGCATGCGCCCAGAATATTGAATCCACCGAAGAAACCATAGAGACCTGTAGCCAGGAATCGCAGTACGTTTTTGGCTGGCAATTTATTGCTGAGCGCTGTGATTTTCTTCCTCGTGGCGGCACATCACGCGGCAGTAAAACCTACGCTGACCATACCCCGTCAAAGCACTGGCAGGCTTTGCAATCGTCTGACATCCATAAACATGAAAAAGACAGACAAGCCATTCTGTCAATGTCCGGCTATTATCGGGTTAGCTTTGACTTTATCGAAACAATGGGCTTTACCCAGGGCTACGCCCCTTCCCGTCCTTATCGTTCGTGGGGAACAGAATTTGTTGAAGTGATAGAAAACGAGAACAATTTTATTAGTTTACAACACATTATGGTGATGTACTTTACCGATAATGAAGGGAATGTCAGCGAACCAATGGTAATGAAGCACTGGCGACAGGACTGGCATTATGAAAAACCAACTGAATTTATTTACATGGGCAACAGTCTCTGGCAAAAGCATGACCTTAATAAAAATGACATTGCTGGCACCTGGGCTCAATCAGTGTTTCAGGTCGATGACTCACCTCGCTATGAATCACATGGACAATGGCACCACAACGGCAACCGCTCAGAGTGGATTAGCAAGGTTACCTGGCGCCCTCTGCCAAGAAGAGAAGGCAGTGTGCGTAACGACTATCAGGTGCTTGAAGGCGTTAACAAGCACATCATCTTACCGAACGGTTGGGTGCAGGAAGAAGAAAACTTCAAGTTAGTCGTAGACGAGAATGGCAAACCCGATGCTAAAACCCCCTATTTAGCAAAAGAGCTGGGAATCGCAAGATACGAACGCATTAAAGATCATGACTTTTCACCGGGTGAACAGTATTGGCAAAAAGCGGCTCCTTACTGGCAGGATGTTAGGGCCGTATGGCATGAACTGGTAGATGAACACTCTTCTATTGAGATAAATAAAACTGTTGATGGTAAATTTATGTTTATGCCATTTTTTGAACGTGCGCAACAAATCGTCGACGGCAGCGATTATGATTCGGCGCAGGAGCGAAAAAACATTAAATCGGCACTAGCTCCCTTTATCAGCGCTCAGTAAAGTTTGTATTCATTTTAAGAAAACTGTTTGATACGAATCGAGTTGCCTGAATTTGTTTTTCCGTCAGAGTTCAGGTTGCCTCTGTTTGACTATATCCTGAAGTCAATTATATTTTGATGGATACTTGATGGCTGTAAACGGTATCAGATACCAATTTGTACTAAATAAATCTCTTAAAGAGCGACGTTTAAGGCAAGCGCAAGCGCCAAAAAACAGAAGACTACAACGGATTTTTCTCAATTCTTCCGTTTAAGCATTGTAGGGCACAAAAGAGCTTTATGAATTACCAGAACAACTATCTCCGAGTCTTCCCTTAGTCTTCATATTGAGAATTCACCGCTAATTATAAGTAATACAATGACTAAATAATTATGAAAGGAGTGAACTGCTATCGGCATGATGACTGCTATCCACTTGTGCCTTGGATACCAACTAGTCAAAGCAAAACCAAGGTAAAAACTAGCAACAGCCACTGATAGCGCAATTGCTCCATCTTCAGGAACATGCATTGCCACAAACGCAAGTGTTGAGATAGTCAGTTGAACATAAATATTACCTTTCAACCATCTTACGACGCTTATCAACAAAACCTGAAAAATAAGAGTCTCATATATTGGCACTATTAAACCTACTACCAAAAGTACTTTTGCTAAAGGCCAGTCAAGAAATTTATCAACTTCGTAAGAATCAGCAGTGCCCAAAGTAATATCCCACACATAGACTATTACTACCGACTCAACACTTGTGCGCCAGAAAAATTGCCAAGGTGTCATTGACTCAAGGTTTCTGAAATGGCGTGTTCCATAAGAAGTAATAATCAATTTACAACATTCCATGCCAATAAGCCTTAATCCATTAAATGATTGGTAAACATATGAAAAATAGATAAATATCGCAGAAAACCTAACCTAACAAGTGTAAGGTTGCTCTCAAGCTTACCCTTATCCAATGCTCTCTCTTATTTCAAAGGTTAGCCCGTGTTAAGCCATCGATTATTGAATTTCCAAAAAAATCCACTTCCCCCATGACATACGCTTTTCTACGTCACCGTCTGCAATCATGACTTGCTTGGTATATGTGCCGGGATGAATATCCCATAAACACACATCGAATAACTTGGCTTTCATTCCAAGCTTTTTAATATCTGGCCTAGCGGTTTTTTTAGAAAATCTATGGGTGATTTGCACGTCATTTATTGGCGATAACCGTTTTAAATGTGCAGAAACATTCTCCTTGCTCGCGTTGAGTTGCCAACACCAGTAAACCTGGGTAACTGCCAGACAAGGTCTGTGCGAGTCCAGTTAGACTTTGATTTACGCCATAGCAAAAGCTCTCAATTATTGAACTCAAGAGTTGCTGCTACAGCAATCCCGTCAAAATTACTGGGTAGTTACATCTTCAACATCTCATGGCAATCCCACTATTTCAGCTTCCTGTATAGCCTGAACAACAATCTCCCCAAGCTCTCCCTTAGCCTCAACGCTCAATGGATTAAACGGCAAATGAGTAAGAGACAATGGAATTTGCTGATAAGTTCTTTCTCCATGTTCTCTGGCAGCTTCGATGTGCAATATGACATCATTTGTACCTGCCACTTTGCCAAACTGATCCAGTCCATCCCAAACAAGGTGAACAGGTTTGTTGCCACTCGTAGCACCTGACATCCCATCAATAAGTTGCTCATTCTTCCGGCCAATTTTCCGCCACCATACCCTGAGTTCTTTAAGCCAACTTTCGCCGCTTCCCTGAATGAGGAGATTTTTAATCAACTTACTTTTGTTGTCTGTGATCCAGGCTGTAACGTACGGCCCCTGGTAATCAGCGACATTGATGGCCGGTAGTTGTATATCAACGGTAACTTTCTGTCTGGACTTCTCATTATCCTGAACTCTCGCATGCCAACCCTCACTGTAGTAAAGACGGCCCTGTTCATCCTGTAACTGCACAAACTGTGTTGTTTCGTCGAGTAACGTAAATAACTCCCGGGACGGGGTAGAAGCTGCCAGATAGCCAATTACAAACGCATCCACCGCGTTATCTGCAATCACGTTTGACGCAAACATTGCCGCAGGCCACCCATCGTTATGACTAATCACACCGGTTTCTTTACTACCTGGATATACTGGCAAGTCCCATGGCTCTAATGAAAAGTGTGCGCTGTTACTCAACGTTAATGCCTGCCCTGAGCTCGTGGCAGTTAACAAATACTGGTGAATTTCTAACCGGTTCAGGTCTGCTGCCGCGTTGTTTAGCAGTACCGCTTGCTTAATATCACTCAAATCCCAGACAACGGCTTTATCAAATTTGATACTAAAATCAGACCTGCTCAACACAACGTCAGCAATTCTTGCACTGCGCGCTAACTTTCGCACTTCGCGGCGTTCAATTTCGTGGCTGCCTTTGCTCTGCCATTGCTCCTTGAGTCTGCCATTACGACAGGTAAATTTACCCTCAGATTTACGGTGCCAGCGCTCACATTGCTCCACGGCATTAAAAAACCACTCAGGTAAGGCATTAACCTGGCCGGCGCTGAATTGTGTGATCAAACTATCCGGCCTGGTGCGATCCAATTCTGAGCTAAGTTCAGCTAACCTCATTTTAAGTCTGGCAAGCTGTTCATCCCTGAGAGGAGCTTGTTCTACTCGCAGTATTATGCCATCTGACAGCACATAATTTATGGCTTCACTGGCCAATACGGGCCCGGTATTTAAAAGAAAAATGGCAGCAAACAACGCTGCCCGAATGGTTGGGAAAACCACTAACCTGCTACCTTAGCAACGATGTTGTTATCTTTGTTATCGCTATCATCACTGTTGTCCTGATTTCTATCAAAATTGCGCTCTCGAACAGGGTCTGCTTTGGTAATGTGCCCATCTTCATTGGTGTCGTGACGGGTAAAACTACGCATACCTGACTGCATATATTCGGAAAATGTCATCGACTTGTCTTCGTTTTTATCCAATACACCAAAGCGTACGTAGGCCTGTTTCACTTGAGCTTTATACGTTTTCTCAATTTGTTTATCGAGACGGTCTTCAAACTCCAGTACATACTCCTGCTCTGTGAGCTTTCCATCGCCATTCTCATCACTGCGCGCAAAGTGCTCATCACGAATCGTTTGGAATTCCTCTTTAGTCACTTTGTCGTCGCCATTGATATCATACAGATTCATGAAGCCTTCAATATTATGCGTGGTGGGCATTCGCAACAGCGGCGATTGGCGTAACGTCACCTCTTCTTTCTTTTGATTGTCCTGATTATTTCTCGAACGTCTTTGTGGTTCAGGATCACTGGCTAAAACAACACCATCTTTATCCTGGTCCATATGCTCAAAACCGCGCAAGCCTATAGCATTTAATTCTGCTGGTAAAATATAACCGTCGCCGTCGTCATCTATTGCTTTAAAGCGCACATAAGTTTGTTTTACAGAAGCTTTGCGATCGTTTTCGAAGCGGGTTTTCATACGCCCTTCCCACTCGTAAACATATTCATCTTCATCCAGTATGCCATTGTTGTTTGTGTCTGTTGCCGCAAAACGCTGGCGTCTCGCCTCCACAAATTCCTCCATTGACAAGGCTTCATCGCCATTCAGATCGTAGGTAAGAATTATGCCGCTGGCACTGTGGGGCGCTGCACTGAGTGTTTGTGGTAAAAAGCAAGTGGCAAGACAAAGTAATGTGATTCGGGAATTCATAGAATTGTTCCTAATAAATCAATAAATTTCTAATGTTAATGTGGTTGTGTAACTGTACTGGGGCACATCCGCTTCTGCTGGAGCGTCAGTACGATATCGGGTTTTCATCAAATAAAGACTGGCAGCCTGTGGCGTAAATTCGGCTCTGCCACGGGAATTTGTTTCGATTGCGAGATAATCAGATTCCTCGCTATACTGGTCACTGGCCTGATAAATGGTAACCGCTTGGTTTGGTAGGGGTTGACCATCGAAATAAACCGTAAAAGCGACATTTTCCTGGTTAAATAGGTTATTAGGATGTTTATCCAGCTTTAGTTCCAAGCCTTCATTTGTTAACTCCAGAACTGTTGCCGAAGGCGCTTTTTTAGTGACATAAGCAACCGCACTGGTTAAAGGTCTGAACTCTGCAGTAAGTTCCGCGCCTTCGGGCAAGGGTGTAGCATTTCCCCTAACAGAATGGCTCTCGCCATTTAAGCTGTAGCGACGAAAAACCGGTCCCAGTCGACGCCCTGTTGAAAAGCGGTAGGTACCATCCTGCGTTAATCTTTGCTCAAGCACATTTCGGGTTTTTAAGTTCGTCACGCTCTCTACAGATTGATTCTTGCCATTGGGGAAAGCCACTTCAAAAGAAGCGTTACTGATCGCCGAGCCTGGCATAAAAAAACGCTCAGTGAATGAGGCATCCAACGTTACCGTATCGAATCGTAGAGGCTCAAAACTAAGCGGCTTTATATAGGGCGTTGCTGCCTCAGAGTCATTAAAAACGCCAATAACAGAGCCGATTAATACAATCGCAACCGACATAATTTTCATATCAAGGTTCAACTAATTTCAAAAATATCACTCAATGTTATTGCAAATGCAAATCATTATCAATACCATGCTCGATCATCAATTCATGATAATGATTCTCATTTACAATATTCTGACAAATCGAAAGGTCTGCTATGAACTTTAAATATTCTGCGCTTTGTATCGCATTGACTTCTGTATTAAGCACAACGGCGTTTGCGCAACAAACCCGTTTGGAAGCAACCAAAGTTACTAATGATGAAGGCGACATCGCTCGCCAAGGTGAAGTCGTCCTTGACAACGAAACACTGCAAAATCAATCGATTACTAACATAGAAGACACTACCAGATACTTGTCAGGCGTTCAGGTAAATAACAATGGCACGCGCTTTGGCGATGATGGATTTAATATTCGCGGTTTAAGCGGAGACGCAGTTGCCGTTACCATCGATGGCGTTTCACAAGGTGAAACGCTGAACCCGTCAACTTATGCGGCCTACGGTATGTATGGCTCGAGTCGGGGGCAAGCGGAACTTGAGCACGTTAAGACTGTAACTATCACAAAAGGCCCGAGCAGTGTTACGCGTGGGGCCAGTGCTTTAGCAGGCTCAGTAGCTTATGTGACGAATGATGCTGCTGACTTTTTACCTGAAGCTGGTGACAGTTTTGGCGGCCGGGTTAAGGCCGGTTTTGATTCCCGCTCAGAAGAGTGGTTAGTAAGTGGCGCGATAGCAAACCGCACCGGAAACTGGGAAACCTTACTACAATACACTCAGCGCGAAGGCAACGAAACCGAAGCGCACAGTAATGGTGCTGATATTAATGGTTCAGAACGTGGTCAGGCAGATCTGATGGACATTTCTTCTGGCTCGGTACTGTTCAAGCTCGCCTATAACGTATCAGACGATACGCAAGTCGGAGTGGTCTATGAAAACACCGATCGTGAAACCCTGGGCACACCTCTGTCACGCGAAGGTGGTACGACCTATTTTGACTTTGCCACTGCCGATGAAAACGACCGCGAACGCTATGGCGTATTCTTTAAACAAAACAACGCAAACAATAGTTTTTACGACTCCTTAGAGGTTGCGCTTAACTATCAGGAGCTTTTCACTTCAGGTATTACTGCGTTTTCTTATAGCTACCGGGGGGCAGATCCTTATTTACGGGTTGAAGATAGAAATCTAACGCAGGAATCTACTTCACTGGCTATCGATTTCAGCAAAACTATTGAAGCAGGATTAACCCATGAGTTGGTGTACGGTGCCAGCTACATCAGCTCTTCATTTTTAAATGTAATGTATGATCGTCGATACAATGACACTACAACGTCTTCTGGTTTAAGAGATGGTTATCCAATCCGCGATCCAGCGTTCATTCCTGAATCTGACAAGACCGCTTTTAGTCTCTATGTGGCCGACGCAATAGAAATAAACGAGCAACTTACTGCCAATATTGGCGTACGTTACGATACAACAGAATACGACCCTACTATCGACGATACTTTTGCAGATCCAACCGGTAAAAGCGTGACCTCTGCCGACTTCAATACGGTAGTGAGTGAAGTCGGCCTGAACTATGAATTTATTGAAGGTCATAGCCTGATGTTGAAAATAGCCCAAGGTTATATGGCACCGACGTTACAGGATTTATATTTAGATACGGACTCAGGCGCAGAAATCGTCGATATCAACACTGGTGCGACTTATGACGATCTGGATCAGATTGCTAACCCGGAACTGAGCGCCGAACGCTCAACCAACTACGAGATTGCGTATAATGCAACTTTTGATGCTGGCAGTTTTACCGTTGCGTTGTTTAGAACTGACTACACCGATTTAATTCAAGACGTTTCTTACAGCAATGCTTACGGGGAAGAAGTAACAGTAGAATCTTGCTCCGCATTTACTGGTACCTGCACCACACAAGTGCTTACAGAAGATACATACAGTCAAGCAGACAACGTCGGTGAATTAGAAGTCACCGGGTTTGAAATTGATGCCAATTATGAATTTACTAACAATATTCTTGGCTACTTTAGCTACTCTGCGATAGACGGCGAATACCAAACGGCCTCTTCGTATAATGATGTTGGCGACGACCTCGTTTCAGCATATCCCGATACCGTTACTGCCGGCCTGGCTTATCGCTCTGATGACGGAGACTGGGGCGCTCAACTGTATGCCATTCACCGGGCTTCGGTGCCAGAAAGAACCACAGTCACAGACGACGATGGCAACGTTACTAGGGAGGGGCAGGCAAGTTACGACAATGCAAACCGCGGTGGTATCGTGTATTTCCCTGATGCCTTCACAGTATTCGATTTAACCGGTTACTATGCGTTTTCAGATAATCTGAAACTAACGGCTGCCATCTACAATTTAACTGATAAGGAATATTACATGTGGGAGTCTCTCTCAAGTGTTAATACTTCGGGTGGTACTGGTGGTTTCGCAACCAGTGTTCAGGGCGATGGTTATCAACGATTCTCGGAACCCGGCCGCTCTTTTAGTGCATATTTAACTTATACCTTCTAACCCACAACGTAACCATGGCAGTTCAGCCTCTGCTGAACTGCCACATTGCATATGATAATCATTTGTATTAGCATTTATACAAATAACTGTAAGTGTAACTAGCGTGTTGTTCATCAAGCCAGACTTTTCTCCTAAACAAATTATCCAAGCTTCTGTTGCAGTTTGTCTGCTGGCTATCCCTGTATACCCATCATTCGCTGTCAGCCAAACAGAAACCATCGATAACCTCATATTGCAATGGCAACAAATTGAGGCGCAGCGGAGCCAGATGCAATCACAATGGCACACCCGGCAACGTATTCTTGAACAACAATCACAACTGATAAAAAGTGAGCATGCCGAACTTCAACGCCTGCTCAGCGAAAAAGGCACAGCAACTAATGAAGCCCAGGCAGAACGGGAGAAGCTACTGGCTCAACAGTCAGTCCTGGAAGCACAACAGACCAGCGTACAGGGTTCTGTTCAACAGGCCAAATCTCAAATTATGGCCATGAACACACAGCTCCCTCCTGTATTGCAAGCCAGTTGGCAGGAGCATATTAATTACTTAACGACAGAAAACCCTTCCCCTTCAGAAATGCTCAATCACATTGCTGAAGCCTTGAAAAAACTCCATGCGTTCAATCAGCGTGTAGTGCTGCATCAGACTGTAATGACAGTTTCGACACCGCTAAGCAATCAAACCACTGAAAAGAAAATCCAGGTTAAACAAATTTACCTCGGCGCTTCCAAAGCCTGGTATATCAGTGCAGACAGCAGGTACTGGGGTACAGGTCAGCCCTCTCCAGAAGGATGGCAGTGGCAACCGCTGGAGCAACAGGCGCCAGCATTAGCGCATACCTTAAACAACCTGATTATCTCGATAGAGCAGCCATCTAAAGCGCAATGGATATCACTCCCTTACTCACTGGTAGACACTGATGTGTCAGCGCAAGGAGGAACTCAATAATGACGCTGTCAAAATGGTTGTTAGTGACTTTATTGTTGCCAGTGTCTCTGAGCTGGGCAAAAAACCTTGACGATGTTACGCAGTCCCTTATTAGTGATATTCAACAAGCCAAACGCATGTTGGAAAAAGAACAAGCCGCCATTACCCAGCAACAAAATAAACTGGTTGATGCGGTGCACGAGCAAGTTGCAGACATCTCCCGTTTGCGCGCAGAAGCTGCCGCCGCTACGCGCCAACAAGATGACCAGTTGCTTGATATAAAACAACTGACAGAACGCTTACGCGAATGGCAATCACAAGCCAATTATCAACAGCAGGTACTGTTGGATTTGCAACAAGTTATTAATCCAAATACTTCCTTTAATCAAGCTAATGGCTTTTCTGCCACACAAAGCCTGACACAGCTTAATGAGTATATTGCCGCGCAGCGTGATTCATTGTATCCATCACCCAATGTTCGCCAACTGGTATTGGCAAATGGCGATGTCGTTGATGCACAAATGTTGCAACTGGGCCCTGTAACCTGGTTTAACTATGCAGACCAGGCTATCTCAGGATTAGTCGATAACAGTAGCGAACTTCCTTCTGTTAGCCAGGTGTTTTCTGAAACGCAACAAACTGAAATAGAGAATATTTTTGCAGGTAAACCTGGCGTTCTGCGCTTTGATCCAACATTAGATCAACTCATCAAAATAGACCACCATCAGGAGACCATTGCTGACCATCTGAAAAAAGGCGGTACTTGGGCAATCCCGATTTTATTCTTTGCACTCATCGCCTTATTGATTGGGTTGATAAAAGCCAGCACACTACTTCGCTTACCTAAATTGCAACCGATGTTTGGTAACCGATTGTCTCTGATTCAACGTAAAGGCGACACGCAACAAGAGTTAGCACGTTTACAAACCGAGTTAAAAGATGCCCAACGTGAACTTGTCAGTATTGCGTTGGAACACAGCGTGTCTCAGCAGCGCGATGATCAGTTATTTGCTTATCTGATGAATTATCGTCATAGCCTTGAACGTGGTATTGGTGCAATAGCACTGGTTGCCTCAATATCCCCACTGCTTGGTTTGCTTGGTACGGTTTCGGGCATGATCGACACGTTTCGAATGATGACGTTGTTCGGGGCTGGCGACCCGGCAGCCGTCTCAGGCGGGATTTCGGAAGCTCTTGTCACTACCGAACTTGGACTGATAGTCGCTATTCCGGCACTGATTATTCATGCGCTGCTCAATCGCCTTGTAAAAAGCCGCCTGATCACCCTGGAGTCAGAAGCAATCCAGCTCAGTCAGTTAGACGACAAACCAACCAATACTAATACACTCAATGAGAAGGCTGCTTGATGACAGACTCTATAAGCATACTATCCAATCCGGTAATCTGGTGCATTTTTGTAATGGCTGTTGCTTGTTACTACAGCTTGCTCCATGGGATATTTTTTACCACAGCAAACACTGAACAACGTTTTCTTACTCTTGATAACACCCAAACGCTGCTAAGCAGCTTGCCATTATTGGGCTTATTGGGAACGATCGTTGGTTTATTACAAACTTTTGCCGCTATGGCCCGAGGTGTAGGTAATCAGGCCGAACTGATGAGTTCCGGTATCGCCGATGCCATGTACACCACCGAAATGGGCCTTTTAATGGTTATCCCGGGCTGGCTGCTGTTGTATCAACAGCGTCGTTCACTTGAAAGAAGGTCGCAGTTAATAACGGCTGAACCCACCCCTGGTAATTAATCATGCGGCAAAATCTGGAACGGCGTTTTGAGCAACAACAGCAACAAGGGATCGACCTTTCACCTTTGCTGGATGTCGTGTTCATCCTACTGATTTTTTTTATAGTCACTACCGTGTTCGTCCGCGAAAGTGGTGTTGATGTGAATAAACCTCAGGCGGTATCCACCCAGGAACTCGAACGTAATGTTATTATCATCGCGATTACACACCACGGTGAAGTGATGTACGACAGTAATAATATCGGGGTGGTTGGCGTGCGTTCTACAATAAGTCAATTGATTAGGCAACAAAGTAAGCCAGTTGTGATCCAGGCTGACAAAAGAGTGTCTACTGACTTATTGGTTAAGGTACTCGACCAGGCAAAAATTGCCGGTGCAGATCATGTCAGTATCGCCACTACAGGCCAGTAAGATGGACAGGGCTCTCTTCACCAATAATCAATGTTTGCTAAGTAAATGGTTACTAAAAAGCCTAACCATTGTTCTCGCTATCCTTGCAGCCGGTGCACTCTTGCTATTTATGTTACTGGTATCGAACAATGAATTGCTCAAGCCAGACACAACGACTGTTCGGGAAGTTAGCTTTAGTGTCCCCCCTCCGCCTCCGCATCCGCCCCCAACAAGAATGCAGCAACCAGCAGAGACTCCGTCGCTGGATATATCGGTGGCTGGCGATGGCCCTAGTTTAGCAACAACACCAATTACGCTCGAAGGTGCTATTGAAGTTGAAGACATTCAGCCTCCAGAACCCAAAGCCATTACGCCTGAATGGGACACCTTGTTGCAGCCAAACTGGAATACCGTAGGGCTGGAACAACTCGATGCACCACCGCGATTGCTGGTGAAACTTAAAATCGACTATCCAGCTGCGCTGGTAAAACAAGGGATCAACAAAGTAATCCTTGATGTTGACGTGATGATTGATGAAACCGGAAGAGTATTCCTACGACAAATATTGGGCTCGCCTCCAAATGAAATCATCAATCCTATAAAAAAGCTGATTAACAAAGCACGGTTTACCGCCCCAATGAAAGACGGCGTTGCCGTAAGAGCATCATTTATCTGGCCGCTGGAGTTCTCTAAATGACATTAATACCACGTCCCTCTGGTTTTGTGTTTGCGCTGGTAACGTTACTTTTCTTTCCTGCTCAGCAGGCAAATTCTACCTCCCTCACACAGCAGGCAGTGGTGCTCAAAATGCCAGAGTTTACCGTTACATTACCGCCTCTGGCCAACGTTCTGGAGGCACGTGAAGCAAAGCCTTTACCGGAGGAGTTTTCTCTGGCTCAGGAGCTGCGCCCCTTACTGGATAATGGCCAGTATGATGCGGCGCTTAATCTTCTAAACAAACATAGTTCACTTAGCCCCGCATTATTGCTGGTAAAAGCACAATTGCAGTCGCAAAAAAAATGGTTTGACGAAGCCCTGAACACCTATGACTTAGTCCTTGATGTCATGCCTCAGTTAGTAAGAGCGCATCAGGGCAAAGCTATCATTCTATTACTGCAAAAGCGCTATAAGCTTGCTCAGGCAGCTTTATCAAAGGCTATTCGATTCGGGCTTCACGACACCGACGCCTACACCCAGCTCGCCTATATTAATTTACAGATCAACGACGCCTGGAGCGCTATTGGCGCTTTTCAGCAAGCGCTTATGCTCGACGCTGACAATTTGTCGCTACGCTTTGGTTTATTGTCGGCCTTAATAAAAACAAAGCAAACCGACAGCGCGATCAATTTGATTGAGAGCTTACTTGAGAAAGAACCTGACAATATTAGCCTATGGTTACAACGTGCTAACCTTGCAATGAATACTGACAATACAGACATGGCTCTGGCCAGCCTCGAGACAGCCATTCGGCTTGGCGATAAAGAATCGAGCAACTATTTGATTGCCACGCAGCTTCATTTGCAGGCGGGTAACTATGCCAGAGCTAACAGCCTCATCAATGGGCCGGTTAAATTCAATCAGGAGCAGGTTACAGGTTTAATGCCACTATTGGCCCAAAGTGCTCAATGGCAATTATTAGATAATTTGCTTAAAGAATACCAACCGCAACTCGAACAGCTCACCGGCATTAAAAAAAGCCGCTATCACCTTTATTTAGCTCAGCTAGCTAAACAAAATGGTGATCTTGCAGCCCAGCGTAAGGCATTAACACAGTCATTAAAGGCAGATCCGACCAATGGTCAGGCTTTAATGACTCTGGCGAATATTCACCGCCAACAACAAAATTACACCGCAGCAGAACAGTATTATGCTCGGGCAACAGCCATAGAAACGGTTAAACGCAATGCCTTTTTAGGGTTAGCCCAGACCTTTTTGGATCAGCAAAACTACGACGCTGCTTTGGAAAATCTGGTGGAATTAAGCAAACTGGACCCACACAACAAAGACATAATGCAAAATATTGCCAGCGTAAAACGTATTCTACTTGCCCGGCAGTAATAACTGTTAACGCATGTTAAAAACTATCGCAACACTAACCATTAACTAGGGGCTGTTGGAGCCAGCCTGGAACTGTCGTGCCCCTGGGTGGCAGTGATAACAGTATCAGTTTTTTAGAAATGTAGTCGTAAAACCAAAAGCTGTTTCTGACCTAAAGACGAATAAACGATCGGTATTTTTCTGCGCGCTGTGCTTTGCCTGCGCTAAGGTGATACCTTTATAACTCGCTACAATAAACCTGAACCTATCGCAATCAATATGCACAACCTGACAGAGCAGCTTTACCGGCAATTCGGCTTTTCTCAATTCCGCGAGGGCCAGCAACAAGCCATAGAACAATTGCTTGATGGCCACTCTACCCTGGCGGTATTTCCTACCGGATCTGGTAAGTCGTTGTGCTATCAATTTACCGCGACACTGTTACCACATCTCACCCTGGTGATTTCTCCGCTGATTGCCCTGATGCACGATCAGCTGGAATTTCTGCGCGGTAAAGGAATACCGGCCGCGAGCTTAGACTCAACCCTGAGTAGCGAAGAGACCCGACAAGTGATGCAACAAGCACGCAACGGTGAACTGAAGATCCTTATGATTTCCGTTGAGCGGTTTAAAAACGAACGGTTCCGCCGCTTTATTGAAGGGGTGCCGATTTCCATGTTAGTGGTCGATGAAGCCCATTGTATTTCAGAATGGGGGCACAATTTTCGTCCGGATTATCTGAAGCTCCCGCAATATCAACAACAGCTGAATATTCCCCTGGTACTGCTGCTCACCGCGACCGCCATGAGACGGGTACAAAAAGACATGGCGATAAAATTCAACATTGCTTACCCGCATATTGTTCAAACCGGCTTTTATCGTTCCAACCTTGATCTGGACATCGTACCGGCTGACAGCAACAAAAAACACGAATCTCTGTTAACCGCTTTGGACAATGTGGAAGGCGCAGGCATTGTGTATGTAACCCAACAAAAAACGGCAGATGACATCGCTACCTTTTTAACGCAGCGTGGTTTTAATGCCTGTGCATACCACGCCGGGCTGGGCAGCGATAACCGCAGTTCGATTCAATCGCGCTTTATGTCGGGCGAAACAACCATTATCGTTGCTACCATTGCCTTTGGTATGGGCATCGATAAACCGGATATTCGTTTTGTGATCCACTTTGATTTGCCCAAATCCATTGAAAACTACAGCCAGGAAATCGGCCGTGCCGGCAGGGACGGCCTGCCTAGCCGCTGTATATTGCTGGCAAGTCTGGATGGTTTGAATGTGCTGGAGAATTTTGTGCTTGGCGATACGCCGGAACCGCACGCCATTCAAACCCTGTTGGACAATATTGCTACTACGACCCACAACAACCAGTGGGAAACCCAGTCTTATGGGCTTTCCCAGTTAACCAATATTCGCGCATTGCCGCTGAAAACGCTGCTGGTTCAGCTCGAATTAACCTGTGCCATTCAGGCAAGATACAGCTACTACGAAGACATCAAAGTAAAATGGCAATCCAGCCCCGAAGACATTATCCAGACACTGCCTACTGAACAGCAACCTCTGTTTCAGGCACTTCTTCAGCACACCCAATTCAAAAAAGTCTGGGGCGTACCGGACTTTACCCAACTCCACCAGCAGGGGTTCAACAGAGACTCGGTAATGACATTGCTGAACCAGCTTGCCGATACCAATCAGGTTGTTGTAGAAGCAAAAAAACTCACCGACGTATACCATGTTAATACCGCTCAACTGACGCCTGAATTAGCAACTAAACTGCAGCACTATTGCAGCGCCAACGAACAATCAGAATTAGCGCGTATAGCCACCATGTTGCGATTTTTTAACTTAGACCGCTGCTTGAATCACAATCTTGCCCTGTATTTCGGTGATCAGCACGCCCCGGAGCAATGCGGACATTGCTCGGTATGCCGAGGCCAGGTGTTACAGTTAGAAAAACGCGAAAATGACGTTAACCCGTCGTCACTTATGGAGGATTTGCAGGCTATTCAACGCTGGCTATCGAATCAGCCCTCGGACGCTACCGTAACAGCCGCACTAATCGCGCGTTTTGCAGCGGGATTAACCCAGCCGGTATTTACCAAACTAAAGGCCCGACAGCACCCGCAGTTTGGTAAACATGAGAATGAGTCTTACCGATCTTTACTTGCGTGCGCACAGCAGCTGTTGGACCAATAAAGTTACCTATACGCTGTGGTAGACCTGCCCCAATAGGCTCCATTTAGTCCAGAGCATCAATAGTGTTAAAGGTAACTAACCGGAGGCAGTTTCATTATTGCTGATGTGCTCCCGGTCGTCTGGGCTTAATAAGTGTCGCGATGATAACGTTGTTCATCAACGATATCAGCGAACGCATCTTCACCCAGGATAGTAATCAACATGTTGTGCACGGCTTCACCCATTCCCTTGTGACTGCCACACACATAGATATGTGCTCCACGCTCGATGAAATTTCGTAGCTCGTCTTTCATGTTGCGCATGGCATCCTGCACATACTGGCCCTGCTCGGTGCGAGAAAATACCTTGTGAACCTGCAATGACAGCGCACTTTCTTCCTGCCACTGGCCAAGTACGGGGCCAAGCACGTCGTCATTATCCGGCGATTGTTCTCCGTAAATAAGCCAGATATCAGCCTCACTGGTCGCATTCACCCTTGCTGCGAGCTGCGAGCGCAACCCCGCCAATCCGCTTCCCGCTCCGATCAGCAATAATGGCGCATCGGTATTGGCAATGTGACACACCGGGTTGTCTTTTAGGTAAGCACAAAACACATCGTCATAATCAGCAAACGTCGTCAACCAACCCGAGCCCAGTCCTGGCGCACCGCTGTCGGTATACTGTTTGCGTATAATCAGTTTAACATGCCCTTCCGCGGGCACCGACGCAATGCTGTAGCTGCGCAATGGCAGTAAAGGCAATTCAGCCACTTCCTTGATCAGTGAATCCACTTGCGGCAGTTCATTCAATTGACGCGCCTGCAATACACTCATTATAGGTCGCGGCGTGCCGTCGATAGGTACGAATACGTCTTTCGATACACCATTTTTATTAAGCCAGGCCTGAACGGCAATAGAGGAGTTGTGAGGTTGCACGTCTAAAATATCCCCGGCTTGCCAATGAGGCAATGGAGCAGTGGCAGACAGAGTCACTAAATACAACTCCCGACCCGCGCCCTTATTGAGCTGCTGTTGCTGCGTAACGCGCCACATGCTGGGAGAATGATGGCTGCTTGAGTAATCTGACGCGGCTTGAATTAGCGCCTGCGATCCCACTCTGTCGATCCGCTCAATGGGAGCAGACTCGCTTGCTCCCAGTTGCTTTAGGTTAGCATTCAATTGTTCCCCAAAGGCACAAAAATCTGGGTAACTACTATCACCCAATGCAACTACCCGAAACGCCAGTGTGTCGAGTAAGCTGCCCATTTTTTGGCGAATGCTATGCTGTAACTTACGGGCGAAACCACGGCCATTGTCCGGCGGCTCGCCATTGCCATAGGTACTCACAACAAAAAGCGCTTGTTCTGTGCGACCAAGCACCTCCAAAGTCAGATCGCTCAACGCAATTAAGGTAACAGGCTGTCGCTTGGCAATGTCAGCCGCCTGCTGTTCTGCAATTTGTTTGGCCGTGCCGGTTTGACTGGCGTAGGCAACTACGACATTGCCGGTATCAACGTGTTGTTGAGCGCGCTTTTGTCGCCAATGCCGAATCACTAACCAGGCGACCCAGCCAGCGTAAGCACAACACAGTAAAATGGCTAATATAAGTTGTTGTTTTTCTGTCATGGCAGGTGTTCAGTACATCTAAACTAATGAATAAATACGAGTGCGATAACCACCGGCACCAGTAGCCCCAGCGCGGTAACGGGCCAGGTTGAAGGCTTATAAGAGGATTGTTTCAGCAACAACCACAGCCCCGACAGCGTAAACACAATAATGGCAATAGCAATCACATCGATAAAACCAATCCACACAATGCCAGTGTGCCGGCCTTTGTGGAGATCATTGAAATAGGCGACCCAACCGCGATCGGTACTTTCGAAAATAAATTCCCCCATTTCGACATCTACCGCTAACCATTGATCGCGTCCCGGCCCAGGCCAGGCGACATATAATTCAACGCCGTCAAACTCCCCTACCGCCGATGTGGGCACGTCGATGTCGTGTGTTTGCGCCAGCCACTGCCGCAATGCCTCTGGCGTGACTAATTCCTCGCCTGACAACGTTGGCAGCGATGCCGTCATTTCGGCTGTAAGCTTACTTTCCACTGTACGAACAGTGGTCGAAGCAGGTATGTCTGATGCATGGTTAAGGGTGATACCGGTAACGGCAAAAAGTAGCATGCCCGCTAACGACACAGCCGCACTTATCCAGTGCCATTGCCGAGCGGTACCGAAAGAAAAACGCATAGTCCTGTAAACCTGTGAAAATTGAACGCTAACGTGAAGAATATGTGTGGTGTATTCTGCCAGCCAACGCATAGCTAAATAAGGCGAGTTACTTTACTACTTTAACAGTGTTTCAAGTGCATCCACCTGACCTTGCAAGCGCTGGGAAAGCGGTTGTTTCTGAAAACGTGATAAGTCGTCAATGACCCACACGGACCCAGATTCAGATGAGCGTCGTGTAGCAAGAGTAACAAAGGGTAACCCCAACTCCTGCGCAAAATCGGCTTCAGCAACATCACTGGATACGCTTGCCACAAAGGGCACTAACTTGCTGTTATCAGGTACAATAAGTGCGATATCGTTGTCCATTAATAGCTGATCAACTTGCAAATTTATACGCCGAAGTGTTTGTGTAAGCTGCTGGTAGTTTTGATTTATCTGCTCAGCGTAGCCGGGCCACAATGTAACCAAATCGCGCTTTAGGATCCCGCTCATCACCAACAGGTTATTGGTGTTGAGCCAGAAATATTCATTGTGACTGTCCAATACCACTTTTTCGCCGTTGGGCATAATCGCTTGAGCAATGTCTATGTTCACAATACGAATATTGCTTTGTCGCAACGAAGGGTAAATATCCAGTCCTTCGAATACGGCGCTAATGTTCACTACCGCATCGTAGGCTTCAAAGGTATCGCTTCGGTGTTTTTGAATCCAACTGGCTATCCGGTTTACCGGTAAACGTGCTGGAGGCAGATACGCCACGCTCAACGGCGTATCCTTCACCATGGCCTCAGTCAGGCTATAACCAATCGGGCTCACGGTAGCGATAGTTTTCGCCGAAGCCTGAACCTGAGCGCAAACGACAATACAAAGCAGTAAACAAAACCTGAAAGTCACATTCTTGATAATCATATTTTACCTCGATGCTGCTTTGGTTAATGAAAACTTAGCAATAGCGATGACAAACCATACACACGCAAACAAAATAATGGCAGGGCCGGTTGGCACAGCCCATTGCAGGTACATGGGCAATAACACACCCGCTAACCCACTGCTGGTTGCAACAATAATCGACAACGTAAGCATGGTTTTGAGATTGCCGGCCATTAACCGTGCGCTGGCAGCGGGAATAAGCAACAGCGCCCCGACCAGAATCGCGCCGATGATTTTTACTGCCGCCACTGTCATCAGGGCTATCAACAACACAAACGCATAGTCGTGAACTTTGGTATTTACGCGCAGACTTTTGGCAATTTCCGGGCTCAAGGCCGTTAAGTAGGCTTTGTTCGAATATTTAAACGATACCCCCACGGTTAAAACAAACATCACCAGCAAAATCGCAATGTCCTGCCCATCAGCAGTTAAGATTGATCCAAACATCACCTGCTCTACGAGGTGCGCATTCACTTGCTTCGCCACAAACATTAATAGCGCGGCGCCTACGGCAAGCGCAAACGCCAGAAATACGCCAATCAGGGCATCGTAAGGTACCGTGGTTCTGCCTTTAACCCATTGCAAGGTAATCGCAAATAACACAGAAAATGCGAACAGGCTTATCCATGGGGCATCAATCGGTTCGCCCATTAGAATACCAATTGAAACACCGGTAAGCGCAGAATGCCCAACAGCTTCAGAAAGAAACGCCAATCGCTTAACAACCACAAGTGTTCCAAGCGCACCGAGTAAGGGGCCAATCATCAGTGTGGCCAGGAACGCGTTTACCAAAAAGCCGTAAGCAAACATGTCAGGTAACCAGCCCTGATTAGCCAGGCTGGCAAAGTATTGATGAATAGTGTCTAACATAATTGATTACTTCACTGGCGGGAAAGACAGAGAGGCAGCATTCTTTTGTACTACCTCAAATATGGTGTCGGGATCGCCCACATCCACAAGTGTGCCGTCGATTAACGCGGCACGTTGGCAGTAATGTTCAACAATGTGCCAGTGGTGCTCAACCATCACAATGGTGTGGCCTTGCTGGTGGTAAGCTTGCAAAATGCTCAGCAGCAATTGCTGCCCATGCTTGTCGACACCGGCCAGAGGTTCATCCAGAAATAGCACATCAGGCTTATTCAACAGCGCTCCACAGACTAATACGCGCTGACGCTCGCCGGTGGACAATGTACCGATTCGTTTATCACTGAATTCGGTAATTTCAAACTGTGCCATCATCTCGGCAATGCGGTTATTGCGTTTGTAACGCAGCCACACAGGCCAGTCCTCCAATACCATTCGCAAGTAATCGAGCACAGTAATGGGCAAGGTAGGATCGAAAGGCGCTAATTGAGGCACATAACCAATGTTTCCTTTTTTGCTTCCAGGCCAGTTAAGGCTAATAAGCCCTTTGTGTGGCACCAAACCCAGTATCGCTTTGACCAGGGTAGACTTGCCACCGCCGTTCGGCCCAACTACGCCCATCCAGCAACCAGGTGGAATATCCAGATTGACGTTATCCAACAGGCGGCTTTGGTTAATCGTTACACTTACCTTATCAAATGAAATTAGCGGCGAGCCTGCAGCAAGCTGGCTGGCATCCGGGTGATTTAAACGCACATTCATCGTTATTAGTCAGCCTCTTTTACCGCAAATTGAATAGCTTCTGTGAGCGCTTCGATATTGTGGCGCATTTCGTTCTCTACCATGCCTGGGTCGTATTCACCGTGTGTCATGTGCGAGAAGTGATACACCTTAATGCCGGTTTCATTTTCTATGACATCAATGTAATCGTTGGTCATGTTCAGTTCAGTAAACAGCACATCAATATCAACGTTGCGAATTTCGTCAATGGTGTCCTGCAGTTGCGATGCACTAGGTTTTACACCATGAGCCGGTTCGACTACCGCCGACACGGTAAGCCCAAACTCTTGCAGCAGATAACCGTACGCATTGTGCGTACTGGCAATCTTGATATCGCTGACATCCTTGTTAATAAGAGTATGTTGCAGACCTTGCTTTAGTCCTCTGAGTTTCTTTGCATACATAAAGGCATTCTTACTAAACGTCTTTGCATTGGCCGGGTCGAGTTTCCCCAACGCCTTAGCGATTGAGTAAACCTGCCTGATCGCAGCATCGACTGAAACAAACGTATGCGGATTCGGCATATTGTTGTGCATTAACAGAGGCACATCTTCATTGGCGTAAATCATGGTCAAATTAGCCGGTTTAATGCGGCTAACGGCTTTGAGTACAAACTCATCATGACCAATTCCGTTCACTACCAAGGCATCCAGTTCATTGAGCCTGGCGATATCGGAAGGATTCAGCGCGTAATTGTGAGGATTAAACCCGGTTTCGATCAACGGCAGGACCGTTGCCTTGTCACCAACGATATTGGCCACATAGGAATAATAAGGGTGCAAACTAATGCCAATTTTTAACTTGCCTGACCCGTCTGTAGCAAACGCTGACAGACTAAAAATGAGGCTCATCGATAATAAAAGGAAACGTTTCATATTTTAATGATGCTCTGTATGACTTGTGGTGTCTAACCAGGTCGAATCCGACAAACAAAACTGCTCGCTATTGTCTGCTTTCAAGGTATCGCCTGCATGCCCGGCAGGCTTCCATTGAACTACCCATTCACCTGATGCAGATTTTTTCAACCGAACAAGTGCCTGTGCGTGATTTACGACAAAACACGCTGCGCTACCTTCAACAAAATTAAACGCCGAAAAGGGAGCGATATCTTTATCAATTAAGGCACTCAGCGTAACAGGTGCAGACACCAGCTCCATTTCCTGCAGCATCGCTATTTCGTCACCGGCCACACTTAACTGTGTCGCAAGATTACTGATTTCATGGGGCATTTCGTGGCTCGAATGTGCCGCACGCTGGGTCAACGACAACAGGCCGGTTGCCACCATCACAATCACTAACACGCCAATAAAAAAGGCCTGATTTTCGGCCTTATTACTGTGTTCAGGAACAATTTCTTTAATCACGGTTATGTCCAGAGGGCCGGTTATAACTCAGAATAATCAAATTCAGCCGGGCTCTCATGGCCAGGGTCAAACTTGATGTAAAACTCACCTTCGGGCATAACCAGCTCCGCGGTTCCATCGGCTGCCGTTGTCACTGTACTAAGCAGTTCATCGTCGTAAGACAACACCTGAAGGTCAACAACGCCTGCCAGACTTGCGTCGCTGTAACCCGCTTCACAAAACAGTTTAGTTGCACTTTCGTCGACGAGTTGACAACTCAGAGTTGGAAAGTGCGCCTGCGCAAGCGCGCTGAACAACAACGCGCTTAACGCCACCAAAGCCTTGACTAGCAAAACGGATTGCTTATTCGTAAATAACTTCGAATGCATAATAAATTCTGGTTCTTTGGATATCGGCTTCAGGATCGGTGCTTGGCTGAGAATGAATCACCTTCATCATGTAGCGTCCGCCTTGTTCAAACGAGAACGACACTTTACCCTCGTCATCGCTGGTCAGTTCTAACACTACAGGAGACGCCTGGTATTGTGGGCCTTCCAGCTCAATAGTGACTTCCTGACCCGCAATCGGTTTACCTTCAGACAGCAGGGCGACTTCTAAGTCTTCGCCGGTTACATAATCTGCCGGGTGTGTTAGCGGAACAAGTTCAACGCCTTTATTGGCAGGCTTCAGCACCGCACCTGTGGGGGCATTGTTAGTAACAAAAGACATGCCGATAGTTTGATAAGCGACAGTTTCCGGATTTTTCGCGTCCTCGGGCAATTGTGCGAGCAACTCTGATTTAGTGGCGACCATTCGTTTGGTGGTTTCGCGCTTTCCGATAGTGTAACTAGAACGGTAGGAAGGCCCGCGCCAGTACTCAAGGCGAGTTGTGCCATCACCGTCTACGGGCAAATCAAACGTTGAACGACGGATACCTTTGAAAAACGCACCTCTAAAACGGATTTCCTTACCATCCACACCAAATATTTTTACCCCTTCGCTGGGCATGGAAAAATCGGAATGGAATGTCGTATGCGTTGCGGTAATATCCACCGGTACGCTGGTTGGCTTATCACTACTTATAGTGAAATAGTCCGGCCAGATATAAATATCATGCGCATGACTGGAAACACTCGCAACTGCCAGATATAAGCTGCCAGTCGCCAACAATAACTGTTTTATTTTCATTTTATTGACCTATGGTAAGGGTTAATCCGCTGATTTCATCATCTGGTTCGAATCGATAAGTTTTTGCTGTTGAAGCATTCTCTATTTTTTGTTTTAGCAAGGTTCTTCCGCCGTCTTCGCGCACGACTTCAATGTAGAAAGTAAAAGGGCCGTCAACTGACACTTCAAACGACTTACTGTATTTTCCAGGCCCCTTGGTTGCGCCGGAAACACCGTCAGGGGTTTCTCCATAACGCCCTGCTTTGCGCCACCAGCGACGAATATCTTTAAGCCATTTGTCTTGAGGCCGCTTATTCATATGCCATAGAAGCAGTGTGTCATTGGAAGAATCAGTTTCCAGCCATATCGCCACGTACGGTGCGTTATAGTTTGCGACATCAAAAGTTGGCAACTGAAAGTCTACCTTCAGCGGACTACCTTGGGATGGAGCGCTCACCAGCAATAAAAAAACGAAAAGGGGAAGAAAAAAACGCATATTGGAACCTCAAACAAGATAGCGACTGTTAGTAAATAACAAAACAGCAAACCCAGAAAACAATACGAATGATAATGATTATTATTTATATGTCAATAATGAGCCGTAGAAATCGCTTACAGCAGGGATATCCTTGTAGGGACAGCGAGTAGATATCGACGAAAAAACTTTTTAGCGTTGATAGTCATCGTCTAAGTTTGCTTGCAGATTGAGGAAATGCAGCCCCTGATCTAAAAGTCTCTATGACAGACTAACGGGAAGTTTCTTATGATAAGCCAAAGGATTAATTTATCTGATATATACAGCCGTTTGGCATTGAAGCTTCCAGATCGCGCGCTCTAAACAGAGCAATCCCTCAAATTTAACTTCATCAATAATTTATTTATGGCGGTGCATCAAAATAAATACTATCAACACCAGCCGTTTTAAATATCTTTGCTTGGTAATCAGATGCTTTGGCATAAGCCCGGGCGAGAGTTTACCGACATTGTTAGCAGTTATCACAAAGCGTATCAACCATGGCCACTGGAACTGGTAATGCCCTTTGAACAAATGAGCTAAGTTGTTGCAATGGTCTTCACAGCTGGAGCTTATTGCCCCGCGTTATCCAAAGGACAGAAAATGATTGATGCACCTGTAGGTTAGCAGCAATACTCCGCCCTTAATTAAATCATCACGTTACCGGTCTTGTACTGAAGCCATGAAAAACTCATGACTCGATTTGATTTTCTTTCTCAACACCAATTTCATAGAGTTCGATATTGGCTTCTTCAATCTCACCGGTTGCAGCATTAATATCAACTTTTACTTCGTAGCCGTGGATGGATTGAATATCAAACTCATAGTTTGCGTCACCTTCAAAGCTTATTTCTCGCTCAGAACTAACCACTTTACCCGGATCAAAAGCCAGTGCGGTTTCTCAGGGTGGTTCATTCTGGGTATTTAAACTGCCTAACTTTGACAAGAAAAAGTTTGCTAAAAACTAAACTTTGCTAGTGATAAAGGGAGGCTGTCAGCCTCCCTCTTTTGGAGTGATTATGACTACCTTGCGAACCTCAGCCCTGCTGCTAACCCTTTTATATACTCTTACTGGCAATGCGTCTCTTGAGTTTGACGATAGCATATTAATTGTTGATGGCTGCGAGATAGTGCCCAAAACACGCTGTGAGAATGCCGATTTAAGTGGGGCTAATCTGCGTAATGCCGATTTGAGTGGTGCCACCTTTATCAATGTTACCTTTAACGAAACCGACTTACGGCATGCAAATTTAAGTTTTGCAACCTTCAACCGCAGCAAACTTGATCATGCCAATTTAGCGATGGCTAACCTGTATCATGCAGACCTTCGCTCTTCCACTGTCTTAAATGCCAACCTCGAAGGCGTATCCGCCGGAGCGATCTTTGCTCAGGGAGTTAATTTTAGTAGTAGCAATTTAACCGGGGCCGATTTTGATCAGGGTCGCATGAGCGCCGCCAAGCTGATTAATACAACACTGCGCGCCAGCCGACTTGAGCGGGTATGGATGAACAAGGCCAACCTCAACGGCGCCGACCTCACCAACGCGAATATTCAGGAAGCCAAACTGAATGGCGCCAACCTGAGTGAGGCGATTTTTACCGGTACACGAATTCACTACGCCACCTTTCAGGGGGCATTTATGCAAGGTTGCACTGACTGTCCTTTCGACTGGTAATGGAGCCTTTTTTAATCCTGCTAAAATAACATTACTACTTTAGCACTAAATCGCTAATTACTTGGTCTGTAGCGAAAGTCGCAGGGGCTAAAACCGGGAACTTTTCCCGGTTATATACGGGAATAGCTCCCTTGGATAGCCGCCCATCTCTTCCCATACTTACGTCGTCTTAACCACTTTATTACACAAAAAATACAAGCCCTGGTGATAGCAACCAGCAGCGTAATGTATCGATGAAAACGGACTGGAAGTAACGCAATGAAAAAAACCTCTTATCTCTACCTTGCAGCCTGTATCGCAGGCAGTTTTCAGGTGCAGGCCCAGGACAATCAGGCTGATGTTGAAAAGATCACCGTATATGGACAGTCACCGCTGAGTTTTGTTTCCGGCTTAACGGAATATTCACCGGCCAGCCAGACGATTGATGCGGATGCACTGGATGTGGACAACGGCAACTCACTGGCGCGGATCCTGGATAACCAACTGGTGAGCGTGTCGATTAACGATGTGCAAAACAATCCGTTCCAGGCAGACTTACAATACCGTGGCTTTACCGCTTCGCCACTGCTGGGCTTACCTCAGGGCCTGGCGGTGTATTTTAATGGTACCCGTTTTAACGAACCTTTCGGTGATACAGTAAACTGGGATCTGATACCGCCTACGGCACTGGAATCTGTCACGCTGGTCTCTGGTGCTAACCCGGTTTTCGGTCAGAATACGCTGGGCGGCGCGCTGATATTAAACAGTAAAGACGGCTTTAGCTTTCCGCACAATAAAGTCACCGTGATGGGCGGCGACTTTGGTCAACAAGGTATTAACCTGGAATCCGGTGGCAACAACGGTGAATGGGGTTACTACATTAATGTTAATAAATACGAAGAAGACGGCTGGCGCGACTATTCACCGAGTGATATTCAACAAGGCCTGGCTAACATTACCCATAAAGGTAAAGATTCAGCAACCCGTATTACCCTGGCCGCTAATGATAACGACCTCATCGGTAACGGCGCTATCCCGGTTGATCTGATCCCCTATGAAGGCCGGGACGCGATTTATACCCGCCCGGATCAAACCTTTACCAGCCTGCGCTTTATTAACCTCAATCACGAATGGCAACTCGACAACGATTTAGTGGTGCGTGTTAACGCCTACTTCCGCGAAAATGAAATCGAAACCTACAATGGTGACGACAGTGACTACGAGGAATGTGACGTAGGTTATGGTGAAACCCTGTGTGAAGAAGATGAAGAAGCCGAATTACTCGAAGATGACGACATCGACGAGGATGACATGGATATGGATGATGACGACGATGATGATGATGATGATGATGAAGAATTTGACGAGGACGACGCTGTTCAGTTTGTAGGTTTCGACCCTCTTGTACCACTTGAGTCAATTTCTGCCGTCGATCCCGATACCCTGGACGGTACCGCCAATACCAGCTTAACCGAGCAGGAAAGCTATGGTTTTAGTGCAGAGCTTGCCGGCGTGACGCAATCTGGCTCGTTAACTCACAACTGGGTAGTTGGTCTGGGTATTGATACTGCTGATATCTCGTTTCGCAGTGACACCGAATTTGCCGTGCTCGACAACGATACACCAGAAGACAGCCGCGGCGTAACCGGCATTGGCGTATTCGACGAAGGTTCACGGGTTCGCCTGGATACCGATGTAAAACACACTTACCTGTTTGTCAGTGACGTGATTGAATTAAACCCGCACTGGCAACTGGCCCTTGCCGGCCGTTACAACAAGTCGACTATTGATATGGTCGATGGGGTGGAAGTGGGCGAAGGCTCACTGAACGGTAACCATGAGTTCAGCCGTTTCAACCCCTCAGCCACCGTGCATTATCGCAGGGATGACTACCATGCTTATGCATCTTACAGCCAGTCCTCACGGACACCGAGCCCGGCAGAGCTTAGCTGCGCCGACGAAGACGACCCGTGTAAACTACCTAACGGATTTGTGGCCGATCCGCCGCTTGACCAGGTACGTACCGACACCCTTGAGGTGGGCGTAAATTACTCGCTGGATAACGGCCTCTTACACGCAGCATTATTCCGCAGCGAAAGCAAAGACGACATTATCTTCCAGCAAGCGGGCGACCGCGCCTCAGTGGGTTATTTTGTGAACGTTAATAAAACCCGTCGTCAGGGCGCCGAGTTCAGCCTGCTGCAGCAATATGAAGATCTGGAGATCTCAGCCAATGTCAGTTACCTGCAGGCTACATTTGAAACTCCGTTTGTTTCATTCAGCCCGCAAAATCCAATGGGTCCGGGACGTCAGGTAATGCCGGGGGATAACATTCCTGGCCAGCCTGAATGGCAGGCAGGTTTTGAGGTAACCTACCCAGTGATTGAAAACCTGTATATCAGCGCCGATGTGGATTACGCCTCTGGACAGTATTTCCGTGGCGATGAAGCCAACGAAAACCGCGAACTGGACGGCTATACCCTTGTAAACCTGAGTGCCACTTATGCCCACAGTAGCGGCGTTACCGTAGGTCTGCGTCTGGAAAACGTGTTTGATACGGAATTCGAAACCTTTGGTACCTACGGCGAAGCAGATGAAGTGCTGGAAGATATCTATGACGATATCGAGTCTACCGAGTTTGTAGGGCCTGGTCAGCCAAGAACCCTGCGTTTATTCGCCTCTTACCAGTTTTAATCTGCTCCAGTGTGTGCAGCTCATCACTGCACCACCTCAAAGGCGTGTTATCAGCACGCCTTTATTTTATTTTGCCCCCGATGTCTTAACATTTTTTGTTCGCAAAACGAACAAAACAGATTATTCCATCGTAATAACGGCGTTAGTGCGAAAAAGGCCATGTCACTGTAACTTAAAGTTGCCAGAAAGATAAATGTAACTGATTGATATATATAAACAATACACTTGCGGCAAGCAAAAGGGAAAAAAGTTCCATTTATTTGACACCACAGAGATTTTTAATTAACTTTCAGAGTGTCAATTTCTCTAATTTGGTTGACAGGCAAAGCCATCGCAGTAACGGCGTGAAACACGTTTGTTGGTGGGGTTGTTTAAATATAAATAATTATAGTTGCATACAGATGTGTTATCTAAGGTTGCACGTTTGATATGCAGTGATGCGACAGAATCAGGAATTAACATGGATGTAGAAATAAATAATCCATGCCTTTCTAATGAGGTTTAAGCTTAAATATCTGCCGAATGTTTCCGCAATCTGCAGGTCGCGGCAAGGTTAAGGATAAGCCCCATTGTAAGTTTAAGAATCGGGAATATGTCGATTCGTATAACTCTCCGTTCGACATCAATACTATAAAGCTACGGGATAATCTGGTCTGAAATAGTCTGGATCTCGACAATAATAAAACTCATCCAGGGGACATAAATGATAAAAACCAACAAGCTAAGCAATGCTATTAGGTATGCACTGCTTACCAGCATAGCTTCTCTAACGACAAACGTTGCGTTTGCTCAAGAAACGCAGGAAGTTGAAGTTTCAGCTAATCAAAGTTCTAGTGTGCTGGTTGAAGACTCACTGGCAGAAGATTCATTGGAAGAAGTTACTGAGCGAATTCAGGTAACTGGTTCTCGTATTCGCCGCTCTGAGTTCTCCAACGCATCACCAGTTCAGGTCATCAGTGGTGACTTCGCTCGCGAAATGGGCCTGTTTGACGCCGGTCAGATGCTCCAGAACACCAACCAGGCGGCAGGTTCACAAATAGACAACACCTTTGGTGGTTACGTACTGGACAACGGTCCGGGTGCGGCGACTATCGGTTTCCGTGGCCTGGGTGCAGAACGTACGCTGGTTCTGGTTAACGGTCGCCGTATGGCCCCAGCCGGTGTTGGTGGCGCACCAACTTCTCCAGACTTAAACCTGATCCCGGGTGTAATGATCCAACGCGTTGAGAACTTGTTTGATGGTGCATCAACGGTTTACGGTTCAGACGCGGTTGCCGGTGTATCTAACGTGATCCTGCGTAAAGACGTAGAGGGTTTAGAGATTCAGGGGTCTTACAGTCAGCCTAAGGGTGATGGCGGCGAAGAAACCGTGTTATCAGCTATGTGGGGTAAGACCTTCGATAACGGCTTTATCTCAATCGGTGCTGAATATCTCGATCGGCAGGCACAGTCTTATGGCGGCAACCCTTTCGTAAAAGGCTGTGAGGAACGTATCTGGGAAACTGAAGAAGGGGATATCATTCGCCGGTACAGTGGCGATGGTCCGTTACCTCGTGGTGACGACAGCTGTGATATTTTCCCGCTAACCAACCGTATGAGTATTCCTTTTTGGGGTAGTGTCTACCGTACCAATGGATTCACCAACGTAGGGATTCCTGGCTGGTCTGAAACTTCAGACCCAACTGGTGACGCTTTAGGTCCCGTTTATGGTATTCCGGGATGGGTAAACGGCGACTCAGACGGTGACGGCATTAATGATGTGTGGTTCCCGGATGGTAATGGCGATGGCTACCGCGATGTAGACTTCCAGGATCCGATGTATGCCTATGAACAGTCTGATTACTTTAAAGCAGGCGATTACAGAAGCCGGAATAAACGTTACTCAATCCTGTTAAACGGTGAATATTCACTCAATGATGACAGCGATACGCTGTTCTATTACGAAGGCTTATATGCCAAGCGTGAGTCTCCAATCTTTAACCCCGGTGCACAGATTTTTGAAGTAGTACCAGCATCAAATCCGTTTAACCCTTGTGGTGACTACGGCATCGATTGTCGTGCCGGCATTGGTTTCCCATATGGTCCAGTGGACGTTCAACCAATATTAAACATTCGTGGCGATCGCGATCGTTTTGATATCGAAGTTGAACAGTACCGCTTAGTCGGCGGTGTTACCGGTAATCTGCTGTCTTTCGAAGGCATTGGCCTGGATAACTGGTATTATGATGTCTATGCATCTTACAGTGCCTCAGAGGGTACAGACACACGCCCGGGTATCAGTGAAGAGCGCTTGCTAAACTCTTTATATAACACCGTGCTTAACGATGACGGTACCTATTCATGTGGTGAAGGTTGTGTGCCTGTAAACCTGTTTTCAGACAACATTTACCAACCCGGTGGTGGTACGCTTACGCCGGAAGAGCAGGCATACTTGATGGTCGACCGTACTATTGGTACGGAAGTGAGCCAGTTTGTGGTGAACGGTTTTATCGGTGGCGACTTAACCACACTGCCATGGAATAGCGAAGTGGTTAGCTCAGTTATCGGACTTGAATATCGTCGTGACGAAATTAAGTCAAGCCCGAATGCAGTAGCGGCCGAAGGTTTGCTATGGGGTTACTTTGCAGACCAGGGTGCAGACGGTGCACGTAACTTAAAAGAAGTGTTTGCCGAAATTGAACTACCATTGTTACGTGGCGTTGATTTTGCTGAAGAACTTACCTTAACCATGTCTGGCCGTATTTCCGACGAAAGTTATTATGATGCAGAAAGCACATACAGCTTGAAGGCAATTTATCGTCCTGTTGACTGGTTCACATTACGTGGTACCAAAGGTACCTCGTATCGTGCGCCTAACCTGCGTGAGCGATTCCTTAACGGTACTACTGGTTTCAACAGCCTTAGCGACCCTTGTGTTGTTCCGGATGATGCTCGCATTGAAGATCCTTTAGATCCAAATACTCCTATTACTTACGATCCAACAAATGATACACGTGATCAAGGAGTTCTGGATGCCTGTGTGGCAGCTGGTGTTGACCCAACTTCATTAGGTATTGGTGACACTGAAGAAACACAGTTCACTAACTTTGTAAGTGCAGAAGTAGTGACTGGTGGTTCTCAGGAACTCAATCCGGAAACATCCCTTGCTAAAACTTATGGTTTCATTATTGAACAGCCTTTCAGTGATGATTTCGAATTGACCTTATCACTGACTCGATTTGATATTGAGGTAACCAACAGTATTGCGGAGCCAAGCGCTAGTTATAGTATCGGACAGTGTTATTCTGCATCAGGTAACCCTGCATTCTGTGGCCGAATTTCACGTGATGAAAATCAGCAAATCAGCCTGGTGGACTCAAGCTTCATCAACATTGGTCTTTTAACGTCCAAAGGCTTTGACTACAACATTTACTACTCACAAGATTTTGTGATTGGTGAACAAAATGTAGATGTAAGCCTTGACCTGCAAGCCACCCGTATGACCGAATCCCTGTACGATGTACTTGGCACGGTTGACGATAATGCCGGTGAGCCGGATGTACCTGAGTGGCGTGGTTCTGCGCGCTTACGTATCGCCGTTTCAGACATTACCTTTAACTGGGAAACTCGTTATATTGGTAAAGGTGAAGAAGACGACTTAGGTGAATTTGAAGAAGGCACTACGGGTTGTCGCGGTCTGTTAAATTCAGACGGGAACCCGCTGCTGTGTCGCCCGGTTGGCTATACAGACGACTACATGCTGCACAACGTAAGTGTTTCCTATGAGTTTGACAACTTCCAAATTAATGCGGGTGTTCGTAACGTGTTTAATGAAGCACCTCCGGCAGTTGATCCTAGTGGTTCATTCTCTAACACCAACATTCCTTTAGGTGTTGGTTATGACACTTATGGCAGAACGCCGTTTATAAATTTCCAGGCTGCTTTTTAATCTAAGATGAAATAGCAGTTGTTGAACTTAAAAGGCTTCTGCAATCATGCAGAAGCCTTTTTTATTTAAGGGAAATAAATATGAAAAAACTCATCCAACTAGGCTTTGCAGTTGCCGGGGTGATTACAGGTAGCCAGGCCCTTGCTGAACAAGAAATGTCTGTGGTTGAAAGCTTTGCGATCCAGCCAGCCATTCGTACTGTTCAATTATCACCAGATGGTAAGCAACTGGCGCTGATTAGAGCAACCAGTAGAGATGGTGATTACATTGTTGAAATTCATCAAACCAGTAAACTAAGCGATGAACCGGTTAGACTAGGTGCCGACAAAATGCGGGTATCTGCCGTTTCTTGGCTGAATAACGAAAAAATTGGCATAAATTTTCGCCAGTTACTCGAAGACCGGGGCAACAAATACTGGGTTAGCAAGTTTGCTGTAACCGATGCCGATGGCAAGGGTGACTGGCTTATTCCATTCAGGGATAAGGGCAACATCAGCTTCTCGATGATCAACATGCTGGTAAATGATCCTGACCACATTCTGGTTGAGGTTGATATTAACAACAATTGGATCCCGGATGTTGTTAAGTTAAATATTAATAATGGCCGAACCAACACCGTATTACGTGGAACCACTAAAGTGAGTAACAGTTTTGGGGTGGATAAAGACGGCGAAGTTCGAATTGGGCAGGGCTGGAATCGCAGCGAGCAAGCAATAGAAACCTATGTCAGAGCCAAAGGCAGTGATGACTGGATTTTACTGCACTCTGCCAGCGGTGAAGACCGTTCAAATTTTGCTGTTAACGGGTTTAATAATCAGGATCCAGACAAAATCTATGTAGTGGCCAATAATGGTGAAGATACTACCGGTGTGTATTTGCTGGATATCAAAAGCGGCAAATACAGCGAACGTCTGTTTGGCCTTGATGGCCTCGACGCAGACGGTGTGAACTTCGACGATGATGGCCATGTCATCGGTTACAACTATACTACCAAGTTCAGCCAAACCTTCTATGAAGATGCCGAATGGCAAGCAATTCAGGACAGTATTAGCGGCTTATCGCCAAAAGGGCGGGTGGCCGTAATCAGTGCGTCGGATGATAATAGTCAGTTAGTGGTTTTGACTCAGGCAGCCAATGATCCCGGCTCGTTTTACTTACTTAGTAATAAAAAAGACCTTATAAAACTCGGCGAGCGCATGCCTTTCATCGATAAATCCAAACTCGGTAAAAACCTTTACATTTCGTACAAGGCCCGCGATGGAAGAAAGATTAATGCTTATGTAACTCGCCCAACCGTTGGCAAAGCCCCCTACCCAACCGTGGTATTACCTCACGGTGGTCCCTGGGCCAGAGACTCCTCAATTTTCGACGATTGGGCGCAATTACTAGCCTCCCATGGCTATCTGGTTATTCAGCCAAACTTCCGGGGCTCAACCGGCTATGGTCTGGACCACTGGAAAGCCGGCGATAAAAACTGGGGCTTAACCATGCAGGATGATCTGGATGATGCAGCCAACTTTTTAGTTGCCAAAGGCCTGGCTGATAAAGACAAATTGGCCATGTTTGGCTGGAGCTATGGTGGCTATGCAGCGTTTGCAGCCACGTTGCGGGAACCAAATCTATACCAGTGTACTGTTGCCGGTGCAGGGGTAAGCGATTTGTCCAGAATCAATGCAACGCTTAATGACAGTCCTTTATTATCGAAGCTACAAAAACCGACCATTGATGGTGTAAGTCCTGTCGAAAATGTTGAAAAGGCCAATGTGCCAATTTTAGTGATTCACGGTGATATTGATCAGCGTGTCCCTATTGAACACAGCGACAGTTTTGTTGCCGAATTAAAACGCCTAAACAAGGAACACAAATACGTTGTTCTTGAAGGCGCTGATCACTTCAGCGATACCCTGTTTTACGACCATAAAATGCAGTTTTATGGTGAACTGATTGATTGGCTTGATAATAAATGCGGTATAGCACCACAATAACGCCGGTGAATTACAGTTACAAGAAAGGTGAAGTGTCAAATCGACACCTCACCTTTTTACTACTTGGCTAAACCATTACAGCGCAGCAATCGTCTCGTGCTGAGCTTTCAGCTTAGCTAATTGTGACTCAGAATCAGCCAGCTTGGCTTTTT
>CATMRP010000003.1 GCA_950073835.1 uncultured Alteromonadaceae bacterium
TGCTCCTAGTACGAGAGGACCGGAGTGGACGAACCGCTGGTGTTCGGGTTGTTTTGCCAAAGGCATTGCCCGGTAGCCAAGTTCGGAATCGATAACCGCTGAAAGCATCTAAGCGGGAAGCGAGCCCCAAGATGAGTCATCCCTGCACGTAAGTGCTGGAAGGGTTGTTATAGACTATGACGTTGATAGGCAGGATGTGGAAGCGTTGCAAGGCGTTAAGCTAACCTGTACTAATTGCCCGAGAGGCTTAACCATACAACGCCTAAATGGCTTTAGCCTTTAGAGTGTTGTGTGAGTAGACTGTCTAATTATTAAGTGAGAGTAGTTGAGTTACTCAACTGATTGAAACGAATATCAAGCTTTCTGAAATTGTTAACAAGTTTTTGCCTGGCGGCAATAGCGACGTGGTCCCACCTGAATCCATTCCGAACTCAGAAGTGAAACACGTTAGCGTCGATGGTAGTGTGGGGTCTCCCCATGTGAGAGTAGAACACCGCCAGGCTCCCAATTCGAAAAACAAAGAACCCAGCGAAAGCTGGGTTTTTTGCTTTTAGGACTGGCACTACCGTGCCACTCCTATGAAGACCTAACTATCGAGGGTCATATCCATTAAAACGTGAGCGTCCGGTGATCTCCACATTCAAATACTGAAATAGCTACGGCATGGTGTCCTTTTCAAAAGGAGTATGCCATGCGACACCCTCAACGTAGCCAGCAAGAATGGCGACAATTATTCAAACAGCAACAACAGAGTGGCCTGTCGGCTGTCGAATTCTGCCAACAACAACATATCAATATCCAAACCTTTTATGCCCGGCGCAGTGATATTCGCTTGCAACATAGGCAAAGCAAGTTTGTTCAGGTGAAACGCGAAGTCACCACGGTTGAATCCCGAGAGTGTACAACGGCCGAACAGATAACACTGGATTATGGCGCGGGACAACTCAGTTTACCCATTACCGTACAACCGCATTGGGTAGCGGCGTTGATGAAGGCGCTTAACGAATGAAGATGTTCGTCGAGCCTGCTGATATCTATCTGTACATGGACATTGTCGATTTCCGTAAATCCATCAACGGACTGATTGTGGTGGTTGAGCAACAGATGCAGCTTAGTCCGTTTAGGGATGCCCTGTTTGTCTTCTGTAATAAAAAGCGCGATAAAGTCAAAATCCTCTATTGGGATAAAACTGGCTTCGCGCTGTGGTACAAACGCCTCGAAAAGCACCGCTTTAAATGGCCAAATGATGCTGATTTGCAGCACATGCATCTGAGCGAACAGCAGTTGCAATGGCTGTTATCCGGCTATGATGTGATAGGCCATCAGCCCTTACATTACACTGCTTCCGGCTTATAACCGGTGATCATAAGCAGCGATTATCGATCACGAAATAATCTGAATAATGGCATGTAATCAGTCAGTTATTGCGTAATACTAGAGCAATGAATATTGATATCGAGAACCTCCCCGACGACCCGGCAACACTGAAAAAGATGTTGTCGCAGATGGTATCGCGTTATCAATACCTGGAAGAGCAGTTCCGCATTGCTCAGCATAAACAGTTCGGTAAAAGTACTGAAGGCCACCCTGGGCAGGGTGAGTTGTTTAATGAGGCCGAAGAGCTGGTTGCTGAGGTTGAAACACCCGAGCAGGAAGCCATAAGTTATACGCGCAATAAACCTAAGCGTAAACCATTGCCCAGTGATTTACCCCGCGAGGTTATCGTTCACGATATCCCGGAAGCAGACAAAACCTGTGACTGCTGCGCCAGCGAGTTGCACTGCATCGGCGAAGATAAGTCTGAGAAGTTACAGTTTATCCCGGCTCAGGTGAAAGTGATTGAGCATGTACGTCTGAAGTATGCGTGCCGTACCTGCGACAAAGACGGTACTAGCAACACTATCAAACAAGCGCCGGTGCCACACAGTGTTATCCCCAAAGGGTATGCCACGCCCAGCCTGTTAAGCCAAATCATCACCAGCAAATACCAGTTTGGTCTGCCATTGTACCGACAGGAAGCCATGTTTAAACAACACGGTATCGAGCTTAGCCGCAAAACCATGGCTGACTGGATAATCCACTGTGCTGAGTTGTTTAAACCGCTCTATGACCAGCTTCATCAACATCTGCTACAGCAACCGGTTATCCAGGCGGATGAAACCACGCTGAAGGTGGTCGATGCGGATAAATCGACGAGCTATATGTGGTTATATGCCACAGGGGCTGATTCACCCGACGGAAACATACCAGGCACAACCATCCCGAACATCGTACTGTATGACTACCACAATAGCCGGGCCGGGCAATGTGCCGTGGACTTCCTTGGCGGCTATAACGGTTATCTACAAGTGGATGGTTACGCGGGTTATGAACAAACCCAGGCCACCTTGGTCGGCTGCTGGGCTCATGCCAGACGCAAGTTCATGGAGGCCAAAAAAGGGGCGGGTAATAAAGGCAGTGGTAAAGCCGACTGGGCCCTAAACCATATCCAAAAGCTCTACCGTATCGAAACCCAGATAAAAGATAGCTCAGCAGAACAACGCTTTACCACACGGCAGGAAAAGAGCCTGCCATTACTGAGCCAACTTCATACCTGGCTAACCAAATCAGCACAACAAGTGTTACCGAAAACAAAACTGGGTGAAGCGATACAGTATTGCTTGAACCAATGGCATAAGTTGGTTCGATACACACTAGACGGCCAGCTCAGCATTGATAACAACCGTGCAGAGCGAGCAATAAAACCGTTCGTCATTGGCAGGAAAAACTGGCTGTTCAGCCAGACAACTACCGGCGCAAACGCCAGTGCCATCCTCTACAGCATCATCGAAACCGCCAAGGCCAATAACCTCAACGTGTTCGAATATGTGATGAAAAGTCTGGAGTTGCTGAGCCAACCGGAAGCCGATGTCGACCCACTACTACCATGGCAGGTTGCTAAAGACTAGGTGGGATCACCGGACGGATACATTAAAACTCTTCGAACAGCGTCCTTTAGTGATACGTCCCTGTAGCGGGCATCCAGCTCGCCATCCATGGCTCGCGTTCATTACTTGTCGAATGCCACTGGCATTCGCCATGCTTTTACGAAGCACCGTTCTTCACCCCCATGTGAGAGCTCTCTTAATTTAATAAAACAAAGAACCGTCATCCTGCAACCGTAAGGCGTATAAACGCGCCACAAAAAGCACTAACAATAAACCCTATGGCAATCCAGCCTGGATTGACTCAAGCCGGTAACGGGCGTTACCGATATTATAACGGGCTTTGAGCATAGCAATGATCCCCGGATTACTGGCTATAAACTCGTTCAGTTCGATTAAGAGTTCAGGGTTTTTGACCGTAGATAAACAAAATTCGACTACGGTAACAGGTAAATCAGGGTCGAGTTTGAAGTCATCTACATCATCGAGTTTCTGCATCAGATACTGAGCCACGTAGTAATCCATATCAAAGGCATCAGCTCTGTCCCACTGCGCCATATAAATGGCTGATTTATTATCTGCTACAGAAATAAGCTTGGTTTGACCACTGTCGATACGTTCCTGCCAGTATAAAGGGGAAAAGCCCAATACAATGGCCACTTTTCGTATGGCAGAAAGGCCCTGGCCAAATCGCTCTGGCTTTACAAATGTCCCAACCAGACTCTCCGTCAACGGTGCGCTGAAATGTTTAGTGGCATTGTCGTTTACCGGGTTAGTCCAGGTAGGATGGTCCGGATAAACAAAATCAACGTTACCTTTTTCAAGCTCGATCTGCAGACGCAATACCGGCATGCTGACGTATTCAAATTTAATCCCGCGGTCGCTTGCGAAAGCCTCTAGTAACGCCCATGCATAGCCTCGGTCCTTGACTGCAGAGAACTCATAATGAGGGTAATAGGCGATGTTTTGTGACGCTACTACGTAAGTCTCTGCACACGATGTATTCAACGATAATGCTGAAGAAACCAGCAATAAAAAAGAGCATGAGAGTTGGCGAGCCAGTGAGTACATCATCATTACTTAACGCTGTGGGTAATAATTTAACTATAGTACACAGACTACTGAAGTTGCCAAACACATTTGCATTTTCACTGTAAGGCGACGAATATGGATTGTTAAGGGCTTATAATTTAATCAATGGAAATTGGCCCTCTGGTTAAGTAAGCCCTGAATGGACATTGATATGAGCAATAACTCATCAACGACAATATTGGATTCCTCCGTTTTTTCGATCATCATTACCAGTCTGATTCTGTTTTCAGTGGTCACTTTTTCAATGGAAACACTTCCTGATTTAAGTGCCCGGCACCGCCAATGGCTACGGTATGCTGAATACGTCATAGTAACTTTGTTTACCCTTGAATATTTAACCAGAATCTATCTGGCACGTGAAAAATTAAAGTTTATTTTCAGTTTTTACGGGGTAGTCGATCTGATTGCTATTTTGCCATTCTTTCTGGCGTTTACCGTCGATCTCACAACCTTGCGATTACTCAGATTGTTAAGGCTTGCAAGGCTAATCAAGCTGGCAAGATACAACACGGCATTTCATCGTTTTACCCGCGCTTTATATATGGCGAAAGAAGAGTTGGTTATATTTACGCTGGCTAGCTTTGTGCTGTTATACCTATCCGCAGTGGGTATTTATCATTTCGAACATGCGGCACAACCTGATGTGTTTCGCTCGATCTTCGACAGCTTGTGGTGGTCTGTTGCCACTCTGACAACAGTAGGATATGGCGATATCTATCCCATTACACTCGGTGGCAAAATGTTTACGTTTTGTGTACTCATGATTGGTTTGGGCTTAATTGCCGTACCAACGGGAATAGTGGCGTCTGCACTGTCTGCGGTCAGACACGAGCGCAGAGAATCTGAATAAATTAGCATTAATAGTATTGATCTCTTAAGTCGTTAAGAATCGTTTCTGGTGGTCTGATTCTGTATTGCTTGTGGAGTTGTTTAATTAATGCGTGGTGGGATCTAAGGAAAGCGTTAAATTCAGCCAGCAAGTGAGTATGGTTGATTGTCGCTAACATAAAGGCAACGCCATCATGGGGTAATTTAGGGTCCAGTGTAAACTTGCCAAGTGCTGGCTGCTGAGAAGCAATATGTTGAGTGACATGGTATTCGAGATTGGCTGCATCCGCTCTGTCCATCGCGATGAGTTCCAGTGCATTGAGCGTATCATTTACCCGGATAAGATGGGTTAGATGTTTATCTACCCTGTCTTGCCAGTTGACTGGGGTAAAGCCCAAAGGCATAGCGAGGCGACGAATATTATCAATTCCACCACCCACCTTTTTAGGGCGCATAATGGTGCCGCCTAATGCGCGTGTGACTGGTTGACTAAAGGTTTTGAGCGTATTACTGATAATGGGGTTATACCATTTTGGGTTATCCGGATAGATAAAATCGACACTGCCCTTGGCCAGTTCTTTTTGTAGTCGGAGTACTGGCATAGAGATATAAACAAACTCGTGTTTGGTCGTGGCTCTAAAAGCCTCAAAAATTGCCCAGGCAAGGCCTTTGTCATCTTTTGATGTGAAATCATAATGAGGGTAATAATGAAAATTCTGCGTCCCGATAACAATGGTGTCGGCGCGGCTACAGGTTCCTGCGATGAGCAAAAAGACTATTGCAAGGCGGCTCACTACAGAAGCTATCCCCTTAATGTAATACATAACAAAGTGTGGTTTGATACATCCATAACACTAGACTACGGCAAAGGTTGGTTGTTTTATAGACGTTTTTTCGTTATATACGTATTTTCTTATGTGCGTAGCAAACCATTACTAATGAAAGTCCCTGGAGTGCATCAGCAATTGATCAAGCTTATCACTGTGATCGATAAGTTTACCGGCAATGATATGGGTTACGCCTTCTTCTGAACGTTCCAATATTCCTCTTACCTCAAGGATCTTACTGCTGATAAAGGCCTTTTTCTGCAGTCGTGCCGTACTCTGCCAAACTATCACGTTCAGATTACCGGTATGATCCTCGAGCGTCATAAAGGTTACTCCACCGGCAGTCCCCGGCGCTTGTCGGCCCACCACGCAACCAACCACTCGAATAGGGGATTTATGTGCTTTGGTTAATATCTCATTTGCCAGTGTCAGATGATGAATAGGGTGTTGCGCTAAAAGCAGTTTGACAGGATGCTGCGCCAAAGACAGATTAAGCGACGCGTAATCTTCGATAAGATCCTCAACTGCAGTAGGGGCCGTTATCTGCGGGGTGATCTCAGTCTGATCTTTCAATAAAGGTAGTGTCATTTGCGAGTCCATTAACTGCCAGCGGGTGTTAAACCGGTCTTTAGCCAGAGCTGTTAAGGCGTTAGCGCTGGCCAGCGCCGCCAGCTCATTACGATTAAGGCCAAGAGATTTAATCTCAGTCAGGCTGGTAAAGCCTTTTTCCGGGCGCTGTGATATCAGTGTATTCATGGCTTTGTCCGATAAGCCATTCACTTGTCTCAGACCCAGTCTGAAGTGGTGATTATCAATAACAGTGTGATCAATACTGCTTTCATTGATATCAACCGGCAAAGCATAAACCTGATGTCGGGCAGCATCCTGAACAAGTTGCGCCGGTGAGTAAAAGCCCATTGGCCAGCTGTTAAGCAACCCAACATAAAACTCCACCGGGTAATAATACTTAAGCCAGGCTGAGGCGTAAGCCAGTACTGCAAACGAAGCAGAATGAGACTCAGGAAAGCCGTATTCGCCAAAGCCACAAATTTGTTCAAAGAGTTGTTCGGCAAATTGCGGCTTGTAGCCTCTCTGAGTCATACCATCAATCAACTTGCTTCTGAACTGGCGTAACTTGCCGTTTTTCTTCCAGCTAGCCATGGCTCTTCTTAGCTGATCGGCTTCGCCGCCGGTAAACCCTGCAGCAACCATGGCTAACTGGATCACTTGCTCCTGAAAAATAGGTACCCCCATGGTTCGGCACAGGACCGACTTTACTTCATCAGAAGGATAGCTGACCGGCTCTTTTCCGTGTCTTCTTAACAAATAAGGGTGCACCATGTCACCCTGGATAGGGCCAGGTCTGACAATCGCTATTTGCACTACCAGATCATAATAAGAAACGGGTTTTAATCGCGGCAGCATGGTCATTTGCGCGCGGGACTCAATCTGAAAAACACCCACAGTATCGGCGTTGCAAATGGCACTAAACACCTGCTTATCCCTGCCATGGGCAGAGATAAAAGGTATAGATATATCCTGTTGGTAGCGATCGCTGATCAGTGAAAAGGTTTTACGTATAGCGGTGAGCATCCCCAGCGCCAGCACATCCACCTTTAGCAGCCCCAAAGACTCCAGGTCGTCTTTGTCCCACTGAATCACGCTGCGATCTGCCATGGCGGCATTTTCAACCGGCACCAGCTCGTATAGCGGGCCAGCAGAAATGACAAAGCCGCCTACATGCTGAGATAAATGACGGGGAAAGCCTATAATCTCTTGCGTTAAAGTTATTAACTGCTTAACGGTACGGCTGTCCTGATCGATGCCCAGTTCCTGCAATTGGCTTTGCCAGCCAAGGGTTCGATCGCGAAGGTTAAATTGCTTGAGCCAATAACCAAGTAGCGATTCGGGCAGCCCTAATGCCTTGCCAACTTCCCGAAACGCACTTTTAAATCGGAAGGTCGAAACACTGGCTGCCAGCGCAGTCCGTTCGCGGCCATACTTGCCGTATATATACTGGATCACCTCTTCACGGCGTTCATGCTCAAAATCCACATCAATATCCGGCGGCTCGTTACGCTCCTTAGAGATAAAACGTTCGAACAGAACATTGATCTGGCGCGGATCTACAGCGGTTATTTCCAGGCAATAACACACTATGGAGTTTGCTGCAGAGCCCCGCCCCTGATACAAAATACCTTGCTCTTTGGCGAATTGCACAATGTCGTAAATGGTCAGAAAGAAGTATTCAAATTGCTCCGAACGGATCAATGCCAGCTCTTTTTCGATGATCTCTCGGATAGATTGCGGTACACCTTGTTTAAACCGCTTTTTAATCCCGGCTTCAACGCAGTGGCGAAGATAGCTGGTTGCCGTGTACCCGTTTGGCACGAGCTCGCTGGGGTACTGATACTTAAGCTCATCCAAACTAAACTGACAACGCCTGGCAATACTCACACTCTCGCTTAACCACGCCTTAGGGTATAAGCGGGTGAGTTTAGTGAGTGTTTTGAGGCTGCGCTCCTGATTAGGTAATCCATCGCGGCCTAACCCTGCCACCGTACTGCGTGTGCGAATGGCGTGCAGAACATGCTGAGTGTGTTGGCGGTCGGGGTGATGAAAGAGCGCCTGGTTGGTGGCTACCAGAGGAAAACAATACTCTTCGCTCAGCGACATTGCCGCGGCGAAATGAGCGTTATCATTACCGTTTAATAAACGCGATACGCCAATCCAACAACGTTTACTGAAGAACTTAGCAAAAAATTCTGCCCAATGATTATCGTTATTGTTATACGCCGGTAACCAGATAGCCAAACACGACTTAACCGATTTGAGATCCCATTCTGATAAGGCGTAATGGCCTTTTTCACTGCGCCGCCGTGCATTGGTGATAATACGGCAGAGCTCGGCATAAGCCGTTTTATCCGGGCACAGTAAACACACTCTCAAACCCGGCGCCAGATGCAACACACTGCCAACAATCAGCTTTATGGGTAAGCCATTCGCCTTGATTTCTGCATGGGCTCTGACCACTCCGGCCACTGAACACTCATCGCAAATGCTAATGGCTTCATAACCCAGAAAAGCGGCGGTATTAACCAGCTCTTCGGGATGAGAAGCCCCTTCTAAAAATGAGAAGTTACTTTGGCAAACCAGTTCAGCAAACATAATCAGCCGAAGTACCCGTGCACGTACCAGTGTTGCTGATCATCCCGATACACCCACAAGCGCTGACCTTTACCGGTTAAGGCTAAAAAATAGTCCCGCTTTACCGGGTGATCATCCCACCAGCCAGTGTGCACCCGCTCCGGCCCGTAGACAATTTGAGTCTGCTCGGTTAGCGGTTGAGGTTGAACCATCAGCCAGACCGGTTGCAGGCCGTTAGCTTCTGAACAGGCCGGTGCCTTATGGAGTGCGCAAGCCTGTTGCACAACATAGTCCTGACGGTGTTCATTAACCTGTTCAACGGTTTTCACACTGTCGCTGCCGAGTCTGGCCAGCAGTTTGCCCAACAGCATATTTTCAGCGTGTCTTGAATAGCTGCTTTGCAGCAACGACAGGTTTTCCGGGTCAAACTCAACCAGTTGATCACAGGTTAGGGTGAGCGAGGTGACCGGCGAGTCGAGTTTCAGTTGCTCAAGCTTAAGATCAATCAGCATTTGCCACTCACTTAAATGGTGGTGAGGGGTACCGGCGTTAACTTTAAACATCAGGTTATCGTGTTCCCGTTGCTGAAGTTCAAACTGTAAGGTATCGGTGGCCAGATTGCGCTTTTGCAGGTATGCACAATTATTGGCCAGCACAATAGCAATATAACGGCTTAATCTTGGCGCAGACTCTACCGCATATGGCAGCTCCAGGTACTGACTGAATACCTTTCGTGGATGAAATAAGCTGTATGGCGGCTGCTTTACGCCCTTTATAGCCAGCAAATAAGTAATGATCTGGTTATTAAAACGTTTGCCAATTTCATCCAGCGGTAACGCAATAAGTTGCCCCAGCGTGCGTATACCAATGCGGTTTAACTGCTCTTTTTCTTTGCTGGGGAGCTCAGTGGCCTGTAACGAACAATTTTTAAGGTGATTTAGAGCCAGACTCGGCTCGCTCTCTACCCGGTCAAAATGACTGCGGGCCAGCACCCGGGCAATTTCGATGGTAGCGCCGGAGCCATAGTGAAAGTGCACTTGCCGGACGGTTAGGGATCGTTTGCATAACGCCATGAAATTATCCAGCCCCTGATAATAAAGTTCCAGCGGACTCAGATTAATGGCGATGCCATTGCTGGCAACGCAGACAATGTCGGAGGCAATCGCATAAAGGGTGGTAGCCAGCTGCTCTAGCTGACAATTTTCGCTATTGGCGGCATATTCAATAATACAGGTTTGTGCATGAATGGCGGTTATTTCTGCTAAGCCCATGCCTGGTTTAATACCAGCAGTGAGGGCCGCTGCCGATAACTGGCACACGGTATTGTCGGTTCCGTCAATCACTACCGTTGGCCCGGTTTGCTCAGGATGAAGCTGCTCGAAGAGATCGAGCTGCAGACGCGGAAAGTGCAGGTAGAGCCAGTGCATTAGACTAACTGACTTCGTGAATGGCAGTTACGTCGTTGCTACTGAACTGCCTGAACGCGTTGACAATGGCATCGTTAGAAGCCGGAAGCGGGTGTTCAATGGCAATATGCTGTTGCGGCCAGGCACCGGTTACCCGGTGTAAATCAACAAACCACTGCCGCATATCAAAGCTCAGCGCCATATCAATGTTTACCGGCAACGCGCCCGGGCTCCTGTTACCGGGATGTACCAGGACCACCAGGCAGTCGTATTGCCTCGCCAGTACCTGCAGGCGCCGCGCTGCCTTGGGTTCTACCTGTGCAAGGTAAATCACTATACAACAACAGGCCTGGCTGCGAATGGCCTGTTCGCAAGCCCATAAGGCATCTGCTTCGTTAGGGGTGTTGACTACCCAGGATTGTTGCTGATAGGGCGTTTGGCACATCCAGTTTGGGTTTAATTGCAACCGGTTGGGCAACCAGATAATGCGCTTTTGCGTCCCGGCTTTTTGCAACAGCACATTATTCAGCAGTTGTAGTTCGCCTTGCCCGGCAAGTGCTCTGATACTCAGCACGCCAGAGGCAGGCACACCGCCTGCACAGGCTTTATCCAGATTGGTCTGACCGAAAGGCAGACGCAATTCGCTGCCATCGGCACTGTGGCGATGGTCCCGACCCCGAAATACCAGGGGATGTTTAATAAGCGAACTGATAGATGCTGACATAATAAAGATACTGTTTATTTATACAGTATTTTAGTCAAAAAAAACGCCTCTGCAAGAGGCGCGGGCGGTTTGTTTAATTATTCCGCTTTACTGCTTTCAGTTTTGGTTGGCGGAAAACTAAGTCCCCGGCAGGCGATAATAAACCCATCCAGGGTGTTTTTACTCCAGGCCATACGGATATCACTGGGTTGGACTTTTATCACTTCACGAAGCTGCTCCAGAGTCACTTCCTCATCCTGTAAAGCGGCATTGAGGGCTTCTTCAACCGACATACCTTTATCCATGCAATATACTGCCACTGCGCTGATTTTCTCAAACATTGGCTGCAGTGTTTCATAGTGCTTAGCGTTCACTAACCCTCGTTTGTGTGAGGCGTCGAGACGTTCAGCCAAAAAGCTCTGAATTTGTTGGGCGAGCACCACCATGCTGCCGCTAGCATCGCTTATACGTCTTGAAGTGGTTTTCAGGCTGTTTTGGCAGAGCTGTAATTGCTTTTGTAAGTTCTGAACTTTCAGACCAAAAAAAATCAATAACAGAACCAGCGCAGCAAAGCTCGCAAATATCAGCATGTCAGAATAATCCTTGTGTCAGTACAGGCCCGCAGGGTTAGTCTTTCTTTGGGGTATATATAGGTCCGGGGAACGCCGTTACCTTATCCGATAACTCGGTGATTTTGGCACTACCTTGTTTTTTTACCTGGTCGATTCTAAGCACATTATGCATTGGAATAAAAGTGCTGGTGACATCGGCAAACTCGGTTTTGAGTTTTTCATGGGAGGGATCCACCACAATGTGGCTGTGATTATCCCAAACAAAATCGCCAATCTCGACAAATCCGAATAATCCGCCCTGAGAGACCTCCCGCACATAAAGTTCGTAATGTTCTCCATTACTCACAAACTGCACCCGGTAGAGCATTTTATTGTCGGCCATCTATGTTCTCTTTATTACTGCTGAAAAGGTATAACACTAGCGCCGATTATAAAGGGAGATGGGTAGCCTCTCCAAGAGGAGAAAGCACAATTGTTATTGCGAAATAGGCTGCAGTAACGCGCGGGTGGCAATATGTAACTCTTCTTCGCTTTCCGCCAGAATACTGTTGATGGCAAATCCTTGCACGAAACTGGTGAGCTGTAAGGCTACCGCCTCAACATTGATAGTGGATTGCACGGTTTGCTGGCGCTGCGCTTGTTCAAGGCAACCGATAAACGCCAGCTGAAGTTTGTCGAGGTAATGACGGCCCAGCGAGCGGATATGATCATCTTCGCTGCCTAACTCGGTTACCATGTTAATCAGCAGGCAGCCGCGACCATAAATATGTTCGATGTAAGCAGCAAAAAAGCGTTCAATCGATGCCAGGCCCTGATGATCCTCAAGGTGCGCAAGAATGGGCGATAGTTTGTGAGTATCGTAATACTCCAGGGCAGCGTAAAGAAACTTTAGCTTGCTGCCAAACTCAAGATAAAATCCCCGGCGATTAAACTCAGTCCGGGCGATAATTTCATCCATTACGGCGCCGTTGTAACTGTGCTCAATAAAGATATCTTCCGCTTCGCAGAGAATATCATCCAGGTTGTAAAGCGAGGTGCGAGGCATAATAAAGTCAGCGTTTTAATCTAAGTTAACTGTAGTTTGCCTCGCATGGAATGCAAATAAACGGTTGGTCTAAGTGTGCAATCGTTAACGTAGGTTAAATGAAAAAAGACTGCTTAAAGCAGGCCCAGTGTTCATTAAAATACTCGGTAGGTTTGCGCTGAAAACCACTGCGGATAAACTGGTTGATGCGGCCATCGGTAAAACAGATAAGCGTGTTAGCAATCACTCCTTCATCGGCAGCAAGCTCTTTGCCCTCGCGTAAACGTCGTTCCCGTAACACTTGCTTTAACTGAGTTTCCAGACGTTCGAACAGTTTGGCAATGCGCAGTCGCAAACGCTCCTGCTCACCCATCAGCGCATCACCATTTAAAATGCGGGTTATGCCGGGGTTTTTTTCCGCAAAGCCAAGAATAAGATGCAGAATGAGCTGACAACGGGCTGCCGCGTCTTTTTCTTCATTGATAATTTTATTGATGCGCGAAAACAGGGTTTCCTCAATAAACTCAATTAAGCCTTCAAACATCCGGGCTTTGCTGGGAAAGTGACGATACAGCGCGGCTTCTGATACGCCTACTTTTTCAGCAAGCTTTGCCGTGGTTATACGCTGACCGGGGCTGGTTTCCAGCATTCCGGCGAGCGCCTGTAGAATTTGCGCTCTACGGTTAGTTCGTTTTGCAGCAGGCATAATAAAAGTGCTTCCTCCACCATATTATTGAGTGACAACAGTTTCCACTTTATTGTGAATTATAATGACAGTGTGTCGTGTTTTTCTTGATATCGTTCAATGACAACGTTCAACAGTGCCAGTGCCAGTTCTGTTTTTGACTGGGGCGGCAGATCACAGCGCCCATCCGGCCAGAACACTTGTAACGCATTCGCGTCACTGTTGAACCCTAATCCGGCAACCGTAATATCATTGGCTGCAATCATATCGAGCTTTTTATCGGCCAGTTTCCGTTTTGCATAAGCTTCAACATCCTGGCTCTCTGCAGCAAAACCAACGCAAAATGGTGGCTTAGGCAAGCCTGCTACTGTTTTTAGGATATCAGGGTTTTTTACAAAAGTAAGTGTTAACTCATCGGCATTTTTCTTGATTTTGTTGTCTGCCACATTTTCTGCCCGGTAATCGGCAACGGCGGCGGTTGCGATAAAAATATCCTGACTACTCACCTTGGCCATAACGGCCTCAAGCATTTGTTCGGCGCTCTCTACATTTATTCGCGTTACCCCGACAGGCGTGGGTAACGCAACCGGACCGGCTACCAGAGTGACCTCGGCACCAAGATTTCGGGCCTGTTCTGCAATGGCAAAGCCCATCTTGCCCGAGCTGTGATTAGACAAAAAGCGCACCGGGTCCAAGCTTTCCCGGGTAGGGCCCGCGGTAATCAACAAACGCTTGCCCCGCAACGGCAGCGGCTTGTTGAGTATTGTCATTAAACTTTCAACGATTTTTTCTGGCTCAAGCATCCTACCCGGGCCGATATCACCACAGGCCTGGGCGCCGTCAGCCGGGCCAAGAATGTGCGCCTCGTAGCTACGCAGTAAGCTCAGATTGTGCTGCGTGGGTCTGGCTTTCCACATTTGCTGGTTCATGGCAGGGGCAATACAAACGGTTGCCGGGGTGGCCAGATACACTGTGGTCAGCAGGTCGTCGGCAATGCCGTGGGCAAGCTTGGCCATGGTGTTGGCGGTGGCTGGTGCTATCAGCAGAATGTCCGCCCATTTAGCCAACTCTATATGGCCCATCGCGGCTTCTGCGCTGGGATCCAGCAAATCAGTGCTAACCGGAAAACCAGACACTGCCTGCAGCGACAGCTCGCTGACAAAATGCCCGCCGGACTGATTAAGGATCACGCGAACCTGCGCGCCCTGAGCCGTTAATTTACGCACTAAATCAGGGGTTTTATAAGCCGCTATACCGCCGCTAATCCCCAGTACTATTTTTTTACCTTGTAACGTCATGTGACTATGTCCGACCAGCTAAACAGGGAAAGATTAGCATGCGCCGCACCAGGTGTGTAGCGAAAACCCGGCTCAGGTGCAGTAGTTAGCCGGCTACTTTTCTCTTAGTCTGTTGAGGTTATCAACGTTACCTTACCGAGAGATGTTATGACGCTGACCCTACATCACTGGCCGGAACAGGAACGGCCCCGTGAAAGACTGCTCAAGCACGGGCCACAGCAGCTATCCGACACGGAACTGCTGGCGATTATCCTGCGCAGTGGCACCCGCGGACTTACCGTGCTGGAACTGGCGGGTACCTTACTGACCCATTTTAGCAGTTTGCGCGGGGTGATCTCTGCCTCCAGTCACGAACTTTGTGCTGTGCCGGGCATTGGCAAAGCCCGCTATTGTGAATTGCAGGCGGCCATGGAAATTTGCCGTCGCCAACTGGCCGAACCATTATATAAACGCTCGGTATTTCATTGCGCCGAAGATGCTAAGTATTACCTGCGGGCTGAGTTGCGCGACCTAAAACAGGAAGTATTTGGCGTGTTAATGCTCGACAGCCAGCACCAGTTAATTATGTTCCGAAAGCTGTTTTCCGGCACCATTAATGCCGCGGCTGTTTACCCCCGTGAAATTGTTAAACAGGTGATTGCCGATCATGCTGCCGCGATTATACTGGTGCATAATCATCCGTCGGGGAATCCCACACCCAGCGAAGCGGATATTCGCTTAACCCGGGATATCAAACACGCTATGGCGCTGGTGGATGTTGAAGTGCTCGACCACTTTATTGTGGCCGATAATCAGGTGTGCTCTCTGGCCCAACAGGGGTTAATGTGATCACCTGAGTTATCGTCGGCGTATAAAAGTTTGAAATTTTATACTTTAGTTTGTTTTTTCATACCAGTATATTTTATCTAAAGTTGTACTTTTTTACACCACCCCTAGTGATCTGCCGGTAAAAATGCTTTAGTATGATCACTTGGCGGATATCCCATAGAAAGGACTAAACATGAAAAAATCATTGCTTATTACGCTGATCACTGCCGCTATGGCAATGTCTGCGAATGCACAACAAGAAACCGGTGAAGCTGGCGCTGGTGCCGGCGGTGCTGGTTCAGCTGGTGCTGGTTTCGGTGGCCTTGGTGCAGCTGGAATTGCGGGTGCCGTAATCGGTACAGCAGTTGTTGGCTCTATCATTGCCAGCAACGACACCAACACTAACACCGACAACGGTGGTGGTGGTGAAACTCCGGATCCGGATCCAGAGTGTTCTGCTGGTGACGACCTGGTAGACGGCATTTGCTACAACGTAACAAATACTCTGACTACTACTGTTACCAACGGTGTTACTACAACTATCACTGTACCAGTAACAACTACTTATTTGCCTACTGTTCCTCAGTAAGCGAAAACAGTTATACAAAGCCGCCTGTTGGGCGGCTTTTTTATTGGCTATGGAATTATATTAGGCTGAGCTGAGTCTTTCATGTCTGTTGCAACATTTCTTCGGTTTTTCATCATGGTAGCGGTCAGCATTATGCTGGCTGGTTGTTCAAATATAAACAGGTTGTACCTGGAAACCCTGCGTCTGGCATTTTTCGAAGATGGCCCCTCGTTATCTTTGGAGCAGGTTAGGGAGAGCAGAATTGACTTCCTTAAAGTATTGCATGGTGAACGATTACCCGTTTATATGGCGCTGGCATATATCGAGGATGGTCAGGATAAGTGGGTGTCTGCAGATCATATTGTAGTAGCCATGGATCGGGATAAAATCATCCGTATTTCTGGTTTGGATGTCGACCTGCAGTATACCGATAATCTGCAGGGTAACCCCCTCAGATCGGAGCCGCTATCAAACGTAAACTGGCAGTATCACATCGATGTGGAAGACCACCACTTTGGCTTACCGGTGGATTCACAGTGGCAACGCGGCGCCCCTCAGCAGGTCACGTTTTACGATAGAACATTCACCGTTATTCCGGTCACCGAAACCGTTTCTATCGATATTGATGAACCTTACTGGACCCACGAAACCAGCTGGCAAAACGTGTACTGGCTGGAACAGGACTCCGGTCAGATCATTTACAGTGAACAAAAGCCCACACCAAATTCTGATCTGATGAAAATGACCTTTGTGAGTCGTATTGCCCGATTAATTAACGTCCGGGAGGCAAACTGATGTTGCGAACTTTCTGTGTGTTGTTCTGTTTGCTTTCCTGCCCGGTGACGGCGGCCACAGCCGTGACCTTCAATGTGGCCGGCCAGATATATACTTTCGACCAGCCGGTGCGCCTGGCAACGGTATTGTCTATCGTTGAACAAAAACCTACTCAGTACTGGGCTAATGCAGCGGTATATGAGTTAAATGCGCCTGAAATAGTGCAGCAACAGGCAGATATTCTGCAGCAACTGGCTGCGCTTATTCGTGAGCAGTCGAAGGGCAGTTCCGAATATCGCCAACTTTCTGCGTTATACCAGGAAATCGGCAGCTGGCAGCTGATGCGTCGACTCAATGTGATAGTTGATTATGATCAGGCGCGGCTTAATCCTGCGCGCAACCCCCAGTTTAACTCTGGAGAATACTATATTCGGTTTAAGGACCGCTCTCAGGTGATTCGGCTTAGCGGCATGGTGGCACAAGCCACCACACTGCCGTTTAAGACCGAATACACGGTCACTGACTATATCGACCATGTCGTGGTAGCGGCCAGTGCGCACCGGGATTTTGCCTATTTGCTCGAACCCGATGGTGATGTGAGAAAGCTTGGTATCGCCTACTGGAATCGCCAGCATGTGCAGCCGATGCCCGGCAGTGAGATATTTATACCGCTTCAGGATGAGCTGTTTTTCGACCGTATCGGTCCGCTCAACGACAAAATCGCCCAACTTATGATGCATAGGATGTAACCTTGGCTGTTCCGCGTTTCTCTTTCTCTTTGTCGACTCTGGCGCTGGCCTGTATTGCGGCCGTGCCTCAGAGCCGGGCTGACGGATCCGATCAGCCAACAACCTATTCAGTGACCCCCAGCCAGATGGTGCAGGGTGGTGTAGGGCTATGGCAAACGCCAACGGCCCGGATGATGCCGGAAGGCGCCCTGTCGATGAGTTATACCGACAACCAGGAATACCGGTTTATGTCGGTCAGTCTGCAGTTGTTTCCCTGGATGGAAGCCACCGCCAGGTATACCGATGTACGAACCCGACTCTACAGTAACGTCGACGATTTCAGTGGCGACCAAACCCTGAAAGACAAAGGTCTCGATGTAAAATTCCGCTTATGGGAAGAAAGCTATTATTTACCGGATATTTCGGTTGGCTTCAGAGATTTTGGCGGCACCGGCTTTTTTGAAAGCGAGTTTGTCAATGCCAGTAAAGCCGTGGGGCCATTCGACTTTCACCTTGGCTTAGGTTGGGGGCACTTAGGTTATCAGGACGACATCACCAATCCCTTCTGTGAGCTGAGAGACAGCTTCTGCGAGCGTCCTGACGGTTTTTCCGGCCGGGGAGGGAAGGTTGATTACCAGAACTTCTTTAAGGGGCCCATGGCCGTGTTTGGTGGCATCGAATATCAGACCCCACTGCAAGGACTGAGTTTCAAAGCCGAGTTTGAAGGAAACAACTACCAGCAAGACCGTGCCGGTGCCCTGGAGCAGGACTCCCGCTGGAACTTTGGCGCCGTCTACCGCTGGAATAATTTTGATTTTTCTCTCAATTACCAGCGTGGCAATACCATTGGCTTTGGGGTGAGCTATAAGCTCAATATGCACACCATAAGACAGGTTAAAATTGATGATCCGCCGCGCGAAATCCTCGGTGTCCGCCCTCCTGAGAACGCCGCCGCCGTGCAGCGGCAAAAGCTGTTTAACGATCTGCGCCGTGATGCCGGCTATGTGATCACCGACCTCGAAATTGACGACGATCAGGCTACTTTTTATGGCTTGCAAACGGCCTATCGTGACCGAAATGAAGGTATCGAGCGGGTTGGGCGCATTCTGGCTACAGAGCTGCCAGAATCGATTCAACAATATCATTTGGTTGAACAAAGCAATAACATCCCGCTGGTGGATACCGTTATCGATGCCGCTAAGTTTCGCCAGCACGCAACGTACAGCGTGCCAGAGAGCGATGTAGAAGACACCTATCAGCGTGTTTCGCCTACCCAGCAGCAGGTGGACGCTTACGAGCCGCATCGCGCCACCGGCGCCTATTTCTCGACCAAGTTTTTCTGGACGCAGACCTTCGGTAACCCGGAAGATTTCTATTTATATCAAATCGGCTTGCTGAGCAGTGTGGGGTATAAATTTAATGACCATCTGGGGATCTACGGTGGGATCCGCACAACGTTGCTGGATAACTTCGATAAATTTAACTATACCGTGGATGCTGAAGAAGCGTTTCTGCCGCGGGTAAGAACCCGGGTTCGTGAATATGTTAGCGGGCCAATGGTTATCCTGGATACGGTGTTTATGCAGTGGTCAGACAGACTGGCCGACAATTGGTACTACCAGGGCTATGGCGGCTACCTGGAAACCATGTTTGGTGGTGTAGGCGGCGAAATTATGTATCGCCCCATCGACAGTAACTTTGCGTTCGGCGTGGATATCAACTACGTGAAACAGCGCGACCCTGACAGCACAACCGCGTTTATCGATTATTCTGCGGTCACCGGTTTTGCCTCGGCTTACTACCAGCCCGACTTCTTACCGGATACACGCATCAGAGCCAGCGTAGGGCAGTTTCTGGCCAAGGATCGCGGTATCAATATCGATTTCGCCAAACGCTTCGACAGTGGCATTGTGGTTGGCGCATTTGCCTCATTCACTAATGTTTCATCGGAAGAATACGGTGAAGGCAGTTTTACCAAAGGCTTTTATATTTCGGTGCCGTTGGATTTGTTTATTCTGCAGCCAGCCACAGGTCGCGGGCAGTTCCCGTGGATACCGATTGCCCGGGATGGCGGTCAGATGTTAAATCGTCCGGTGCAGCTGATCGGCGTAACAGAAATGCGATCGCCATTCTTGGATTAGGGCCTGAAACAGGGTATAAATGCCGATCTGAAGGATCCCGCTGCTGGTTTTTTGCGCAGGATCGCAGGTTTTTCTGGATTAGTGTTGAATTCGGCGCAAATTTACTGTATAAAATGCGCCCTCTTATTTAAAGGTTAAGACGTCATCAGACCCGACACCCAAAGTGCTGGTGGGACCGATTGGCGAGACAAAATTCGTTGTTCTGGAGACAAATAATGTCAAGAGTATGTCAAGTAACAGGTAAGCGTCCTGCGGTAGGTAACAACCGCTCTCACGCTAGAAACGCGACTCGCCGTCGCTTTTTACCAAACCTTCAATCTCACCGTTTTTGGGTTGAGAGCGAAAACCGCTTCGTAAAACTGCGTCTGTCTGCAAAAGGCATGCGTATTATCGATAAAAAAGGTATTGATGCTGTATTAACAGACATCCGTGCCCGTGGCGAAAAGATCTAAGGAAGCCAAATCATGCGTGATAAAATTAAATTAGTTTCTTCAGCTGGTACTGGTTTCTTCTACACCACTGACAAAAACAAGCGTAACATGCCGGGCAAAATGGAGATCAAAAAGTATGATCCCGTTGTTCGTAAGCACGTTATGTTTAAAGAGGCCAAAATCAAGTAATAAAACTTGCTTTTGTCTCCACGAAAACCCGGCCGTTGCCGGGTTTTTTGCGTGAATGTCAGCAGTATCTCTTAACAGGTAACTAAACTATGGCAAGACTGTCCAAACGAGGATTCAATAACGTGGTGATATTCGCCATGTTAGGCATGATTTTCCTGTTTAACCTGGACCGTTTTGTGCCGCAAAGTCAGCAGCCTGTCAGCTTACCGCTGCTGCCGGAAAACGCCCATGTGCTCAAGATTGAGCAAAGCGGCTATAAACTGGAGCGGGTAGGCCAGCAATGGCGCTGGAATGGCGTAAATAAAACCCTCAGCAGCACCCCGGAAGCGCAAATCAATCACTGGCGCAGTGCCGTAATGCAACCGGCCAAACCGCCGCGGGAAATCACCCAAACAGAACCACTGATTGCGGTTGTCTGGGTCGCCGGTGCCTCACAGGGACTGGTTTATGCCTTTGTGGGTAAGGATCAAAACCTCTGGGTACAGTTTGACCAGCAGTGGTATACCCTTGATGAGGTACGGTTGTCGCAGTTGTTGCCCTGGCTGGGCGATGAGCAGGAAATGTAATGCCTGAGTTACCCGAAGTCGAAGTCAGTCGCCTTGGCGTTGCCCCGTTTCTGCAAGGGCAGACGATCCGCAATATTATTGTTCGCGATCGCCGTTTACGCTGGCCGGTGCCCGAATCACTCGCTGACGCGGTAGGCCAACAGGTAACGGCAGTTAACCGTCGGGCCAAATATCTGCTTATTGAGCTGGCAAGCGGTGGGCGTATTATTCTGCACCTGGGAATGTCTGGCAAGCTACGGGTTCTCGATGCAAGTGTGGCACCGGTCAAACATGATCATATCGACATTGTACTGGAAAGCGGCAAATGCCTGCGCCTTAACGATCCCAGACGCTTTGGCGCCTGCCTGTGGCAAGCCCCCGGCGAACCTGCTGTACAGCAACTGGCTCACCTGGGCCCGGAGCCGCTGACAACCGATTTCGACGCTGAGCGTCTGGTGACCTTGTCTCGCACTAAACAGGTGGCCATCAAGAATTTTATTATGGACAATGCGGTCGTGGTAGGAGTAGGTAATATCTACGCCAACGAAGCGTTGTTTATGGCCGGTATCGATCCCCGCCGTAAAGCGGGCAAGGTCAGTGCAAAACGCTATGCGCTGCTGACTATCGCCATTAAGGAAGTACTGGCAAAAGCCATTCGGCAGGGCGGCACTACGCTCAAAGACTTCACCCAGACTGATGGGAAGCCGGGTTATTTTAAACAGTCTCTCAACGTTTACGGGCGCACTGGCGAGCCATGCTTAACCTGTGAAACACCGATTAAAAGCCTGACCATCGGCCAGCGTAATACTTTTTACTGCCCGCACTGCCAGCGTTAAGCCGGCTAATTAGCCGTGTAAGCGCTTTTCCAGCGCGGCTTTAACTGCCGGATGGCAGAACTGCCCCACATCGCCGTGATGCAGCGCCACCTCTTTCACCAATGTTGAAGAAATAAACGAGTTCTCTTCCGAGGGAGTCAGGAAAACACTTTCCAAATCCGGGTTTAATCGCCGGTTCATATTGGCAAGTTGAAATTCATATTCAAAATCGGCCACTGCGCGCAGCCCGCGGATCAGGAAGGTGGCGTTTTCGGTACGGGCAAACTCCGCCAGCAAACCGGAAAACCCGATTACGGTAACATTGTCCAGCTCGGTGGTCACCGTTGAAATCAGCGACACGCGCTCTTCCAGACTGAATAACGGTTTCTTACTGGGGTTAGCAGCAATCCCTATAATCACTTCATCAAACATTCTGGCAGCCCGCTCGATGAGGTCAGCATGGCCGTTAGTAATAGGATCAAAGGTTCCCGGGTAGATAGCTCGTGTGTGCATAATGTTTAAGTGTCGTTGGCGTTATCAAAACAGTAACCAGAATTGGCGGCGGATGCAATTGCCTGCAGGTCACTTGCTGCGGATGTAACCGGTTTGCAGGCTATGCCAGTTGTCTGGCGTAAACTGATAACCGGCATACTTACCTTGCTCCTTAAGCAAGGAACGGTGTAAACGGCTGAGATTACCGGCTTTCCATTGATCCCCGGCTTTCTCGGCGCATTTATCAAAATCTATCAGCCAGAACTTATCGTCCCGATCGATCATGATATTGTGAATATTGAGGTCGTGATGATAGACCTGGTTGTTGTGTAACTGCCTGACCAAGCGTCCTATTTGTTGCCACTGTTGGTCAGCAAGTGGTTTTGCCTGCAGGTGTTCATGCACTTCACAACTGTGCGGAATACGTTCCATTAAAATACTGGCTTCGTAACTAATACCATAGCGGCTGACTCGCCCGGCCAGCCCTCTGGGCACCGGTAATCCTGCCTGTTGCATTTTGTTGAGCAGGTTGAGTTCACGATAGGGTCGGGTTGTGGTTAAGCCGCCGAAAATAAATCGTCTTTCAGACACATGCCTTACCAGACCACCCCGGCAATAATCCCTCAGCACCATTTGCGCCGGCTCATCAATCAGTACTGCCTGGCCGCGCCCGCTGTTGGCTGTGGCAGACTGCTGCCAGTGCGACTGCTGTAACCATTCAGCAGGAGGAACAGGGATCCCGAATGCCTCGCACTGGTCGGCGCAAAGTAACAGAGTATCACGGCCTGATGTGTAGGTTTGTATGGCTTGCAACAATAATTCTCAGTATTAAGACTTGTTAATTCATGCTGATTGTAATCAAATTAGCGGGGTTTATCAGTGCTAGTTGGAAGATTCTTTGTCAGGCGTATTAAAACTCCCTCAAAATGCAAGAATATGTATTCTTAGACTGTCGGCCATTGGCGATGTGTGTCATGCCGCTGCCATGGTTAATCGTATCAGGGTTGCCAGGCCTGACATCCGTATTACCTGGATAATCGGCAAGATAGAGTACCAGTTGCTCAACGGTATGGACGGCGTGGAGTTTGTTATCTATGACAAGAAAACCGGCCGAAAAGGAATGCAGGCTATCCGCCAGCAATTTAAGGCACAACGCTTCGATGTGCTGTGTGTAATGCAGATAGCACTGCGCGCTAATCTGCTTTCCCGGGCTATCAGGGCTAAAGTGCGTTTAGGATTCGATAAGTCCCGCAGCAAAGAAGGTCATAGCCTGTTTATTAACCAACGCATCGCCCGGCAACAGCATCCCCATGTGCTGGAAGGTTTTATGGCGTTTGCTGATGCCATGGGCATTGCGCCGGTGGAAAAGCCAACCTGGCAGCTACCGTTGAGTGAGTCTGATCTGGCTAAGGGCATTAGCTTAAAGCAGCAATATGGCCGCTATGCCGTTATTTGTCCGGCTGCGTCTAAGGCAGAACGTAACTGGACCGCAGAGGGGTACGCCGCGGCCGCTAAGCATCTTGCCGATAAAAATATACCGGTATTGCTATGCGGCGGACCGGGCCCGCTCGACAGAACCATCGGCGATGCTATTCTGGCCGCAGGCGCACCTGTCGAAGCGGATTTGATTGGTACCACCACCCTCAAAGAGCTGGCCGGAGTGCTCGCTGAGGCCAGCTTGGTTATCGCCCCGGATACCGGCCCTGCTCATATGGCTACGGCGGTATCTACGCCGGTGATCGGGTTGTATGCCCATTCTAATCCACGTCGCACCGGGCCTTACAACAACCTGGCCGATGTGGTTTCGGTTTACGACGAGTGTATTGAGCAGCAGGCTGGCAAACCCTGGCAAGCTTTGCCCTGGGGACGCCGGGCCAAAGGTGAAGCCTTAATGACCCAGATCACCACCGCTCAGGTAAATACGACTATCGATAGCGTGCTAAACCATGAAAACGGCGGGTAAAGGCCGCCTCTATTGCACTAAAGTTATAATAATAAACACTTTAAAAAATCCAATTCTTTTCTAAACTTGTACTTGGGCTTTGCCAATTCGGGAAGGCACTTCGCGGCAGGAAGGGACCTACGCAAATGACTACTATATTAGTTAAGGCGTACATTTGAAAATTTGGATTTTAAAAGTCTTCTGCCTCAGCGCCCTAATATTCTGGACAGGAGCGCTCTGGATAGGAACGGCTCGGGCCGAGATACCAACGCAGCCTATTGCTGTGGTGGTTAATCAATCCGTCGAGATTACTACGCTAACACCCGCACAACTTCGGATGATCTTTGCCGGGCGTACTCAGTTCTGGCCTGACGGAAGTCGGATCAGGGTATTTGTGCTGCCGCCTGAAAGTGATATTCACCAGTTTTTTTGCCGTCAGTTACTCAATATTTATCCGTACCAGCTCGAACGCATCTGGCAACGGGTAGTGTATTCCGGCCAGGGCGAAGCCCCTGAATCCATCAATACTGCTCAGGCAATGCAAGACATAATCGGACAAACTCCCGGCGCGATTGGCTACCTGCCAGCACCGGAGAAGATAAATAAAAATATCAGGATGATCGCCATAGGAGAGCCGTTATGAAACGTTTTGCGTTGAGTGTGGGGGTTCTGCTATTGCTGGTTAGCCGGTATAGCGCAGCTAATCACGACGATTTCTCATGGCATGGTTTTATAGCGCAAGGGCTTACCAGTTCTACCGACAGTAATTACATCACCACCGGCGATGAAATAACCACCGAGCTCACTGAAATAGGCATTAACGGTTCGTATGTGATTAACCCATCTTTGAGCGTGTCCGGTCAGTTAGTTTACCTCGACGGCGGTAACCGTTTTCGCCAGGGGGGCCGCCTCGATTATTTATTCTTAGACTGGCGCATAACGCGGTTATTCGACTGGCAGGTAAACGTGCACCTGGGCCGTTATAAAAACCGTCACTGGTGGTATTCGGCCACCCAGGATGTACCGCAAACCCGACCATCCATTTCATTGCCACAGTCTATCTATTACGATGGGAACCGCGATCTCGCCCTGAGCAGCGACGGCATCGCCCTGCAAAGTACCAAAACCAGCAACAGTGGCACCTGGGAAGTACGATGGAGCTATGGGCGCTCACCGCTGGCCAGAGAAGATACCGAAAAATTACTGAGTCCGCAGGCGCAAGGGCGCGTTAAACAGGATTTCACGCATCAGTTCAGTACCTACTGGCAGCCCCAATCCATGCACTGGCAGTTAGGCTTTAGTTTGCTGCAGTCCGAGTTTACCTATAATCCCGCCGCACGGGATATCCTGTTAAATGGCAAGTCCGGTATCGACCGGCTCACCCTGGCTGCACGTTACGACAGCGAAAACTGGGAACTCACCATGGAGCTGCTGCGTGACCGCCTGATGTACGAGGGAGACTTCACTCAGGGCATCACGCTGGATGTGGATAAAACCGGCGAGGGCGGATACCTGCAATGGCGCTATTTCCTGCAAAACAACCTGACCGGGCTGGTGCGATTTGATACCTACGATGTGGATCGCCACGACCGCCACGGTGATCAACTGGTCTTTAATCCATTTGGTGCCATTCCTGAACACTATGGGTATATGGATACACTGACCGTGGGCATGAGCTGGGATATTATGGCCAACCTGAGACTCAGCGGCGAATTCTCGCGTACCCACGGCGCCGGCCGCCTGACTGCGGTGGTATTTCCTGATGCACTGGTTTATGCCAGGCCCTACTGGAATGCGTGGTCGCTCCAACTGATGTACTGGTTCTGAGCCGATGAAGAAAACCGTCTCGCTCAGTTATAAAGTGCTGGCTATTATGTTGCTGGTAGTGATGTTTGTGTGTTCGCTGGTGGTGAGCTTACTGCTGTACCAGGCGGCCAATCAGGAACAACAACTGAATCAGGCGATTTTATCGCGGGATGTTACCCGCTATCATCAACTGTCAACTTTGCTTAATGACCGCTTATCAGTCTGGGTAGAAGGGATTCGGTACATTAACGACACCCCACCACGCAACACAGACGAACTGGTGGCAACATTAATGCGAGCTGAGGATTTCCTGCTGCTGCAATGGGATGTCAGCAATCTGTGGGTTATCGACAATCAGCAGCAACTGGTTTATCAGCAAGGCGAGTACTTGCCGGAGGATGTGTTTGCTATGGTAGAGCAAACCTTCACCGAGGCCCGGCCCATTACCCGTGTGCATTGCCATGTGATATGCGAACAGATCCTTAGCATTCCGGTAATGATCAACCGTCAAACCACCAATGTGGTGGTAATGAGCACTTCACTGCAGGAATTGCTGGCTTTACTGAGTGAGGCTACCCAGGGAGCGAGTCAGTCTGATTTGGTGCTGGTTAAGCACGCCACAGGCGGAAATGATCAGTCTGATCGGTATTTTATAAACAGTATGGTCAGTGAAAAGCAGGAGCGCTTTATGCGCGATATCCTGGCGGTAATTCCGCCGTCAGCCAGTAAAACCACATTGATTACCAGTGGCTACGAAGTAGCCGTAAACGGGCGCGCCTATCTGATCACGTTATTGCCGCTCTATCAGCATAAATCTAACGGGCACTATCTGATGTTTACCCATGATATTCATGAGCGCAAACAAGCCTATAAAAGCCAGAACCGCATCATCTTTTTTGGTGGCGTGGGGCTGGTGTTAACCTTTGTGCTGTGCATGTTTGTGTTGTTGCTGCGCTACGCGCAAAAACTCTCTGCGCTGTCTAGCATGCTGCCGTTACTGGCGCAAAAGCGCTTTGAGGAGTTTAAGTTACAGCAAAAACGCAGTTTTAGCCGCAAAAAATGGCTGCTCGACGAGCTCGATACCCTGGGCGAGGCGGCTGTTGAGCTATCGGATAAGCTGGAGTCTTTGGATCAGCAAATGACAGTGAACACCGCCAAACTGGAAAAGATGGCGATGTTCGACAGCCTCACCGGCCTGCCCAATCGCAACATGATGACCTTTCAGATCAACAAACAACTGGCTGCGCTGCACCGCCAGCAAGCGGGAATGGCCTTGTTATTTATTGATCTGGATAACTTTAAAAAGGTCAACGATAGCCACGGTCATCACTTTGGCGATGAAGTGGTAAAACTCGCCGGAGAAAGGCTCTCCAGGGTGATCAGAGAAAATGATCTGATCGCCCGGTTTGGAGGCGATGAGTTTGTGATCCTGGTAACCGGGCTCGATAAAGTGGAGCAGGTCAATATTGTGGCCGACAAACTGATTGAAGAATTTGTAGAGCCCATGCGCATCAGTGAGCAAACCTTCTATATCAGCATCAGTATTGGCGTGGCTTACACCACCACCTCAAAAACACGGGCACTGGAGCTTATGCGTCAGGCCGACACCGCCATGTACGAAGCCAAGCTGGAACGAGGCTCCAGTTATCGTTTCTTTAATCCGTCGATGAACCAGAAGATCGTGAAGCAGGTGGAGCTTGAGAATGAAGCCCGCATTGCTTTAAAAGAACAACAATTCTTCCTTGCCTTGCAGCCGCAAATTGAATTGGCCAGCAAGCGGCTTACCGGCTTTGAAGCCCTGCTGCGCTGGAAGCATCCGCAGCGCGGCCTGGTGCCGCCGGGCGATTTCCTGCCCATGCTCGAAAATACGGCAATGATGTCTGAACTTGATTTTTGGGTGATGGAAAAAGCTATCGAGCTACTTTCGCAACTGGCAGCCAATGGCTACCGTAATGTTAAAATGGCCATTAATCTGTCGGCAGCGCAGTTTGCTAACAGCGCCTTGCTACCCTACCTGATGGAGCTTATTCAGCTGTATAAAGTGGACGCGCGCAACATCGAACTGGAGCTCACTGAAACCGTACTGGTGGCCGATATAGAACGTGCAGTAGAGGTGATCCAGCAAATCCGTGCGCTGGGCTGTAAAATTGCCGTAGACGACTTTGGGACCGGTTATTCATCTCTGAGCTATTTAAAGATGATCCCCAGCGATATTATTAAGATTGACCGTTCTTTTATAGCCGGCATGCTCGAGACAGAAAGCGATCGCAATATTGTGAGTTCTACCATCAGTATGGTGCGCAGTATGGGGCAGGAGATCATCGCCGAAGGCATCGAACAACCCGAGCAACTGCATCAACTGGCTAATATGAGTTGCCAGTACGGGCAGGGGTATTACATTAGTAAGCCCATTGAAGACGATTCGCTGTGGGAAGTGCTGCAATCCAAGGTTTATCTGGGCCGCTGGCAGCTCTAATCCACCACCTCTCAGGCGGGTGTTACGTAGCGTCCTTAAAAGTTTACACTTGGCGGGGACAGAAACCTGCAGCCATGCTTTGTGGCATAGGCAGTATCACCGGCTCTTCGGTACAATACGCCTCTTTTATCCAACCCTTTCGGCCAGGAGTGCTTGCATGTCAGCATCTTTTATTTCTCATCTCGAACAACAGCTTAACGCCACCCGTGAGGATGGGTTGTACAAAGTAGAGCGGGTGATCACCACTCAGCAACAAGCCGACATAGCCACCCAGAGCGGTGACCACGTTATTAACTTTTGTGCCAACAACTACCTGGGTCTGGCAAACCATCCGGCGCTGATTGAAGCAGCAAAAAATGGCCTGGACTCCCATGGCTTCGGCATGGCCTCAGTGCGCTTTATATGCGGCACCCAGGACATTCACAAAGCGCTGGAAGCAAAAATCAGCGATTTCCTGGGTACCGAGGACACTATTTTGTACCCGTCCTGTTTCGACGCCAACGGCGGCTTGTTTGAAACCCTGCTCGGGCCGGAAGACGCCATTGTGTCTGATGCGCTAAATCACGCCAGTATCATCGACGGTGTACGTCTCAGTAAAGCGAGGCGCTACCGCTATGCTAACAATGACATGCAGGCGCTGGAGGAACAATTAAAGCAGGCGCGCGAAGACGGCGCCCGGTTTATCTTAATTGCAACCGATGGCGTGTTTTCGATGGACGGAATCATTGCCAACCTGAAAGGCGTGTGCGATCTGGCCGACAAGTACGACGCCATGGTGATGGTGGACGACTGTCATGCCACCGGCTTTCTGGGCGAAAACGGTCGCGGCAGCCACGAATACTGTGACGTGCTGGGACGGGTGGATTTGATTACCGGTACTTTAGGTAAGGCCTTAGGCGGCGCCTCCGGCGGTTATACCTCAGGCAGCAAAGCCGCCATTGAGTGGCTGCGCCAGCGTTCCCGCCCGTACCTGTTTTCAAATTCTGTGGCGCCGCCCATTGTAGCTGCCTCACTGAAGGTATTCGACATGATGGCCGATGGCCACGATTTACGTGCCCAGCTGTGGCGCAATGCCGAACACTTCCGTAACCGCATGACTGAAGCGGGCTTTACGCTGGCAGGCGAAGATCACGCGATTATTCCGGTGATGCTCGGTGATGCCAAACTGGCTAACCAGATGGCCGAAAAGCTGCTGGAGAAAGGCATTTATGTGATTGGCTTTTCTTACCCGGTAGTACCTAAAGGCCAGGCCCGTATTCGTACTCAGATGTCGGCCGCCCACACGCTGGAGCACGTAGATAAAGCGGTCGATGCGTTTATTGAAGTTGGCCGTGAACTGGGAGTGATTGCATGAAGTCGTTGGTAAAACAGCAGCCAACCCGCGGTATCTGGATGCTCGATACCGATAAGCCGGTTGTCGGGCACAATGACCTGCTGATCAAAATTCGTAAAACCGCTATTTGCGGCACCGACATGCATATATATCAGTGGGACGACTGGGCACAGAAAACCATTCCGGTACCTATGGTTGTGGGCCATGAATATGTAGGCGAAGTGGTCGACATGGGTCAGGAAGTGCAGGGCTTTAAAGTGGGCGACAGAGTGTCTGGCGAAGGCCATATCACCTGTGGCCACTGCCGAAACTGCCGCGCTGGCCGCCGTCACCTGTGCCGCAATACCGAAGGGGTCGGCGTAAACCGTGCCGGTGCATTTGCCGAGTATCTGGTGATCCCCGCATTTAACGCGTTTAAAATTCCGGATAACATCAGCGACGATCTGGCCTCTATCTTCGACCCGTTTGGCAATGCCGTGCACACCGCGCTGTCGTTTGATCTGGTGGGTGAGGATGTGTTGATCACCGGTGCCGGCCCAATCGGCATTATGGCTGCTGCGGTCGCCCGCCACGTTGGCGCACGCCATGTGGTGATCACCGATGTAAACCCGTATCGCCTGAAACTGGCCGAGAAGATGGGCGTAAGCCGCGCTGTAAATGTGGCGGAGGAATCGCTGAAAGACGTTATGCAGGCGCTGGGCATGACCGAAGGCTTTGATATCGGCCTAGAAATGTCTGGAGTCCCGGCGGCCTTTCGCGATATGCTCAATAACATGAATAACGGCGGTAAAATTGCCATGCTTGGTATTCCGCCGCAGGACGTCGCCATCGACTGGAACCAGGTGATTTTTAAAGGCCTGGTGATCAAAGGGATTTACGGCCGGGAAATGTTTGAAACCTGGTATAAGATGGCGAGTTTACTGCAAAGTGGCCTGGACATTTCCCCCATCATTACGCATCAGTTTGCCATTGACGATTTTCAGCAAGGCTTTGATGTGATGGGTTCCGGAGAGTCAGGAAAAGTCATTCTTAACTGGCAATAAAAGTATTATGCAACCATTCCAACACATCTCTATCGCCGACGTCGCCGAGCAAAAAGACGAGCTGGTTATAGCCGATATCCGCGATGCCGGGTCGTTTGAGGCGGCGCATATGGAAGGCGCCATTAACCTGTCGAACGATAATCTGGCCGCGTTTATGGAAGCCACACCTAAAACTGCGCCGGTAGTGGTGGTGTGCTATCACGGCGTAAGCAGCCAGCAGGCCGCGCAGTTTCTGGTCGGGCAAGGCTACGAAAAGGTGTACAGTATGGATGGCGGCTTTGAAGGCTGGCGTCTGGGTCAGCCGGTGGTTAGCGTCTAATTGTGGCAAAACCACTGATTGCAATCAGTCAGCTGCGATACGCTGACTCACTGGCCAGTTATCTTAAATCCCAACAGATCCCGGTGCAGGTTCAACATGTACCGGAAGATGACCAGTATGTGCTGGTGCTGGAAAACGATGCCGACCACGTACGCGCGCTGGAAATTTGCCAGGCGTTTATTCAGGCCCCCAATGATCCTAAATATCAGCAGGCAGCCTGGCAGCACTCTGAACGAACCGATGTGCCGGTAGAGCAGACGCAGGGCAACAGTATGCGCCGCTGGCTGGTCTCCCTGCGCCGTGCCCCGGTCACCGGCATTATTTTAATGCTTTGTACCCTGATATTTGGTGCGTCACTGGTAGGGCTGTTCCAGCCTATTGCCGCCGCACTGATGATAATGCCGCTTGGTAATCTGCTACAAAACCACGAGTGGTGGCGCCTGTTAGGGCCGGCCTTTATCCACTTTAGTGTATTGCATTTTATTTTTAACCTGCTGTGGTGGAGCATGCTTGGCTCCCAGGTAGAGCGCAAGTTTGGCAGCAGTTTTATTATTATTTTGTTTGTGGTGACTGCGCTGGTGAGTAACCTGGCTCAGCTGATTGTATCAGGGCCAAATTTCGGTGGCCTTTCCGGGGTAGTGTATGGCCTGGTGGGCTTTGTGTGGATCACCGGCTGGCTGCGGCCACAATGGGGGCTTTATCTGCCCAAAGCCATTGTTGGCTTTATGCTGGTATGGCTGTTGTTGGGTTTTGCCGATGTGCTGTGGGTAAACATGGCCAATGCGGCGCATACTGCCGGCTTAATCTCAGGCTGTGTGATGGCCTGGCTGCTGACGCTGGGCAGCGGTAAACCAACTGCCCCATAAACCGTATCACTATTTTTGATGCAGGTACTTGGTAAAGATTATGTCTTTTATTACCTTGGCACCGGTTTCCTGCAGCATGTGATCCTGCAGCGCGGCCAGCACGGCACGGCGAATGTCTTCGCGGCCGGTAAGTGATTTAACCTTCTCTTCCGGCTGGCGGCCAAAAATCTCAATGGCGGTAGCGCGTAGCAGTGGCATGTGGTGCTCTACCAGTTCGAGCTGGTCGACATCCGATACCATGATTTCGATCATCACCCGTACATAGCCCAGCTTGGTGGCATTAGGGCCCAGATAGTTGGTGACTATCTCAGGCTCAATACCAATATAGGCATAAGAGGGTTGATCCTGTGCTGAGGCATTAGAAAAAGGCGCGAGCATGCCCAGTAACACAATCAGCCGAAGAAACTGCTTCATTAAGGTTATCCATAAAATTCAATTAGCTAAATTCTAGTTGAGACAACCACAGCGCACAACCTAACTTTAGACTAAAGGCGGATGGTGGATTGTCTCGGCGTTGCCGGCAATGCTAAACTTCCGGCGTCTTCACTGCGCGCTGGTATGCCAAAACATGACGCTGACCCTGCAAAACTTTCCTCACTACGCCAAACTCATGCGGCTCGATAAGCCCATTGGTATTTACTTACTACTGTGGCCAACCCTGTGGGCATTAATGCTGGCAGCCGGTGGTATGCCGCCGCTGAAAGAGCTGATTTTATTTTCTCTGGGCGTAGTGGTAATGCGTTCGGCGGGTTGCGTAATTAACGATTACGCCGATCGTCACGTAGACGGCGCGGTAAAACGTACTAATGAACGCCCGCTGGTGGCCGGGCATGTCACCGAGCGTGAAGCCTTACACCTGTTTGGTGCCCTTATCCTGATTGCGTTTCTGATTGTGCTACAACTGAGCCTGGCAACCATTTTGCTCTCGTGCGTAGCGCTGCTGCTGGCCTCGGCCTATCCCTTTATGAAGCGCTATACCTATTTACCACAGGCAGTATTAGGGGCCGCTTACGGCTGGGCGATACCCATGGCGGTGATGGCGGTAAGCGGCGACATTCCGGCCTGGGGCTGGCTACTGTTTGTCGCGAATCTACTGTGGACCATTGCCTACGACACCATGTATGCCATGGTCGACCGCGATGATGACGTGATTATTGGCATTAAGTCGAGTGCCATCTTGTTTGGCCGCATGGACAAACTGATTGTGGCGCTGCTGGAAGTGATCACGCTGTTGTTACTGGTGGCGGTGTTTATGCTTAATCACCTTGGCGTGTTCGCTTATGCTGGTTTGGTGGCAGCCGCGGGGCTGTTTATTCATCAGCACTACACTATTCGTCACCGCCAGCGCGAGGCCTGTTTTAAGGCCTTTTTAGATAATCACTACGTAGGGCTGGTGATTGCGCTGGGGCTGATTATGGATTTAATTTTGCTGGGGCAGGCTTAATCGTCGGCTGCCTGCTCGGCTTCCAGCGCGGCCAGGCGTACTTCCATGGCTTCCAGCTTTTCCCGGGTTTTAATTAACACCTGGGTTTGAATATCAAACTCTTCGCGGGTCACCAGATCCAGTTTGGACAGTTGTGACTGTAGCACCTGTTTAATTCTTCCTTCGGCTTCTTCGGCCATGTTTTTAACGCCTGGTGGTACCGAGTCGGCAATCTGGCGTGCAATATCTTCAAGTTTTTTAGGATCTAACATGGCGTTTCCTTGGCAAATACGTAAATTGGCCGGGTTATTCTAAAACACTTCCACCGCGATGCAATACAATCAGTACTCGGATTCTGGCCATGGGTCGATTACAATACCGCTTTTACCGTTGCCATTTCCCTTTGTTGTTGAGAATACCCGTTAATGAAGCTTAATCCCGCCCAAGAATCTGCTGTAACCTTTGTATCCGGCCCGTGCCTGGTACTCGCCGGTGCCGGCAGTGGTAAAACCCGGGTGATCACCAACAAAATTGCTCATCTGGTGCGCCAGTGCGACATGCCGGCCCGCTATATTGCCGCGGTTACCTTTACCAATAAAGCGGCGCGGGAGATGAAAGAGCGGGTAGGGCAGACCCTGGGTAAAGTAGAAGCCAGAGGCCTGAAAGTCTCTACGTTTCACACCCTGGGCTTAAATATTATTAAGTCAGAAGTGAAAGCGCTGGGCCTAAAGGCCGGATTCTCGCTGTTTGACGATAAAGACAGCATGGCGCTGCTTAACGACCTCACCGCCCACTCACTCGACGGCGATAAAGACCAGCTTAAATTACTGCAAAGCTGTATCTCTAACTGGAAGAACGATCTGTTAACCCCGGAGATACTGCTGAAGCAGGCAGTGAGTCAGGGCGAAAAAGAGTTTGCTGAGTATTATCAGCAGTATCAGAACCATCTGCGCGCCTACAATGCGCTGGATTTTGATGATTTGATCATGCTGCCCACGCTGCTGCTCAAAGTGGATGAAAAAGCCCGCACCAAATGGCAAAGCAAAATCCGCTATCTGCTGGTGGATGAGTATCAGGATACCAACACCAGTCAGTACGAGCTGGTAAAGCTGTTGGTGGGCGAACGGGCCCGGTTTACCGTGGTGGGCGACGACGACCAGTCGATTTACTCCTGGCGTGGTGCCCGGCCGCAAAACCTGAATTTGTTGCAGCAAGACTTTCCCCGCTTAAGAGTGATCAAGCTGGAGCAAAATTACCGCTCTTCAGGGCGTATTCTGCACTGCGCTAACATTCTTATTCAGAACAATCCGCATATGTTCGACAAAACCCTGTTCTCGGCCCTCGATTACGGTGTGCCGCTGCGGGTGTTAATGGCCAAAAACGAAGAGCACGAAGCCGAGCGGGTAGTAGCCGAATTGCTGGCCCATAAGTTTACCAATCGCACCAAGTTCAAGGATTACTCGATTTTGTATCGCGGTAACCACCAGAGCCGCCTGTTTGAAAAGCTGCTGATGAGCAACCGTATTCCTTACAAAATCAGCGGCGGGATGTCGTTCTTTGGCCGTACCGAAGTGAAAGACATCATGGCTTACCTGCGTTTGCTGGTAAACCAGGACGACGACAACGCTCTGCTACGGGTGATCAATACGCCTACCCGCGGCATCGGCCGCGCCACCCTGGAAAAGCTCGGTAACTTTGCCAACGAACTGGGTGTGTCGATGTTTGAGGCGGCCTGCCACGACAACCTTAATTCAGTGCTAAGCGGCAAAGGCTATCTGGCCGTACATAACTTTGCGCGCTGGATTGTGTCGCTCTCCGACGAAGCGGTGCGCGGCGATACTGCAGCGGTACTTCGCAACATGATCCGCGCCATGAGCTACGAAGAGTGGCTCTATGAACACAGCACCAGCCCCAAGGCCGCCGAAATGGCCATGGCTAACGTAAGTACCCTGTTTGGCTGGGTAACCGATATGCTCGAAGGCGACGAGCTCAATGCGCCCATGACCCTGCCAGAAGTGGTTAACCGCCTAATCTTACGGGATATGATGGAGCGCGGCGAAGAAGAAGCCGAGGCCGACCAGGTGCAGCTAATGACCTTACACGCCTCCAAGGGGCTGGAGTTTCCTATTGTGTTTCTGGTGGGCATGGAAGAAGGCCTGCTACCGCACCAGAGCAGCATCGATGAGGATAACGTGGAAGAAGAGCGTCGCCTGGCTTACGTAGGGATCACCCGTGCCCAGCGCGAGCTGATTTTTACCTTGTCGAAAGAGCGCCGTCAGTTTGGTGAAGTTATTCAGCCGGAGCCCAGCCGTTTTCTATACGAGCTGCCAACCGACGATCTGGAATGGGAAGAGAAAAAGCGCAAGGCAACCGCCGAAGAGCGCCAGCAAAAAGGCCAGGCCAGCATTGCCAATATCCGCGAAATGCTGGGTAAGTCTTAGGCGCTCGACTGATTCAGCGCTGGCAGTAATTGCGAGCTTTCCAGGTACTTGCCCTGGCCGTAAATACACTCAATTTCGGTTAACGCCTCAAGCTGGGAGTAGCTGTCGATACCTTCGGCAATCACGTCGAACTTGAGGTGCCCGGAAATCAGCATAACCGACTGGATCAGCTTTAAATTACGCAGCGAGCGCGGCAGTGATTTAATAAAGCGGTGATCGATCTTGATGTAATCAAACGGGTAAGAAAATAAATAACTCAGCGAGGCCAGGCCGCTACCAAAGTTATCCAGCACCAGTGTTACACCGGCGCGTTTGAGCTTTTTAATGGCTGGTAAAATGTATTGTGAGCGGCGGTTCAGATCGTTCTCGTCGAACTCAAACACCAACGCCGCGGGCGACACGCCGGCTTCACCGATCACGTTAAGGATTTTCTGTACCAGTGAGCTTTGCAATAAATGGTTAATGGATACATTCACCGCAATTTTAGGCTCGTAACCTACCCGCTCGGTATCCGGCCAGGCTTTAAGTAACTCACAGGCGGCCCGCAACTGATACATATCCAGTTCCAGAATTAGGCCACTTTGCTCTGCCACCTGGCGGAACTGCTCGCGGGAGATTTTACCCAGCGACGGATGCACCCAGCGCACATAAATTTCGTGATACAGCGGCAGCTTGGTGTTGAGATTAATAATCGGCTGCAGGTAGCATTCAAACTCTTTGTCGCGCAGTGAACGACGAAACTCGTTTTCCAGCTCCAGCTCTTCCAGCAGGCGCTCACGCATACTTTTATCGAATATTACTAACCGGCCACGGCCCAGGGATTTAGCCTGATACATGGCGGCATCGGCGTCGCGGATCACTTCATCGGCGCTGCGGTAGTAGGTTTCCACATGGGCAATACCAATACTGGCGCCGGAATACATCTCTTTATCATCCAGAATAAACGGCTCCGAAATGGAGTCGATAATGCGCGCGGAGATTTCTTCCACATCGGAGGTATACTCAAAATTATCCAGCAGCAGCACAAACTCGTCGCCGCCGTGCCGGGCCAGTAAATCATGGCCCCGGATACATTTGGTAATACGCTTGGAAACCTCAATTAAAAACTCATCCCCAGCATGATGGCCAAGGGTGTCGTTAATAATTTTAAAGCGGTCCAGGTCGATAAACAGTACCGCAAACAGGTTTTCCGGGTGGCGCTGTTTATTGGCAATGGCCAGTTCCAGACGGCTGGCAAACATCGAGCGGTTGGGCAGGTCGGTAAGGGTGTCGTGATGGGCGTCGTGGATCAGCTTAAGCTCAATTTCCTTGCGCTCTTCTATTTGCTGGCGCAACACATCATTAGCCCGGTTAAGCTCGGTGGTACGCTCTTTCACCCGCTCTTCCAGCTGCTCGCTATAGGCGTGCATGGCCTCGGCGCGAAATTTACGCTCCAGCGCCACGGCAATATGGTGTGATACAAAGCGCATCAATTCTAAATCGCGCGGGGTGTACTTGGCTGACTTACCATAGGTTTGCACGGCAATCACCCCGTACACCTCGCCATCAATGATCAGCGGGGAACCCAGCCAGGAGTTGGCCTGCTTTAAAATTCGCTGGGCTACGGTAACGTCGATTTCGCCGTCTTCGGTGAGCGACAAGATACGCGACGGATCAATCAGCTCCGCCTGGCCACGGCGAATAACAAACTCGGTCAAGCCAAAGCCCAACGGGCGGGTACCTGGCGCCTCATCCTGAGTATCGCTGAAATAGGGGAAGTTCAGGAACTGCTTAGTATCATCGAGGATGGCAATATAGCAGTTAGGCGCGCTTATCAGCCGGGCAATAATTTCGTGCAAGCTGGAGTAGAAAGAGTCCATGTTGCGGCTGGCAGTCGCCGACAGTTCTGATATTTCAAATAAGGCCTGCTGCAGCGCTTCGACTTTCTGGCGTTCGAGGATTTCTTCCTGCAGGTCGTCGTTGATCTGGCGTAACTGGCGGGTACGCTCGCGAATGGTACGCTCGGTAAGCTCGCGGTTTTTTACCCGGTCGACGGTGGTAACAATGTGCTGGGAAACAAACAGCAATACTTCCAGATCTTCCTGGGTGTAACTCACGTTATCGTCGTAAGTTTGAACCACCATGGCACCAATGACCTGGCTACCGCGTTTTAATGGCACGCCTAATAGCTGGTGGGGCTGACTGCCGATAAGCTCCACTTTATGGTCTTTATCAAACTCATCCTGGTTATCGTTGCGATAAAAAACATGATTGCCGGACTCAAGAATATAACCGGTAAGGCCTTTTTTAAGCTCTTCGGCGGGTAGCTGCTTAACCACCTGTTCATCGAACTCATCAACAAAGTAGGCCATGTCCACCATGGCGGTATCAGGCGAGTAAAAGGCAACAAAAAAGTTTTCCGCATCCATAAAGTCGGCGATGATTTCATGAATAGCAGGATAGAGGCGAGACAGGTTACTAACGGAACTGGCCAGCTCTGATATGTTAAACAGCGCTTTCTGAACTCTTTCAGCACGCTTGTATTTATCAGTTAACTGCTGCAGCTGCGGGATAAGCTCTCTTAATTCCGCTTCTGACAACTCGTATTTTGTTGACTCAGATGACATAAAAAAACAGCAGCCGGCAATCCGCTAGAGTAAAACGAATAACTTACTCTATTGTGGATAATTTTGCCAGAGCTTTGGAGGGAATGTACTCACCAACAACCTGCTGTTTTGGTGTCGAAATGCGCCGAAGTTGCGCAAAACATGCAGGTTGTCAGTGTTACCGAGCGTTATAGCTCTTCGGTCATGTACTCAATGGCTGCTTTGATGTCGTCATCGCTACAGCTGGCACAGGTACCACGAGGAGGCATGGCATTGAAACCGTTAATCGCATTGGCTAATACAGCGTCGAAACCTTTTTCCAGGCGAGGCGCCCAGTCGGCTTCGTTGTTTACACGAGGCGCACCCAGTACACCGGCAGCGTGACAAGCAACACAAGCTTTGTTAAATACGTCTTCACCCGACAATGCACCGGCAGGTGCAGCGGCCGCAGCGCCTGCAACGTGCACAGAGCCAACTGGCTTAATACGCTCTTTGATCGCCTCGTCTGACATTTCCTGAGCGTTTACCGCAAAAGCTGCCAGTACTACAGCGCCCATACCTAACCACGTTTTTAATTTCACAATCGTCTCCAGGTAATTTTGGTCTGAAAAATAAATAATCCGCATGATTATAAAGGTTAATCCAGCCGCGACAACTGTTTGAGACTAATTGATTAGTCCTTATCCGACAAAAAGCCAATAAAAAACGCTTTTTTGCCGCTGTGTCGCTTACGGGCAACCATTTTTACTGCCCGGCAGCCATTTTAGATGACTTTTCGCCAAGCAATTGGGCCATGGCAATATTCAGCAACTGTTGCATTTTTTTGCCAGCCCGGCCAACACCGGCTTCGTTGGCTCCAGGCACCTCGGTTTGCACGGCCAGCGTAAACTCCCGCATGAGCTTTCCATTTAGCTGCAAGATCACATGCGCCAGTAAAACCGTTTCGCTTTGGTTGCGGGTTTCACTGGGCCCGGCACCAATTTTCTGAAAGATGCGCCATCTGCCACCCGTTAATTCATCCAGCACCGCCTTTGCCGAGGCGTCAGAGCCTGGCGCCAGCGCATTAGCAATGGCACGGGCCAACAGTACGCCGATACCCGCCTGCATGCCGCCGGCATCGACCACCGAATTACTATGGCCATTACCATACAACAGCATATCAAGGTGAGAAGTCCTAAAGCCCGGTAAGCGGGTTTGTGGCTCTGAAGTATGGGTAACCATGCGCTTTAAAAACTCAGCCTGGGCCAGCGTTGTCATGGGCTTATTACCGGTTATACCGCACTCATCGCAGCGATACGCTTGATAAAAAGGATCGTCGCTGGCCTCTTCAAACGGCTCCACAGCCAGTTCGTTGCGTAAATCGAACTGCCAGTCGGCTGAGCTCGGCGCAAACGCAGTAGGGCCATAGGCGCCCCGAAAGCGAATGGCCGGATTGTTCATGTTAAGCCATTTGTCATGAAACAAACCGGTAAGAACTTCCCGCCCGGCAATGTTCGCAAAGTAGGTGGCAATGGCATTGGAGTTACCATCTGCCTTACCCGAGGGCGCATAACTGTTAATACTGGTGATCAGATCGCCCAGCTTTACATCACCCACCAGAGTAGAAGCACTCACTTCCCGGCCAATCGTCGTCAGCGCCCCGGCAAAAGCCATAATTTTAGAAGAGCTCCAGGGCTCATAAAGCACATCCTGGGTATTGGCATTCGCCAGATAGCGATAACCTGTTCCATCGGGCGTAGCACCAAAATCAATCAGGGTAATTTTGCCCAGTGAGGCCGGCACATTAAAGTAGTTCCAATCACTGGCTACCCGTTCTTCCCAACCAGGAGCGGTACCAGACTGCTCAACAGTAAAATAATCGGGGTTTGGTTTGCGGCTGCGCATAGTCGCGCCTGGCATCATGTTCGCAATGCAGTCGGGCACGCCGCAATCAGACGTGTATTGTTTGGGTAACAGCGGTGGGGCGCTAAACACGTTATGGTAAAAATCCAAATCGCTTTGCTCATCAGCCAGGGCCGAGAATGAAACCAGCGCACCCAGAAAACCACACAAAATAACCTGCCAAATTCGAGACATACACTTAACATCCTTAATTGTTAAAACCAGACTAAGCCAATTCAGAACGCGAAGCAAAAGCCAAATTTGCCTGATTTTTAAACATCAGCACCGGCATTTTCATTTTTTACTGTAAATTAACCAGATGAACTCCTATAATGCGCCACTCTAGACGGTTCCTAGCCGTTTACACAGAAAGCACCCGTAGCTCAGCTGGATAGAGCGTTGCCCTCCGGAGGCAAAGGTCATAGGTTCGAATCCTATCGGGTGCGCCATTTTTAAAGGGTTTAGCCCGACTGCTTCTTGTAAAACATCCCTTTCTAAATATGTAGCAGATGCGTAGCGTCTTTATTAGCCGTTGAAACGATATGGCCACTCCCTCTTTTTATGAGACAGTTTTTAATTAGAGTTTTTTAGTTTTGCTCGATAAGCTGCCAGCGACAGGTTTCACAATCCTTCAAAGTAGAAAATTTGGGTCTAATATCACCACCTGGAGCACATGTCCAAAATACGGTTTATTTAGGTCTGAATATCAAGTGATAAGGCTGAGCAACTTTTCAGAGCTTATATTTCCTCGGTGAACTTCATCATGGCAAATATTACAAAGTGTAATCAGGTTTTCTAACAAGTTTTTGCCCCCTTTCGCGTGATGCTCTATATGATGTAGTTCCAGTAGGTTACGAAACCTGTCTGCTTCGTTCCTATTCTGATGGTTCCAGCCGCAGTTACAGCATGAGTAATCATCTCTTTCTAGCACACCAATACGGACTGGATCAGGTATTTTTCTATCGTGTACTTCGGCCTGTCGATCTTCTTCTAATACATATATGCCTACGTTAAGGTCAGGACGGCCTGAGACTTTAGTTGCTATTGGCCAACCCTCTTCAGTTCGTAGCTCTCTTACTCGCCTAGGCCATTCTGAGCGGTCATTGGCCAAGTATTTCAATTCTTCACCAGTAACTTCTTTGCCAACGTTTTTAAGAAAGTAGTCAATAATTTTACTTTTGACGCCAGCATTGTTTTTGCGAATTGTATTAGCAAGTTTCCATCTGTAAGCAGCATCTCTATCTTGATTATTTTCGGTTAGAACGTAGAAATCTTTTTTAAGTAGCTGTTTTGGATATAGGTTTTCTAAACCTTTGTCATCCTCGATTATGTCTTTTAGAGCCAGTCCAGTCTGAATAGGCCACCCCATTTCAACACGTAACTCCCTGATGCGACGTGCATACTCACTAATACCTGCAACGACCATTACCTCGTCTCCAGAAATCAGTGTTGATGGGTATTTTCTAAAATAAGCAAGTATGCGGTCTCTGGCTGAATTAGTACCGTCCTCATCAATGAGGGAACTTCCCAAGTCTCGAAGCAAGTGATTTGCAGGGATAAGATCTTTGACCTTATCTCGAAGGTCATCTTCTAACAATTTCGTCTTAAACTTGATCAATAAATTGACTAATTCTTCTCTTAGCGTTTCAGGATCTGTCCGTTGCGACCTTCTAGCCATTAAGCAACTCTTCGTATTTTATGTTTATTAACAAACTCAAGTAGTTCACTAATATAACCGGCAATGTTGCAGGCGAAAATAGGAGGCACAGCATTTCCAATCTGTCTCGCTATTTCTATCTTTGTTCCTGAAAACACAAAGTCATCAGGAAAGGTCATCAACCTGGCTGCTTCTCTGTGCGTTATTGGACGGTTGGCCTCTGGGTGGAGGTAGCGGCCTTTCTCGGGTTTAAAAAACTCGGTACGAATTGTCACTGAGGGACGGTCCCACCATAGTCTGCCAAATAAATCGGTGCCACCAGATTTTTTGTTTATCCAGCATTTTGGAGTTATATCAGGCCTATTTTTCTGCAAATCGAAACGGTTTCCGCCGAGAGGAACAGCTTTATATCTTTCCTTGCTTATATCAGTAGGCTTTCGCCCAAAATGCAAGTTAAGAGGACCACTTAGTTCAGCTCTAACTTCTGTGCCTTCAGGCTCTGGGAGATCATGAATAAACTCTTTAACTGTTCTCCAGGCAGGAAGCTCGCCACCGGTGCTAGGGTTTTGATGTGTTGGTGGAGGAGGGAATGCTGGTAACCTATCAAAACGATCGAAGTGATCAGTTTTTACACCAACAATAATTGCTCTCTTACGAGTTTGAGGCACACCGTAATTGGCAGTATTAAGAACAAGTGGATTTAGAAGCTCAAATCCAAGTTCTAGCGCTCTGTTATGTATATCATTGAACTCAGAGCTTTTGAGTAAACCTTGAACGTTTTCCATAACAAAAACTGAAGCTTCTGATTGTGCAACAATGTCCATGTATGGTTCCCATAGCTGTCTACGAGCATCACCATCCCTATTTTTGTTAAGTAGACTGAAACCTTGGCAGGGCGGACCTCCGATAATTACGTCTGCTTTGGGAACTGCATTATCCTGCAACCACAATTCTATATTCTCGTGGAAACAATGGTTGTCGTCGCCAAAGTTCGCATTATATGTGGCTACCGCGGCCTCATCATTATCGATAGCCAAAATACTTTCAAATTCACCGTTAAATCGCTCGTCAACGAAGCCTAGTGACATGCCTCCTGCACCACAAAATAAATCGATGAGTTTGTATTTTTGTTTCATGTTATTTCTATCCGACCAATGACTCTTTAGCTGTTTTTATATACAGTATTTTTGTGGGTTTCAATAGCTAAGCGCGTAATCTAGACCAAAGGACAGTCATTATACATATTATAACTAAAAAAAGCCTTTCGAGGCGTTCTGTAAAGTTGATAGAGTTTTTTTCTCTATAGATTACATGAAGTTAATTTATTTCGGTTGGCTTTTAAAATGAACGCGAGTTGGAATGGTGTAAGGCTAATCTATGATTGGCAAGTTAGGTGATAAGCTATTCAATAAGCCCGGCTTTTGCAGACAAACGTACTTTGCATTTTTTTATTGCATTGTTCATATTCTGCCCAATGAAGATAATTTATCAGGATTGTCTTACACGGCAAAACGGGCGATGGCGTTTTCTCAATCTGATTTGCTTAAAGCGTTAGCCTGGGAAGATCCACGCAGAACCACAGCGCGAGTTAGAAGCCGGGTAAACACCTTGCTTGAGAGTGAAAAGGTAAACTGTAGCTGGTCGGGGAAAAAGCTGGTGGCAGAGTATTCTATCGACCACGCTATGCCATTTTCCCGATGGCCGAATAATGATTTATGGAATTTGCTCCCTGCAAAAACGCACATCAACGCCAGGAAATCAGATAAATTGCCCAGCTCCGCCCGTTTGCAGCAAAACAGACGAATCATCACAGACTGGTGGCAACAAGGCTGGTCTGACAGTGCGGATGAGTTTTTTACTCAGGCTAATCTCGCGCTGCCGAACCTGCCTGATAGTAACCGTAGTTTTGAGGATGTCTTCGATGCGCTCACATTACAGCGGGACCGAATCAAAGACTTTCAGCAACTCGAAGAATGGTAATGTGAGCCTCATGCAGAAAGATCTGTTGTAAATCTAAAGCTCATCTGATCGCCTCATTGCCAGTTGTTCTATCTGATGATTTATCCGCTCCAGAGCAGAACTATTAAGTATAGTTTTTCTCGTAAGACTGTAATACTTGGCCAGTGATTTATGGTTCATTACTGGTACGGTTGGCTTTTGTTTGTTTTCAATAAACCAGCCTGGGATAACTACCAGGGGGTTGGTGATTACTTCCATGCCTGTGCTTTTACTTAACTCTTTAGACAGCCAGGTTGCCTGACGAGTTGCTTGTTCGATTATTGCGGTGTCGGGGCCATGAGGAAATTGGATCTTGTTACCTTGCACTACCAACTTGTGGGTTTGTCTTGAGTTTTTGATATTCGGCTTTCTTCTTCCTTTGGTTTCAATCGCCAACACACCACCGGGGTAGGTAACTACGTGGTCAATATTAAAGTTTGGCCCTTGAATATCATGAAAGACTCGAACATTAGGGTTCGTAATTTTTGATAATGCGTAAGAAACTGCCCATTCTGCTTCGATGCCGAGTCTGATATTTCGGAGCTTGGTAAAAGCCTGTACTGCTTTAACTAAAGCGTAAACTGCAACAATGGAAAAGATACCCGCGTAGAGCCACCATTGTCCAATTTTACTTTCGAATCCAAGCAGTCGGGCAAGTGTTGGAATGGAGAAAGGTAGCTGAAAATATATGGCGGACATGAAAGTCCACTGCAGCATATTAAACGTTTCATCTCTTTGATTTTGAATGAGGGTAAAGGCCGGGACTCTGATCATGTCAGAATAATCGAAAGGAACCCGAGATCGTTTATGAAAGGACTTGGCAATGACGGCAATCGCCGAGAAAATAATAATAAAAGGCAAAAATGCGATCAACAAAACGATCAGTAGTTCCATCTATACATTCCTTGAAATATTACTAAAGTCGAGTCTACAAATCGGTTGCTTGCAAAGCAAAATATAATAAATAACCAACGTTTATTAAGACATACGTATTAAATACTCCCTGATGACCGTTAAACATACACCCTCTAAGCTTTCACCATCGGAAAATCGTTAAAACCAGCCCGCAACCTCGTTAAATCCGATATAATCCAGGTTGATATTTAAAGTGGAGTTTTGTAATGCGTGTATGTGGTGTAGAACTGGCCGGAAATGATGCCAACATTGCCCTGATGAATCTGGAAAATGGCCTGATTCAGCTTCCTGACTGCCGTACCCGTAAACTGAGCTTACAGAGAGCCGCTACTGCTCATGAGCTTAAGTATTTTCAGAAATCCTTCGCGCAGCTGGTGCAGGATTATAAAATTGAAACCATCGTTATCCGCCAGCGCCCGATGAAGGGCAAGTTTGCTGGTGGCGCTATTGGTTTTAAATTAGAGGCGGCGCTGGAATTGCTAAACGGGGTGCAGGTTATCGTGATTCTGCCCACCGAAATCAAAACGGCGTTAAAAGAAAGTCGCGTGTTTATAGAATTCAGCGAGACCGGCTTAAAAGGTTTTCAGAAATCTGCGTTTGAAACTGCGCTGGCTTATATGAGTCAGCATCTGTAACGCTTCCCCGCCAGGTCTGGTTTTTTCTGAATAAAGTGCTCTTGTAAACGTTGGTATAACCTCTTCATCATAAGTGAAAGCGTTCAGGTTTTTATTGTTCCGCTACGCAAAGTACGTTGCGCCAGCAGTTCGTGGTGAAGCCACTGTGATAGCCAGGCTATAACCAGATACCGCTATGCTTTCAGAAAGGTCGTAATTTTGCGCAGACAGGTAAGTGTGCGTTCGGTAATTACTTCGGCCACCTCAACGTCAAAAAGCGCATTAGCCTGCTTGAGGGTGTTATTAAGTGCTGTCTCTACGTTGTCGTCTAAAGAGGTCAGGATAGCGAATGTTTGATCTTCATCTATGCCTTGTTTTTTGCCGTGCTCTGGCCAGTGCCGTGGCATAATTTCATGCCATTTGTAGTGCGTATTTTTGCTGTGGACTTTCATTGCCATCTTTATTTTCTTTGCCTGGATGTTGCCCTGACCAAAATAGGGGTAAGCACTTAGCACATCGTAGAAGGGTGTAAGCCGATAACCATCCTGGTCCAGCGCAATGCTAAAGTTCTTTGCATGCCCATCAATCGCCGCAAGTAACCAAAATACAATTTGTACCCGTAAAAATTCGAGCCTGTCTTCATAGGCGTTTCGTGAGCCAGACAGCAACGCCATAATTTTTCCGGCGCCCGGGCCACCGTTTTCCTCATACTTTGAGCCACTCACTTTTCCTAATGCCTGACACATGTCTTCCTGGGGAAGTCGGAAAATGACATCTTCCTCAACTCTGCGATCGAAGCGCTCCACTAGCAGTACTTTCTGGTCTTCAAACTGCGCAATGTCACAATTTGCGACGGTCAAACCTAAGTTTTTCATAAAGGTTTGGCAAAACCACTCGTTGTCTACGCTTGAAGATAAGTCTATTCCTAAACTTTCGTGATGAAGAATGGGGGGTTTGAATATATGCGTGGTAGGTGTTGCGCCGTGTGGCCGGCACCAGTTGCCTTCCCACAGGGTAAGCGCGGTCTTTTCCTGGGCACCGGCAAGAGAAATTCTGAAATCATCATCTGAGTTCATCCCTAACATTTTTTCAATGCGGGTCTCTCTGATAATTTGTGCTATTGCGTCCTCAGACAATGGCGTGAGTGAGAGCGCAGGCATTTCTCCTGTGGCAGGCACCTGTGTGAATGTGAGCGCACCAACACAGTCTTTTCCAACCTTGGCTAATAAATCAAAGGGCCTGGCGCTCTCTGCACCTAAGCGGTCTTTCATATGCTCTCTGATGGTGGTTGTATCGGGTAGTAAATTGTCAAAATAAGCATGTACTGCATCTCCTGTTATCTCTGCCCTTTGCATAGGCAAGCTAAGAGAGATGGCACGGCCGCCGTCTACGTCTAACCACTCCGGGGAGTATTTAAAGCTCATACGGCCATTTTTTAAATACAACTCACCTACCGGAAATCCGTTCATAGAGCAGTAGAGTGTGCGGGTATGTGATTTTCGCCCCATTAGAATCTCAGTGATTTCTTCGCGTAAGGCGCGGCCGTTGCAGACACTTCTTTATTGGGCTGATTGCCGATATTCAATTCTAAGTCCAGCGCCGCACAAAGTTTGATCAGCATCTCGACAGAGACTTTTTCAGACTTTGTTTCGTAGTTAGAAATATCCCTTTGATAGACGCCGATACGCTTAGCTAAATTAGCTTGCGTCCAGCCTTTAGACTTTCTGCTGTCCCTGATAACGGCACTTAGATCTTTTGGCGTGTTTATCTTCACAGTAATCTCTTATGCACTATATTGTATAAATAGATTTTATACAGAAATAAGGATAAAGCAATTTTATTCATAAATGTGTATAAAATTTTAATATACAAAATTCTGAATGAAATAAATTTATACATGACCCTGTATACGAGAATGAGTCAGGAGTTAAACTCGTCAATTTATTACTCAATAGATCACCGACTCTTAAGGCAAATGCGTTAAATATTCCCTAATGCCGTTTGAGTATGGCCTACTTAAAACTGCCACTCTTCCCGCTTGGCCAAAAAGAAATCCAGAAATACCCGTACCTTTGCCTGTGTAGGTGTTGATGGGTGGTAATAGGCGCAAACCTCGGCATCCTGCCACCAATAGTCTTGTAGCACCGGGGCGAGTTTATTTTGCTGTAGCAGGCGTTGAATGTGGCCGGATTCCACCGGTGCGTTTATGAGCCCCAGGCCTGCTTCGGCCAGTTCTACCATGCCGGCTACGGTTTTTATCTGGCAGTGCGGTGTGGCGTAAATGTGCTCGCCGTTACTGTCTTGCAGCACCAGTACGTTGCTCGGTTGGTTATACAGATAACCGATTACCTTATGCTCTGCCAATTGGTCCGGGTGGTCGGGCGTACCATGAGCTTTAAGATAAGCCGGGGAGGCAAATACCCCGTATCGGGTTTTCCAGATGGAGCGGCGTTTTAATCCCGGGTATCTGCCGCCCAGGTAATCACCTACCGACCAGAACACATCATAGTCGTCATCGCGAATATTGATCAGCGATTCTTTCACATCCAGCGACAGGGTGAGCTCTGGATATTGCGCAGTAAATTCGGCCATCCAGGGCACCAGGGTTTCCGTTACTACCTCATTGCTCTGGCACAGCACTCTCAACTCGCCGCTGACTACCGTGGCTTTGGTGTGGCTCCATTGCATCAGCGCCTGGTGTTGTTCCAGTAAAGCCTCGCTTTTGTGCTTAAACGCTTTGCCAAACTCGGTTAATAGCAACTGTCGTCGGGAGCGAATAAACAACGCCTGGCCAAGCTGCGCTTCCAGCTTAGCAATTTGCTTGCTGATGGCCATTACGGTTTTGGCTTCTGACTCGGCCACCCGAGACATATTGCCCGTCTCAGCAACCTTACAGAATATGGCGAGATCTTTAGGATTAATCATTGTGTAAACTAAAAGTATAAGTAACTACAATTTTTAATATATTTATTTATCAATTGCCACTCTTTAAGCTGGTTTTACTCAATTTTTGGTGGAGAGAGGGCAAATAAGATGACATTACATTCAGGCGAGTGGCTGGTACTGGCAATGATGGCTGGCATGGTGTTGTACAGCTTGTGGGAAGCGGATAAAAATAAACTGGCGGTTATCGCAGGGCGTAAAACCAAACTCGCCATGTATAAAGAAACCATCGGGTTTTTATGGTTGCCAACCAATTTTCTACTGCTATTACTCCCGTTCAACATTGTGTCGGCAGAGCGTCTGGGGCTTACCTGGCAAAACAGCTGGCCTAACTGGGCAGGCGTACTATTGGTACTGGCTGGGCTGGCTTATATGTACTGGCATATTCGTAGAATTCAGCCAGGCACGCCACAGTATCAACAGCTCTTTGATGCCATGCAAACCCACAGTTGGTTAATGCCTGTCAATAAGCGTGAGCTGTATTGGTTTACGGGCGGGGTGTCGATGTCGGCCGGTATTTGCGAGGAGCTGTTATTCCGGGGCTTCTTTTTAGCGGTGTTTGCCGAGCCTCTGGGCGTGTGGGTGAGCCTGGTGCTGGGCAGCTTTTTATTTGGCTTGTGTCATCTCTATCAGGGCTGGGCCAATGTGCTGCGAACCGGCGTTATCGGTTTGGTGTTAGGTATTATCTATGTGCTTACTGAGTCGCTGTGGGTGGTGATTGCCTTACATGCGCTAATGGATATCTTTGGCGGGGTGTTAGGGTATGTGGTGCATAAACACGGTAAGTATGAAACTGAGGCGGCCACAGTTTAACCCTGTAGGAAAACCAATCTTTGCACTTTCTACTACTGATTTTGTATTTTCTAACCCTGAGTACAGCTTTCCTAGTGCCAGCTATCATTTATGGCTAACGCTGCTAATTTCTGGTTAGGATGCTGTAATGGATAACAGAGCAATTCATTTAATCATGTTCACCCTGTCGGCGATATTGTCGCTGGCAGTTAAATTACATCGTGACGTCTACACCGGTATTCATGGCGGGCTGGATGTACTGCTGGGTTCGGTGATGAGCTATTTATATGTGGTGATCCTAGTGTCTGGTTACGTTACTTTTGCCCATTCTGTGACTAACAGAAAACTCCGCAACTGCATTATAAGTATTACCTGCGGGGCGTTGTTGTGGGAGGTTCATCAGGCTTTCATTCCAGAAATGTACTTCGACTGGAATGATATTGTTGCAACGCTACTAGCCTTTACTGTATTAATGCTGATCCAGCGCTATAAACCGGTGGGCAATTCTGTGCATAGCTCTGCAGCGATTGGCAATGGGTAGCATGTCGGGGAAGTCCTCCGCGGGTTTCGCGCGCAATTTACTGCACGCTTCCCTCACCGTGTAATAGCGTTGTGCAGGTTTTATGCAGTTAAAATTGGGCGGTCAGGCCGAAGTAAAAGCTGCGACCCGGGGCGGGCTCGAAATAACCCCGACTGCTTACTTCCCGGTCGGCATTAGCGTTTACTCTGACATTCGAAAAATACATCTTATCGAAAAGATTACGCACACCGGCCTGAATTCGCAAAGTAGAAGTAACATCATAGCCAACCCGGCCGTTCACCAGCCAATACTGTGCTATTTCCGTTGTATTGCTGTTTTCTGCATAGTAGTTACCGCTGAATGTACCTTCCAGTTCCACTCGCCATGCATTTTGTTGCCAGTTGAGCTGATTAACCCATTGAATTTGGGGTAAGCCTGGCATCCGGTTGCCATCCAGGTTGTCGCCGCTGAGTGCGGCAAAGTCACCAAACTCATAGCGGGCAAGTGTCAGCGCGCTACGCCATTGCCAGCGTTGGTTAAGTTGCCACTGAAGGGCCGTTTCAAGGCCATGGCGATTGGTCTTGCCGGCATTTTCATAAAATGCCCGACCGTCAATCTCGTAGGCAATGAGTTCGTCGGTAACGCGGATGGAAAACAGCGCTACATCATAATTTAAATCGTTGTACTGGCCGCGCCAACCGAGCTCAAGACTCAAGGTATCCTGGGGTTTTAATACGGGATTGAAGCCGCTGCCCTGCGGGTTGGCAAACTCAGTAAAGGTAGGTGACTCATAGGCTGAAGCAACATTGGCGTACCATTGGTGTTGCGTGCCTGGCCGATAGCTTATACCAATGTTGCCATTCCATTGGTGATAGTGGCGCTCGCCTGAGCCTACCGCACTAAGGCCGAGCCGGTCGTTTATCGACATTGCAAGATCATCATAACGCACGCCGGTGGTCAGGGTGAGGGTGTCAAAGAGCAACCAGTCGACAATGGCAAATACGCCAACTGAAGTGGCTTGCTGCAATTCATCTGCGGTTTGCTGCTTGACAACTTTATCCGGAGTGACTCTAAATCGGGTGCGGTCGTCTTCCTGACGGCGGATTTCTGCGCCTGCGGTATACCTTACTGGCCAGCCAGCGTTCTGCCAGTCCTGAGAAAGCTCAATACTGCCGCCATAAAACCAACGGTCGTACCTAATCAGACTGCTGCCAGGAAAGGGTAGCTGCTGGGTAAAGTTGCGATGGGTAGCAAAGGTATTGGCAGACCAGCTGCCATGCAAGATGTCCTTATCGTGGTATACCAGTCCGATGGTTTGCTGTGCCACTTGCTGCCCGCTGTTTAGTCTGCTGGCCATAAAGGTAGCCTGGCGTCGATCTGAAGTCACTTGCGCGGCGGTAAGGCCTCCCGGATCCTGTGCTTCAGGCATATCCATCAGCGAGGTGATTATCGTAAAGCTTTTAGTGTCACTGAGGTCCCAGCGCAGTTTACCGCGCAGGGTACTTTTCTTTACCTGACTTTGTTCGCGGTAGCCGGCAAAGTTAAGGTGGCTCATGCTGATAACCGCGTCGATGTCGTTCTCGCTGGTGCCAGCCTGCAGGTTTACTTTATAAAAATCATGGCTGCCGACATTCAGGCTGGCATTAACTCCTTGCAGGCTATCGCCGGTCACAGTGGTGATATCAATTGCACCGCCAGCACCATTACCGTACTGCACCGCTGCTGCGCCCCGGATAACCTGTAATTGTTCGACGCTGTTTAAATCGATATCATCCACCTGGGTTTGGCCATCAGGCAATGTGTAAGGGATGTCATCAACCTGCAATTGCAGGCCGCGCACACCAAACGGAGCGCGCGAACCGAAACCGCGGATGGATATCCGCAGGTTTTGAGCAAAGTTATAGCGATTCTGAAAATATACGCCAGGCACAAATTGAAGCGCTTCGTCTAACTGCAGTGCTTCCTGCAGTTGCAGTTCCTGCCGGGCATCGAGTAGCGAAACTGCCGCAGGGGTAGCAAAGAGATCCCGTGATAATCTCGTTGAAGTTACTTTTACTACTTCAATATCTTCAACTGCTGGTGGTCCCGCAGAGGGTGTTACTGCTGCAGCCAGCAGAGGCGGGCTCATGAGAAGTAGGGTTAGTGAGGTCATTAAGTGATGCTGAGTCATATTGGCCTTGCTGATTCTGTCGTTAGTTGCCGATGTGTCGCGAACAGGTGAGTTCACGCAGTCATCGCTCTATTGGGGTTATTGCCGTTTTGCGGGCAGGGGATCAGGGACGAAAGCGAACATGTTCCCGTTGCAGGTCCTTTATGCTGCTGCAGCCCATGAGTCGCATGTCGCGTTCAATTTCAGCCTGCATGAGCTTAAGGACCCGCTCCACACCTGGCTGTCCGGCCGCCGCCAGTGCATACAGGTACATCCGCCCTATTCCCACCGCTTTAGCGCCCAGCGCCAGTGCTTTAAGTACATGTGAGCCACGCTGCACGCCGCTGTCAAAAAGAACGTCGATATCATTGCCTACAGCGTCGACAATTTCGGCCAGTTGATCAAAAGAGCTGCGTGAGCCGTCAAGTTGGCGTCCGCCGTGATTAGAAATCACGATACCGGTGCAGCCAATATCTACGGCACGTCTGGCATCTTCAACGCTCATAATGCCTTTTAAACAAAACTGACCATCCCAAAATTCAACCATGTCAGCCACATCCTGCCAGTTCATTGCCGGATCCAGCATATTGGTAAAATAATCACCGATAGAGCTGCTGCCGCCGTCCATGTCAATATGGGCCTGAAGTTGTGGTAGGGAGAATTTTTCGTGGAGCAGATAGTTGATGCCCCAGGCGGGTTTACGGGCAAATTCAACCATGCCGCCCAGGGTCAGACGAAAGGGTATCGAAAAGCCGGTACGTAAATCCCGCTCCCGATTGCCACCGGTGATTGAGTCTACCGTCAGCATCATAACTTGTATGCCACTGGCTTTCGCCCGTTCCATCATGGCCCGGTTAAGCTCGCGGTCTTTATGAAAATAAAACTGATACACCTGGGGAATATCAAAATCCTGTGCAATTTTCTCCATCGACACGGTGCCCAGCGACGACACACCGAACATGGTGCCAAACTTTTCGGCGGCGGCCGCAACTGCATATTCACCTCGGTGGTGATATAACCGTTGTAGGGCGGTCGGAGAGCAGTACACAGGTAATTCAAGCCGCTGACCCATCACCTCAATACTCAGATCAACATCTTTGACACCGCGAAGTACCCCGGGAATTAAATCACACTGATTAAAGGCTTCAGTGTTACGCCGCATGGTTACCTCGTCATCGGCACCGCCGTCGATGTAATTATAGATTGGGCCGGGCAGGCGTTTTTTCGCCAGGGTTCTGAAGTCCTGATAGTTATAGCATTGATTCAAGCGCATAGCGTGTTACTGCCTCTGTTCGTTACTGCGATAGGGTTGGGGGCGAAGATGAGCGTTGCTCAGTAGTTCCCCGATCGGCCTGGATGTATAAAAACTGGTTAGCCGGAATATTGTGAAACGTACTGACACTTCCTGTTTTGTCTGGCCATTCAATAGTAATGATGTCGGCCTGGCTGGCGTCACCCAAACCAAAGTGCAGGGTAGACGGCGCACCGCTTAAAAATCCGCCGCCTGCGCGTACTTCCTGCAACTGGGTAGTGTTGCCGGTAGTCACATGCACTTTAGCGCCCAGTGCCCGGGTGTTTTGCGTACTATCGCGCAGGGTAATGGATAAGTAGTTGTTGCTGGCGTCATCGTTGTGACGATTGGCATACAGTACCGGTCGCTGTTCGTGGTTACTGACCACAATATCCACATCACCATCCCGGTCGTAGTCCATGCAGACCACGCCGCGGCCAGAAAAGGTATCGGTGATCCCCCACTGACGACTGCGTTCTGTGAATGTACCGTCCTGATTAGAAATAAACAGCCGACTCGGGGTATTCTCAAACTCAGCCATGGCCTGCTTCAGGCGACGATACGCCAGCGGGTTACCAAGGTGGCGGCTAAGTTGTGGCGGCAGATCAAAACCGTTAACGTGAAATAGATCCAACCAGCCATCGTTATTAAAGTCGGCAAAGCATGCGCCCCAAGCCCATAGCCCTTCGGCCACACCAGCCTGTGTTGTTGCATCCTCCAGCCGACCCTGGTGATTGTGGTACAGGCGGTTACCACTGACCCCCCAGCTACCTTCCGGCTTGCCATTCGGATCCCAGATACTGCTTACAAACCAATCCAGGTAGCCATCGTTATCATAGTCTGCAACGGCTGCCCCCATGCCATTCTGATCTGAAATCTCATGGGTGTGGGTCTCTTTAGCAAAGGTACCGTCGCGGAGGTTTTTATACACCTGGCTGGTTTCAAAATCTGCTGCAAACAACAAATCCAGCCAGCCATCATTATTGATGTCGGTAAAGTTAGCGGTAAATGTAAAGTCTGCATTGCCTACCAAATCTGTAAGGCCTGCCTCGGTATCCAGGCCTTCAAACCAGATCCCCTCCGAGCTGCTTATGTTGCGCCACAGGTGGGTTGGCTGTTCGCCGCCCAGTCCGGGGCCGCGCCAATGGTTGGTCAGCATGTCAACGGTGCCATCTTTATTGACATCGGCAAAAGCAAAAGACCAACTGGTAAGCTGTATTTGTAATCCGATGTCAGCGGCAACATGCAACTTTTGTTGCGCATCGTTGAGGTATAACGTGGGAAGCTGGGAGTCTGGCAACTGCATCTTTTGACCGGTGATGGATGGCAGTTCGGGCTGTAGCAGATTAGAGGTGAATAAATCCAGATCGCCGTCGCCGTCAATGTCTACCATGGCTGCACCGTTAGACAGTTCAACGCTGGTTAATCCCCACACTGTACTGACATCGCTAAAGGTGCCGTTTCGTTCATTTTTATACAGTACGTCTGCTGCCGCGTCGCCGGTTGCAAAAAATAGATCCGGCCAGCAGTCACCATCAATATCGCCGGCCGCCAGTCCACCGCTAAAGATCAGGCGTTGTGCCGAAGACAGGGTATAGTTCTCCCAATTGATGTGATGTTTGTGAGCTAACCCGGCACTCACAGCGACTTCATCAAAGCGTTTGGCGCTTTGATGGCGGCTATGGTACTTGGCGAGAGACTGATGCGTCGGCGCAGAGCGGGAACAGCCAAATGCGTCACCGCTAAGCAACGCAGCAGGGAGCGCCGGGCCCGGGACCTGATGAGGCAGACTGGTGTGAGTTGCCTCCAGGTGTATGGCTACAGGTTGAGGGGGAGGCATATGGCCGCGAAATTCTGCTACGAGGCGGAGCTCGTCAGGGGCTGATGCATTGCTATCAGGTACCCATTTCGCCATACAGGCTCTATCGGTAATACAAGGATCGGTAAGGCTGGCTAGAAAGGCCTTTAAATCGTCTAGCTGCGTTTCTGTTAGGGTCAGGCCGGCAGGCAGCAGGCTGCTGCCTGCGGCTTGCTCCCGGTTAAGCTGAGCCAGTGCACCCTGGGTGTGTTGTTTACTGTCGCTAAGCAACCCGGCAACGTGCTTCAATTGCGGGTTGTTAGCAAAACTATAGTCAAACTGACTAACCGACTCATCCGGTGCCAAATGATGCGCAATGATGGCATCAAGATCCGTGAAAGCGCCAGCGTGAGTGTAGGGAGCGGTTGCCGTCACGTTTAGTAGTGAAGGAGTACGAAATCCGTATCGGTCTTTGTCTTGTTGTGTTACGCCGCGGCGGCCAAAATCTTCCCCATTGGGTTGTTTACCACGTCCAATCTGCACCGCAGCAATATTATGAAATTTCTCATCTGTAAAAATTGGCGGCGTATGGCAGTTTATACAACCTGCACCGCCCTTATCCGGACTGGTTAAAAATAGCTTTGCGCCGCGCTTCTGACTGGCCGTCAGCGCGTTGGTTTTACCGTTAACATAGTCAAACCAGGGGGCATCCAGCAAGATTTGAGTAGACTGATAATAGGAGATAGCAGTTTCGATATTGGCAAATGTAATCAGCGAATTCGGGCTGCCAGTGGGTGAGGCGAAGGCCTGCCGAAAGAGCTGCAGCCACTGCTGTACATTTTCGCTTTGTTTGAGCCGTTCGATCAGCGCGTGGCGTACCCCATCGTTAGTACTGTCGGCAGCAAAGGTATGGCCACGCATTTCATCGGTGGATATCACCGGAAAGCGCACCTGAGTGGCGAGTAAATCGCGTCCTGCAGAGCTATCGCCCTGCCACAAATTACTATCCGGTGTCCGGTGGCGCTGATCTTCACCATGGGAGCGTAAGGTCGGATCAAGCACAAAAATGCGCCCGTCATAAAACATCGAGCGGCTGTATAATGACGCGTTAAACGTGGTTTGAGAGTGTCTGGCAACATTGGGTGTACCGTCAGCTTTTGGATCGGCCGAACGCTGCCAGTCATGCCAGCGTCCGGGTCCTACCCAATTGTCATTATACGGTGACTCGCCAACCGGCAGGCTGAGGCTATCGCCCCCGGCAAGATATGGATGATGGCAACTGGCGCAGGCAACATCCTGATTACCGCTGAGTGATTTACTAAAGAACAGCTCCATGCCTAACCGAAACATTGGTGTTTCAGTTGACGGCGACACAGTATCAACCGTAAATGCATAAGAATCACTCAAGCTGTCTAACAGTTTGCTCAGCGCCTGCTCTTCATTGGCTTCCAGCCGCGCATTGCCACTGGCGCTGAACAGCGTCAGCAGTGTTACCATATATACCTTACCGCGACCAATGAGCCCCATTACCTTTTCCTTTCTTGCCTTACTTAATAGCGCTAACTGCGCTGCAACTACTGCCGCGCAAAAACTGGTTATTCACCAGCCGAATTTCCAGGCCATCAGCAGACGGGCGGATGCGGTTTATCTTTACATCGCCCTGATAAAGCGTGCGGGTTTCGCCTTGTTCGCGACCAATATCTTTGCAGTTCGGGCTGTAATAAGCGGCATACTCGGTTTTTTCTGCCTGCTTTTTCTCGAACACGGTAACCACTCCGGTGCCACATTCCGCCATTGCGTAGATATCATCATCCTGTGCGTATACCTGTACAGGTTTTGCTTCTTCGTCATTTATCCAGTGAATATGTTTATCTGGCGTACGGACAAAAAAGCCGCCCTGGCAACTCACGCCTGTCATTGGCTTAGCGGCACTGATTGCCTGGCTGCAAAACAACGTCATTAGCAGACCAGTGGTAACAGGAAGCATTAATTTATGTTTGTTGTTCATGGGGGTTCTCCGTTATCTGGGGGGCTTACCAAAGCCAATCCAACTATTAAAGTTGCCTGCCACCACTATTTCGTCATTCTCAACTTTGAGCGGTAATGCGGGCAGGTTTCGCGGTGCTGGGCCGGCCATCACAACTCCACTGTCTTTGGGGTTAAACACAGACTGGTGGCACGGACACATGTAGTTTTCCTCGTCTGTCATCCAGCCGGTAACCGGGCAGCCAGCATGGGTACAGATGGCTGAATAAGCCACCACACCACTTGCCGATAGTGCCTTGGTGTCATTGGACAGCTTGCTCTCGGGGAGCTTTTGCAGCAGCACCTGGTTGTAGCGCGAGCCGTCGCGGACAATGTTATTCTGCGCGTCGTAGGGCAAAATTAGCTGTTGTTTGTCGAGTTCGGCCAAATCGGATAGTTTTATAATCTGGCCGCGTTTGCTTTTACTGAAATACGTCAATCGGTCGCCGGGTTGTGGTGGCAGTCGCTCAGGTCGGTTCTGAGCAGCTGACAGCTTGCCGCTGACAGAGAGGTTGGCAATAGGAATGGCAAAGGCCAGGTACTTCAGCATGTCCCGACGAAAGCCATTATCTGGTCCATCATAATCCGCCTGGCAGCACCGGGATTGCCTGGCATTGTCAGATGTACGATTTGTCATAGGATACCTTCTTACTTCTTTATTGAATCTGTTTATGTACAACGAACCTGGAAGCCGGCGCCAATGCGCCGACTTTCGTGACCTCAAAAAGGCCTAATCCGGCAGTGCAAAGACCCAGATCACCCCGCCCTCAGGGACATCTGCGATCCATTCACCAGATTCATCTTTGTCGGCCAGAACACTGTTGGTCCAGTGTGCGTCTACGCCATAGCCAGCGGTAATAGCGATATATTGCTTACCATCAACTTCATAGCTCACAGGGGGCGCAATGGCCGTTGAGTTAAGCGGGAATTCCCACAATACTTCGCCGCTTTCGGCGTCAAAGGCGCGTAGTATCCGGTCGTTAGTACCAGCACCAAACACAATGCCGCCTGCTGTCGATAGCACAGGGCCCCAGTTCATGGTTTTGCCAAAGTCGTGTTGCCAGACTTTTTCGCGGGAATTGATATTCCAGGCCTGAAGTTGACCTACACCCTTGTTAGGGTCATCAAGGTAAACATCGAGGTCGGGAATATCGATGCCAGCCCAGAATTGCCCGGATGCAGGTTCAACATCATCCTGAAATTTGCCGAGGAATGAGTTACATACGTTGTCATTGGCCGGCACATAAACCATGCCGGTTTGCGGATTATAAGACTCGTAAGGCCAGTTTTTACCGCCCCACAGACTAGGGCAGTAATCCACCCGTTTACCCGTGACCGGAACATGATCATAGTCGTAGGTAGGGCGACCGGTTTTTTTATTGAGCGACTTAAAGGCGTTATTTTTAACAAAGGGTTTGCCTTCAACATAACCTATTTCACCGTCGTCACTGCGCTCCAGCCAATACATGTAGCCATTACGCTGAGGTGAGACCAGGCCCTTAACCGTTTTGCCATTTTGTTTAAAATTAACCAGCATTGGTGCATTCATGGCGGCCCAGTCCCATGAATCATTGTAATGGTACTGGAAATGGCCTTTGATCTTTCCGTTGTCCGGGTCCATGGCAATCGATGAAGCCACATAAAGGTTATCCCCGGGACGCTGATCACCGAGCCATGGTGAGCCGTTACCCACTCCCCAGTAAAGTATGTCGGCCTCTGGATCGTAGTTACCCGGCATCCACATGCTTCCGCCACCATATTTCCATGCGTCGGGGCGTTTTCCTTGTTTTTTCCAGGTTTCATGACCTGGCTCCCCCGGACCTGGCACGCTGTATGTGCGCCATGCCTGTTCACAGGTTTCGGCGTCCATCGCTTCTAAAAAGCCCCGCACGCCATACTCGCCGCCAGACGGGCCGACCAGTATTTTGCCTTTCACCGGAGTGGGCGCCGAGGTGATATAAGCACCGATACTCCAGTCACCAATCTGCGCCTGACAAATGCGTTCCCCGGTTTTGGCATCCAGCGCATTCAAAGTGCCATCAAGTCCGGCGACATAGACTTTGTCGTCCCATAAGGCAATGCCGCGGCTGGTGTTATGCATCACCGACAGATCATAAGGATTGTCATGCTTATAGCGCCAGTAAACCTGCCCGGTTTTGGCATTCAAAGCGATCACGTGATTGTAGGGTGTTGATACAAACATGACGCCATTATTGACCTGGGCGGGTGCCTCATGGCCGGAGTCCAGGTTGGTGGAGTAGGTCCAGACAGGTGTGAGCTTTTTAACATTCTTTTTATTAATTTGCTGAAGTTCACTGAACATCCAGCCTTCGTAATTCCCTTTGGGTAGCAACCAATCTTTGGGGTTTGCTTCGTTTAACCGCTTTTGCGTGACAGGTGTGTAGTCTTCAATTTCTTTTGTTAGCTTGGTCAGACCGGCGGCTGATGCATATGAGCTAACCATGATACCTGCTAACCCCAGACAGCAACTAAGGTAGCTCAGGTGTGGAGCACTAGTTTTTTTCATTTTTTACCTCTGAAAGTCGTTTTGTTCGAGCAGAATGCCTAAATCAATTAACATGCCAATAACATTCCCCAATGGTTATATTCTTAATATGTTGATTTTTAAAAGGTTTATTGGGGCGTGCTGTTTCGTTGAAAAAAGTAAGTACAGAAAGTCGTTTGAGTGAAGAAACACCTGTCGCAGCGTTAGTGCAACAATGAGACACTTTTCGGTTGCGGTTGGCAGACTCGCACTTACCAATATTTGCCGAGCCGTTTTGCCGCACCTTCCCTGCAGGGCTTTTAGCTACTAAGTAATAACACTTAAAAAACAATAAGTGATTGTATTTGTTTTATTTTTCTCTTTGTTTGATGGGGGGCGGCAAACGGATCCACATCAATGTGGCGGTAAATACAAGAAAAAATACAAATTTGAAAAAAATGTTACAAAAATTGCATCATTACGTTAATTTGATAAGGTGTTGAATAGTTGACCAGGGGAATTTCCTGATGCTGCTAGTACATTGCCTGCAATAAACTAAGAACGGAGTACGACGGTAATGATGAAACAAACTTCGCAATCTATGGACGTTAGTGGTGCTGAAACATTTATGTCGGCCGAATTTCAGCTTCGAAATATTCAGCCGACAGAACCGATTTCCCGCTCATGGCAACGTAGCTTGCTAAAGCACGGCCTTGATCCGCATGCGACCAATGAGGTTGAAGTTTTATCGTCCTCAGAGATGCGATTGCAATTGCAGCAACAGGAAGACTATTTAAATATTGCCCGGCAGGGGCTAACTGGTTTATCCAAGCGAATTTCCGATGCAGGCTACTCGGTAGTGCTAACCGATGCTACAGGGTTAACCCTGGCGACAAATCTACCTGATCGGGAAAAAGTCCGCAGCAAAGAATCCGGATTACTCATCGGGGCGCGTTGGGCGGAAGATCAGGTAGGTACCAATGGTATTGGTACCTGTCTGGTTGAAAAAGAGTCGATTATTATTCACCGGGATGAGCACTTTTATCCCAGTCACAGAGACTTAAGTTGTTCCGTTACCCCTATATTTGATCCAATGGGGGAATTACGTGGCTGCCTGAACGCGTCATGTCTTGGCGCTGACAAAAACAGAAGCAGCCAGTTTATGACGCTGCAAATGGTCATGATGTACGGTCGAATGATTGAAAACAGTTATTTTCGCAAGACCTATCGTAATCAAATGACGTTGAATATCCGTCCGGCGGAAAGCTTTTTCGATTTGGCGCAGGAGCAGCTATTAGCGGTTAACGAAAGAGGCGTTATCACCGGGGCAAATCGTTCGTCATTTTTTGAATACTCGTCACTGCTGCCAACTGATCAACTGCTACCGGGGAGCCGGTTACAAGATATCATTGGTATTTCTATTGATGAGTTACTTACCAAAACAAACGGCGGTAGCAATGTTATAAAGGTTTATTCGCCGCTATTACTGGAAGAGATTGAACTGGCATTGCGGGTGCCTGGTTCCCGGTCGGTGGCGTCTGCATCGGTTCGGACTGCTGCTAAAGCAGCCTCTCCCTTAACGTCAGGAAAGCATCCTTCACTGAACGAGTTAGGTGGTGAAGATCCACGGATGCAAAGAATCGCGCGACAGGTTCTGCAAGTTATTGATAAAGACATTCCAATTCTAATTACCGGCGAGACCGGCACGGGTAAGGAAGCCTTTGCCAGGGCAATCCATGATGCCAGTGCACGGGCCGACGGTGCCTTTATCGCATTAAATTGCGCTGCCATTCCTGAAACGTTGATAGAAAGTGAGCTATTTGGTTATCGCAGCGGCAGTTTCACTGGCGCCAATAAAAATGGTATGAAGGGCAAGCTGGAACTGGCCAATGGCGGAACCCTGTTTTTAGATGAAATTGGCGATATGCCTGTGCAACTGCAAACACGCTTGCTACGTGTGTTGGCAGAACGGGAAACAATGCCATTAGGTGCCACCGAGCCGACGGCTTTGGACTTACAGGTTATTTCTGCCACCCACCAGGATCTGCGAGCGCGTATAGACCAAAAGGAGTTTCGGGAAGACTTTTACTACCGCCTCAATGGCATGGCTCTGAAACTGCCACCGCTAAGGGAGCGTACTGATAAATCGGCTATTATTGCCAATGTAGTAAGACGGGAGCTACAGCACTTGGGTGATTATCAAATTGATGAAAAGGCTCGCCAGGCTCTGGAAATGTATCACTGGCCTGGCAACATACGCCAGCTAATGAGCGTGTTGAAATATGCCGCTGCGGTGAGCGAAAACAATTTGATAACGCTTGATAGTTTGCCAGATGAGATTCTCGATCATCATTCGCTGGATACGTTAGATACGGAGCAAGAGACTGGCGTTGTCAAACAAAAGGCTTTGTCTAAGTATGCAGGCAGTCACGAAGGTCAGTTATTATTAGACACGTTAAAAAAACACCGGTGGAATATTACAACGGTGTCAGAAGAGCTCAGTATTTGCCGTTCAACGGTCTACCGAAAAATGAAAAAATACAATATTGTACAGCCTAACGATATTTACTAATAATCTGAGTTTTATTATTTGAACCGTTAATTGTCGAAAGGTAATTAACGGTTTTTTATTGCCGTAATTAATTGTTGCATTATGCTGCAATTGGCGTGCGACACTAGTTTAATTTTTAAGAAAAATAATTTTTCTATAAAGTCCGAATTGATTTAAAATTCCTTTTAAATTAATGGTTAAACTTAATTTTTACAATTTAATTACAATGGCATGTTCTTTGCCATCCCTTATTTGCGAATGAATGTTTAAATTCCAAACAGGGGACACAATGAAATGCAGTTTAATAAAATAGTACTAGCCACTTCTGCCTTAGCGCTGACTTATTTTAGTCCGGCTTCTGTTGCGCAGGAAAAAAGCCGGATTCAGTTGTCTGGTGCGGTGATGCAAAGTTGGCAGGCGGGGATGGAAGTCGACGGCGCAGCGGCGGACCCGGGCAATGCTAACACTGACTCTGGTTTTCATCGTTTGCGCTTTGCGTTAAATATTAATGCGCAGTTGACAGACAAGCTATCCGTTTTTGCCGAACTCGCCGAGGAACCCAACGACTGGAATAACGGCAGCGCTGCTATCAGCCAGGATTTAGCGTGGATACAGTATCAGATTAATCAGGAGGTGGGCGTCAGGCTGGGTAATATGATCGCTACCACGCAGAACTTCCTGCGCTACTCTGATGGTGCGGCAGTGCAAAGCAACCCATTTGTTGGCAATAGCCTGGTTGACATGATCACCGCAGAAGAAGGATTGTGGCTATATGGGGTACATAAACTGGCAGGCGGCAGCAGTATTACCTGGGACGGTACGTTGTCGACCCCGGACTTTTTCGCGGACTTTTCTGACGGACGAGGATACAACTACGGCTTACGCGGGACCTATAATTTAAGCAATGGTTTATCGTTTGCCGCAGGTGTTTTTTCCACCAATCATGAAATGAGTGCTGTAGAAGGGAAGACCGCTGGCTCGTTGATTGCTGTGGGAGACGGCGATAACTATCAGTTTGCCAGTTCGGCTCCGAATGCCAGAGTAACCCACCCGTTGATTGTGCCGGGCGTTGACGCCTTTATCTGGCAGGCTGATGTCCAATACATGACCGATACAGTTATGTTTCATGCCTTGTACGGGAGTGCAAAAGACGATTATAGCTGGGAAAATGGCCAGGGGGCGTTTCAAACCAGCTATGTAGAACAGGAATCTGAAATGAAGTTTTGGTCTGTAGAAGGGCGCTATATGATTAATTCAGAGTTTTATGTTGCGGCCCGTTACGCCGAATCAGATAACGAAAGTGTTGGTATTACTGGCAATAACACCGCAAGCCGTTTGCAGTTGGGCGGCGGCTGGTGGATGAATGATTTCACGTTATTCAAAGCTGAATATGTTACGCAAGAGGAAGAACAGTATTCCGGAGGCGGTACTGCAGCATTCGGTGCTGCTGGTGGAGCAGAGTGGGACGGTATTATCGTTGAGATCTCAGTGACGTTTTAATCTGTTCATTGCTTTGTGAGTATATAAAAAGCCGCAGCATCACCTGCGGTTTTTTTAATTTTAAATTTAATTGTTTATAAATATAACGTGATTATTTCTGGCGTTGTTAACTGATAATCTAATACTATTTTGAGGGGGGGAGGCCTGAGTCTTCTGAAAAAAATAATCAGCTTCTTCCACTGATGAATAAATATCTATTGAATTGATTATTAAAAAGGCGTTTTCGTCAAATGAATTGTCAGGTTTTTGCTCAGTAAAAAAAGTTAGTGAATCTTCGATGGCTAATTTACATAACACTAACTCTGCTCTCTTCATGTCAAAGTTAGCTGGAATTTTTGTGCTGAGTATTTCAATTGTCTGCTGGTTAACTGAATTGGTGTATGGGCAGTTAATTTCAAAAATAGGTATGTGAATTCGGCTCAGTTTCTTTTTTAATCTGGTCATGAATAACTTTCACGTAAAATAGGCTATGGATACCGTTGAAAACTTTTTATAAATGCAGAGGCTAACGCTGTTTGTAACAGTAAAAATATAATATGAACTATGTGTTGTTAGTTTCATTTTCCTTTTGGCTGTCGTGAGACAGAGGGCAGCAGCCCTAACGTAACTGCTAGTAATTGTCGTGTCGGCAAAAAGCGCACTGTATAACGCCACAATGCGCTTTGTTAATGGATCAATAAGACTTAATTTTGTACATAGGCGACGTGGGTGCGGGTATATTCATAGAGCCCGTGTTTGCCGTCGGCACCGCCAATTCCAGACTTACGGGTACCGGCATGAAACCCCTGCATGGCTTCGAAGTTCTCACGATTAATGTAGGTTTCGCCATAGTCAAGTAAATCAATTGCACGCATCGCCTGCCTGAGATCTCGGGTGTAAACCGAGGAAGTCAGGCCGTATTCAGACGCGTTGGCTAACTCAACCGCTTCCTCCAGGCTTGCTACTACTTGCACGGGCAATACTGGTCCAAAAATCTCTTTTTGCATGATTTCCATGCCTGAGTGGCACCCTGCAAGAACAGTAGGTTCGTAATGAAAGCCTGAGTCGATATCTGCAACTTTACCGCCGGTGATGACTTGTGCACCCTCGCTTTTCGCCTTACTTACCATAGAGATGACCTTATCCAGACTGGCCTGGTTAATGAGTGGTCCCATTTCCAGATCGGACTGTTTCATTGGGTCACCATAGCGTGTCGCTGCCATCGCACTACTCAACTTTTCTATAAATTTATCGGCTACCGCACTGTGCACATAAATTCGCTCTGCGCAGTTACACACCTGGCCTGTATTGATTACGCGGGATGCCTTAATTGCATTGACTGCCAGGTCGAGGTCGGCATCTTCAAGTACTATTGCCGGCGCCTTTCCTCCCAGTTCAAGGTTGAGTTTGGTAACATTTGGCGCGGCGGCTGCCATAATGGCTGAGCCAGTAGCTACGCTGCCGGTAAAGCTGATCATATCGATTTGACTGTTTGACGTTAAAGCTTGGCCTACTCCATATCCAGTGCCACAAACCACGTTAAAAACACCCGCTGGTAAATCAACTTCGTCGAGTAGTCGGGTAAATTCAAAGCAATTGTTTGGCGTTTCTTCACTAGGCTTTATTACGATGGTGTTGCCGGTGATCAGTGCTGGTGCCATTTTTCGTGCAATCAGAAAAAACGGAAAGTTCCAGGGCAGGATCCCGGCGACTACACCCAATGGTTTTCTGAACATAAAAATGTTTTCACCGGGCCTGTCGCTGGTGATGATTTCGCCCTCAATTCGACGTGCCCAGCCAGCCATATAATCTAAGTAATCGGCGGTGAAATTTACTTCAACGGTTGCCAGACTGAGAACCTTACCTTGTTCTTTGGTAATTACTGCTGCCAGGTGTTCCACGTTCTGTCGCAACTTATCGGCGATTTTGTGAAGATATTGTGCTCGTTCAATCGCGGGTTTAGCTGCCCAGGCTTTTTGTGCTTTCTTCGCTGCTGTTATGGCAGCTTCTACCTCCGACGTATCCGCATTGGGTACCCGGGAGAGTAGCTCACCGTTCGCGGGATTAGTGACCTCGATATAAGATGCTGAATGAGGTTGAAACTCACCATTAATGTAATTTTGATATACAGGTATCTCAGACATACGCGATTCTCTTAATTTAATCATGAAAGTATCGTGTGACACGCACTGCGGTTCAAACTGTGCAGTAGTGTCGCTTCATAGTTACCTGAGCAATCGGCGCACCATTTTTTAGAGATATTGCTGATTGTATTTATGTGTCTGAATATATGTGTTTTTTTCTTATTTTCTGAATGTGGAGCATATTCAGGGCGCAGCAGAATCGAGCTGATTTGCATCAGCTGTAGCATCGCAATTGTCGCATTTTTTTTACAAATGAAATCGCCTTACGCCAATGTGGCCTCCCGCTAAGCGTGCATAGTCTGCTATATATTTGTCTTTAATATTCTGATTTTTATTGAATTATAAGTGCCGTTTGCGGTGCAGTCGGGCTGCTAATTACCGTAACGCCAGACTGGTATGTGAATTGCTGAATATTGTTACTTTAATGTAAATTAAGAAGGCTAAACATGATAAAAACAAAATCAACCCGTTGGATAATGGTCGTTGTAGTGATGTTCTCATCAATTGCAGCGAGTGCTGAGGAACGCGTTGTCTGGCAGCAGGGGGTAGATTACATAGCAGTCAAAGAACTACCAGGGGCAAGGAGTGACAAGCTATCGCCGGCCATTTCTGAAGCAACCGTTAAGCAGATGTTGGCAGGGTTGAAATATGAGGAAGAGGCGAGCGTACCCGACCTACTTGGCTATGATCATAAGTCCGCCAGTGTATTTTCTGCTTCACTTGCCGAGCGTTTAGGACAAAAAGTGTATGCTCAATTGGTTCAGTTGTCGGCAGGCGAAGTCGTGACGTTTTCGGTCAGCGAAATCGCCCCCCAAATATTGGGACTGGGAGGTAAACCAGTAACGACTTCTGGAACGATGTTTTATACCGATGGCGCTTTGCAGCTAATTGTTGGCGAATTGCGGGTTAACTTTAAAAAGCGTTATATTCGGGCGGGTTATCCAATTCAAAATGGACGTTACCCAACACTTGCTGAAATGGCGGCCTTTCGTTTGGACACGGGAAATCTTAACGAAATGTCAGGCGCAAAATGGAAATTGTTGCCGGGGGGCAAAGTCCAGCAACAGGTGCGACCTGACTGGATTAGTGTTAATGTCTCTACAACACCGGCAACGTCAGTATAAACCATTAGTGGGCGGTTTAGAGCGTGTTCGGTTGGCAATGGAAATGGTGAATACCGCCGTCATCAAATATCCGGGTAGTTTCTTATGAATCTGATCGAACTCGCAACCCAGCTGGAACAACGTGAGACAGCACCGCCCTTTGATAAATGGCATCCGCCTTTTTGTGGTGACATCGATATGGTTATTAAGGCCGATGGCAGCTGGTGGTACATGGGTAGTCCCATTGGGCGGGAACGGCTGGTGAAGTTATTTGCCAGTGTACTGCTTAAGGAGGGCGACGAGTATTTCCTTAAAACGCCGGCGGAGAAAGTGCGCATTCAGGTTGAAGATGCGCCATTCGTGATCACTCAGTGGCAAACGCACAACACCGAAGAAGGCCCGGCTATTGAGGTGATTTCAAACTTAGGTCATGCGGCTGTGTTGTCTGAGAGTCACCCGTTGGAAGTAGATAACAGTAACCCAGACCAGCCTCTCCCTTATGTCACGCTGCACCGTGGACTCAAAGCCTTGGTCCATCGAAATGTGTTTTATCAGTGGGTGGATATTGCCCGGCCGGTTAATAAAAACGGTGATGAACACCTGGTCATTCAAAGTGGTAACAGTGAATTCAGCCTGGGCAAATTGTAGTGCCTGATGAATGTCAGACACTACATCCTGCGGCCGATACGCTAGGCGTCAACCTGTTCGTAAGGCATACCTACATACTGGCGGGCAATCACTTTCTGGCCTTCTTCGTGGGTCAGGTAAAAATCCAGTTCAGACTGCATAAAGCGGTCGAAGGTCGCTTTATCCATACCGTTCACTTCGCCTTGCTCAAAGTCGTGCAGCATGTTGCTCATCCACCAGGAAAAACGCTCGCCATGCCATACCCGGCGTAGCGCAATTTCAGAGTAACGTTGCGGAGCGGTTAAATCGCCATGGGCGTAGCGCTTTTGCAGCAACTTGTACAGGGTGGAAACGTCGGATGCGGCCAGGTTGAGCCCTTTCGCGCCGGTGGGCGGTACGATATGCGCGGCATCACCAACCAGAAACAGATTGCCCCATTGCATGGGCTCACACACAAAGCTGCGCAGTGGCGCAATCGATTTTTCTATACTCGGCCCGGTGATCAGGTTACTGGCGCTGTCTTCTGGCAGGCGCTTTTTAAGCTCATCCCAGAAGGCTTCATCTGACCAGTTTTCCACTTTGTCGGTTAACGGTACCTGCAAATAATAACGGGAGCGGGTGGCAGAACGCATGCTCGCCAGGGCAAAGCCACGCTCGGTTTTACAATAAATCAGCTCATCACTAACCGGCGGTACGTCGGCCAGTAAACCCAGCCAGCCGAAGGGATAAACGCGCTCGTGCTCAGTGCGCTTTTCGGCGGGAATGGTCTGCCGTGAAATCCCATGAAAGCCATCGCAGCCAGCAATGTAGTCACAATCGATGGTGATGGTTTCGCCGTCTTTAAACAGCGTAACCTGCGGCGAGTCGCTGGCCACATTGTGCAACTGAACATCCTGGCTCTCATAAAAGCTGGTGAGGCCCGCAGCGTCACGAGCCGTCATTAAATCCCGGGTGATTTCGGTCTGGCCGTAGCACATGACCGTGCTGCCTTCGGTGAGTTTATTGAGGTCAATGCGGTAACGCTTGCCGTAATAGGCAATATCAAAGCCGTCGTGCACATGGCCTTCTTCATCCATGCGTTGATAGACGCCCGCTTCCCTGACCAGGTCGACAAAGCCCTGCTCAAGAATACCGGCGCGAATACGGCCGAGTATGTAATCCGGACTAACCCGCTCAACAATAATGTTGTCGATACCCGCTTTATTTAGCAGTTGCCCCAGTAATAAGCCTGATGGTCCAGAGCCGATAATAGCGACCTGCGTTTTTGTCTTCATAGCAATGACTCCCGGTGAACAAATCAATTCTGATGATTGAATAATGGAAGACACCGGCCACAATTGTTATTCACTTATCTGTTAAAGTGTTGTACTTTTTGTTCACTTGTTAATTTTTTGTCACTGCCCGTGGCCGTCATTAACCCGCCAGGAGAACCGTGTTGACCACAACGCAAAAGCAGATCCCGTTTTACGATCTCTACGGCGAATCCTTTATGCGCATGCAGCCAGACTTTGTACATCTGGAGGATATTCAGTCGCGCAGTGCCGACTTAGGCTGGGAGATAAAGCCCCACCGGCATGCTAATCTGGCTCAGATCATCTGCGCCTTCGACAGCCAGTGGCAGGTGCAGCTCGATGACGAGGTACATAACCTGTCTGGCAACTGGGTGGTCACGTTACCGCCCGGGGTCGTGCATGGCTTTCACTTTGCGCCCAACACCAAAGGCTTTGTGTTATCCATCAACGCTGATGTGATTGCCAATATGGAAATGGGTGAGGATGTCAGTGCGTTTAACCAGCTGGTGTGGCTGCCGCAAACCATTGAGTTTCGCAGTGCCCGCCAGGCGGAGCGGTATTTCAGCTATCTGATGATGCTGGCCGACGAAATGCACATCAGCGATCCCGGCGCCTCTACCACTATCCGGATGTTGTTAAAGCTGCTGTTTATCACTATTGCCCGGCAACGCCAGCTCGACGCGGTTCAAAGCGGGCCTTCCGGCCGTGAAAACCGCATTCTGCTGGGTTTTCGCGAACTTATCGACAAGCATTACCAGGATCACATGACTATTGATGAGTATGCCGAAAAACTGTTTGTTTCGGTGTCTACCTTAAGCCGTATCTGTCGTCAGCAACTCTCGCAAACGCCTAAACGACTGGTGCATCAGCGACTGATCAGTGAAGCCCGGCGGCGGTTAATTTACACCCGGCAAACTCTGGATGAGATAGCGCTTACCTTAGGCTTTAAAGACACCGGTTATTTTTGTCGCTTCTTCAAACAGATGGAAGGCACTACCGCCGGTGAGTTTCGCCAGCAAAAACGTAAATGATCACAAGCTTAATTACTTAAGCATGCTTTTTTAAGGCAGGATTAAATATGTAACACTACGTAATTAATAAGCTTTATTGGTTTTTGCTGTTTTCGGATAATGCGACTTTACATTTTCGATATAGGAAAAACTAATGGCGTTTAGCAGTTTTCTAAACTGCTTGCGCGCAGCAGTTGGCGCATACTGTAGTGTAAATACTGTTCGGGCCAGCGCTTTAGTATAGCAAACGACATTGTATATTTTTATCTTTCGATTGTACTTTTTCGTCATGGTGGTTTTTGCGAAGCGCTGAAAGTCCGGCCAATCAACAGGTTGTTACCCAACAGGCATAAACGGGCAACCAATACTCAGGAGCGGTTGATGAGCCAATTTGTTGTAGATGCTGACTGGTTGCACTGGCATCAGTCACCATCGGTACCACACTTTAAGGTACCGCAAGGCGCGGTGGATGCGCACTGTCATGTATTTGGCCCTGGTGATCAGTTTCCTTTTGCGCCACAGCGTAAGTACACCCCTTGTGATGCGTCTAAAGATCAGTTGTGGGCATTGCGTGATCACCTTGGTTTCAGCCGCAACGTGATTGTTCAGGCAACCTGCCATGGTGCTGATAACCGGGCGCTGGTGAATGCGCTGAATCACTCCAATGGTCTGGCCCGTGGAGTCGCTACGGTCACCGAGTCTATTACCGATGAAGAGTTGCAACGTTTGCATGAAGCGGGCGTGCGCGGGGTTCGCTTTAACTTTGTGAAGCGTCTGGTGGATGCATTGCCATTCGACGCGCTAAAAGTGATTGCCGATAAAATTAAACCTTTGGGCTGGCATATTGTGATCTACTTCGAAGCCCAGGAGCTGCCCGAGCTATACGAATTCTTTACTGCGTTGCCTACCACCGTGGTGGTGGATCATATGGGGCGGCCGGATGTGAGTCAGCCGGTGGATGGCCCTGAGTTTGCGCTGTTTTTAAAGCTGCTGGCAGAGAACGAAAACTTCTGGAGCAAGGTCAGCTGCCCGGAGCGCATCTCAAAAGTCGGCCCAACAGGCAGCTACGAAGATGTGGTGCCATTTGCCAGAACCGTGGTGGAGCGCTTTCCGGACCGTGTGTTGTGGGGTACCGACTGGCCGCATCCGAATATGAAGTCGCACATGCCTGACGATGGCCATTTGGTGGATATGATCCCCAAAATTGCGCCAACTCAGGCACTGCAGAAAAAATTACTGATTGATAACCCTATGCGCCTGTACTGGGCGGATTGACACCGTGCCGGCAGATATCGCCGCCGGTAGTAACGAAACGGGAGTTTTTATGAAGATTGTTGTCGTAGGACCAGGTGCATTTGGCATCAAACATTTAGATGGTCTGAAAAATATCGATAGCGCTGAGGTAGTAGGCCTGGTAGGTCGTGATGCAGCGAAAACCCAAGCGGTGGCAAACGAATATGCCATCCCCAATGTTTATACCTCGCTGGAAGACGCGCTGGAAAGCGACGCCGATGCCGTGATCCTGTGCACCCCAACGCAGATGCATGCCGCCCAGGCGATTGCCTGTATGAAAGCAGGCAAGCATGTGCAGGTAGAAATTCCGCTGGCAGACAGCTGGGAAGATGCTCAGGAAGTGCTTAAAGTGCAGGAACAAACCGGCAAGGTGTGCATGGTGGGCCATACCCGTCGATTTAATCCGTCGCACCAGTATGTGCATAACAAGATTACCGCTGGTGAACTCAACATTCAGCAAATGGATGTGCAGACTTATTTCTTTCGCCGCAAGAACATTAATGCCAAAGGCGAGCCGCGTTCATGGACCGATCACCTGCTGTGGCATCATGCCGCTCATACGGTAGATTTGTTTGCCTATCAGGCAGGCAGCAAAGTCGTTAAGGCGAATGCTATCCAGGGGCCTATTCACCCGGAGCTGGGTATTGCCATGGATATGTCTATCCAATTGCTGGCAGAAAACGGCGCGGTATGTACGCTGTCTTTATCGTTTAATAATGACGGCCCGCTGGGCACGTTCTTCCGCTATATCTGTGACAACGGCACCTACATTGCCCGTTATGATGATCTGGTAGACGGCCGCGAAAACGCCATTGATGTGTCTGAAGTAGATGTGTCGATGAATGGCATTGAGCTGCAGGACCGCGAGTTTGTCGCGGCCATCAACGAAGGGCGCGAGCCGAATAGCAGTGTTGCCCAGGTCTTTGACTGTTATCGTGTACTGTATGAGCTTGAGCAGCAGCTAAACGCTCAGTAATTCATATCTGTACTCCGAAAACCGAAGGGATAAGCGCTATGTTACAACGTAAACTGGCTGGTCGGCTGGTATCCGAAATTGGCCTGGGGTGTATGAACCTCAACCATGCCTATGCCAAAAAGGTTGATCAGGCCACGGCGACCAGCCTGCTGACCAAAGCCTTTGAGGCGGGTGTCACGCATTTTGATACGGCAGCACTGTATGGTTTTGGCAGTAACGAGAAGTTGGTTGGCGAAGCGATTAAACCGTTTCGTCAGGATATCTTTCTGGCCAGTAAATGCGGCATGACCGGCGTTAACGGCAAGCGTACTATTGATGGCCATCCGGCCACTTTAAAAGCCACTCTGGATACCGCGTTAACCAGCCTGCAAACCGATCATATCGACCTGTACTATCTGCACCGTATTGATCCGGATGTGCCGGTAGAGGAAAGCGTAGGGACTTTGGGTGATATGGTTAAAGCAGGCAAAATAGGCGCTGTGGGATTATCGGAAGTCTCGGCTGAAACGCTGCGAAAAGCCCATGGCGAATATCCCATTGCGGCGCTGCAAACCGAGTTTTCCCTGTGGACCCGCAATGCCGAAATCGCAGTGCTCGATGCCTGTAAAGACTTAGGTGTAGACTTTGTGGCATTCAGTCCGCTGGCGCGGGGGTATCTTGCTGGTGGCGCCGATCCAGCCAGCATGGGCGACGGTGATATTCGTAAAGGGATGCCACGATTCCAAGGCGATAACTGGGCTGCTAATCAGCAGTTGTATGCCGACTTTGCATCACTGGCGGCCGCTGCAGACATTACCCCGGCACAGTTAGCCATGGCCTGGGTACTGGCGCAGGCAGAGCACATTCACGCACTGCCGGGCACCAGCAGCGAAGCACATCTTCTGGAAGATTTACAGGCCAGTGGCCTGCAACTGCCATCGGAATTGCTGGTGAAGGCCGATGAGCTGATCAATCGTCATACGGTGAAAGGGGCCCGTTATCCGGCCGGCGCGCAGGCCGACATTGATACCGAGGATTTTGCCGACGAGTGATCATAAATCAGTTCACCCATCCCGGGTGAACTGACTTTTTATCCACGCTAGCGCTCTGCCAGCGCAAGGGCAGCATTAACGGTAAACAGATAAAGCCCGCCCACGTTGATCACATACTCATTTTCGCCCCACAGGAACGGCCAGTTTTCCTTATTCTCCGGTAAGTCTGGCTTGAGGATTAACACGCCGGGCACAATGGCACCGCTGATAAACGAATAATCAGCCCGGTTCATACCATAAGCCACTTTTTTCGACACCGTACCGACATTAGAAACAAAGGAAATGTCGGAGTCCGGGTGAGTGCCGTACAGGTAATCGAGAGAACGGTAAATTAACTCAGCATCGAATAAATCAGGAAAGGCAGTGTGCAGGTAGTACTGGGTAATTGCCATCTGCAAAATGGTGCCATTGCCCGCCCAGCCGTACTCGGTAATGGTAACACCGAACGGGTTTTTGCTGGTGGCGGCCTCAAGCGCTGGTTTATATTTCTGTGCCGCCCGGCGAATGCGCTGTGCATAAGCCTTGTCCATGTGCGGTATGGCGCGAATGGCATTCACCGCCGCACGATTGAATTCCTCTTCGATATATGGCAGTAAGTCTTTCACTGCGCGTTGGTATTGTTTGTCGCCGGTGGTGATTAGCAGCTCTACTGCGGCCTTGAGTTTCTCCTCTTCCAGACCACCGCCGGTGGTATTACCCACCTTAAACATATCCGGTGCATGGCTTGCTTCCTCCTGCCACGCGACAATAGCGGTATCTCGGCATTCCGCAGCCAGAGCCGGATTGTAGTCGGCCATGGCCCTGCTCGCTGCGGCCAGTGCCGCCATCGAGCCGTAGTTGAGCGGAGTGGATTTGCTGGTAAACGCCCAGCGGTCGTCAAACACACCGCTGCGAGTGCCATCCGATTCGGTATCACTCATGGCCGCATCGTAGATAAGATTGTCGGTCATGGTGAGGCCGTCACCAAGGTGAGTATACTGGCTCAAATCCGGCACGATAATGCCAGGAATAGCGTGACCAACCGCTTTATACTGCGCCAGCAATGCCAGACTGCCGTGCTCTATTTGCTGCAACAGATCGGGTTTACCGTCTGGCACGTGAATATCCACATACTTACGTTCGTAATCCACCAGTGTGGTATCGCGGGTCAGGCCGAACTCTTCCCAGGTCTGTACCAATGAGATAATGGTGTGATACTGCGTTTGCGTGCGGATATCGTAATCGCCGGCGTCATACCAGCCGCCTACGTTAAGTCCGGAAATATGCTCACCCGGTTCGTAGGGCGTATCGGTAGTGGGGCCCTGAGCATATAAATCAAAGTGGGTGTGATTTACCGGTGCCTGCAGTGCATCATCCAGGTGAGAGGCGCCATGCCACACCCGGTAGGCCTCGTTGATCAGCATGTGATCCATCTGTACCGGGAAATAGTGGTCGAGGGTAGGGTGCCAGGCGTTATCCAGCACCGAGGCATCAATCGAAAATGGCGCGGTGGTGGTTTCCCCATAGCGCAGCTGGTACACACCGCTGGTGGTTACGTCACTGAAATCAAACACCGCATACTGATAGCGGGTGTAGTTGTCGTGCTTTTCAGGCTGGCGTTTTTTTACGGTGGTTGTGGTGCCGTCGGGATTCACCCGTAATAACTCGGCATCGCCGGAAAGTATGGCACTGGCATCCAGTTCGATGACTGCCCGTTTGGTTTGTTGCGTCAGATACCCTACCTGTGAATGACCAATAACCGGGGCACGTAGCCAACTTTTATCAGTACTGGCCGTTAGCTGCCATTTAGCCAGCGTACCGCTTTTACCGGCAGGCAACAGACCGCGCACTACATACCAGCCATTCTGGGCTTTAGCGCGTCCGTCATAAAGTGCTAAAGGCAGTGATGCTGACACGATAGACACTCGTTTTTGCGGGCTTTCCGGAGCGAGTACCAGGTGTTGGCCGGTGGCCAGCGGTTGTGGCTCATGCTCGCCGATAATTTCTTTTACGCCAGTGGGATAGAGCGGGAAGCTGCCGGGTTTGCCGTCGGCCAGAAAGCTGGTTTCCATGTAGGTGGCCGGTAAGAATTCCATATTAAACCCGGCTTTGCCTTCCAAAGCGGACGGTAACGGGTTGGGCGACGAAAGGGTAATTTCAACGCCGTTGTTTATGGGCCTGGCGGTAATGGTGTAGGTAAAATCATACTCCGGATACGCGAGAGTGGCGCTGATGGTACCCGATGCCTGATCGACTTTTCGCTCCACAAAGGTAGGAATTGGGTCCCACTGTTCGGGCGTGGCACTGAGCCTAACATCGCCATTGGTTGCGGTGCGCTCACCAAAATGAATCAGCTCAACACCACTCATTTTTGAATCACCAAATAAACCGTTGTACCAGTTGCTGAACACAACCACATCCAGACTCGGCTGGCTGAAATACTGCTTATCATTAAGCTTAGGGGTAGCCGCCAGGGTGGTTGTTGATGCTGTGGCAAAGACGCCGGCAATGGCGACAGCAAGAAGTGGTTTTAGCACGCAGTCTCTCCTTATGTTTTTGTAAACAAAAGGTTATCAATCTGGCGGGAAATTAAAATTACGGTATCGGTTATTGCTATTGTGATTTCGTTATACGAGAGGGGAAAGAAAAGCGAGTCAGTGACAGCAATGGGAGAGCATGCCACTGACTGCAAAAAAGGAGAATTAAACCTCGCAGCGAATGAGTGGCTCTATGTCTCTTACATAGAACTCATACAGGGCGTTATGCAATTCTTCATCGAGCGGCGGTAATCCTGCGATGGCGGCATTTTGCGATACCTGTTTGGCTGAGCTGGCGCCGGGAATAATGGCCGACACGGCCGGATGATCGAGGATCCAGCGCATGGCAAATTGCGCCATGTTGAGGGACGCCGGTTTAAAGCCTTCCAGCTGGTTAACCAGTGCCAGACCTTTATTGAACTCGATACCGCTGAAGGTTTCGCCCACGCTGAAGGCATCGCCGTTTTTATTAAAGTTACGGTGATCGCTGTCGGTAAACCGGGTGTGCTGATCAAACTTACCGGTTAACATGCCACTGGCCAGCGGCAGGCGTACAATAATGCCCACCTGTTGCGCTGCGGCCTGATCCAGCAACTCGGTGACCGGGCGCTGGCGCATCAGGTTAAAGATGATTTGCAGTGAGGTCAGATCGGCATGCTGCAAACAAATATGCGCTTCGCGCAGGGTTTCCACACTGGCACCGAAATGCTGAATATGGCCTTCCTGCTGTACTTCACGGAGCCAGTCAAAAATAGCGCCTTCGCTGAGTACCTGCTGCGGGATACAGTGCAGTTGCAGTAAGTCCAGGCTGTCCCGCTGTAATCGGTCCTGGGCGCGCTTTACTGAATCGCGCAGGTCCTGCAGGGAATAACCATCCGGGTAGGTGCCCTCGCCGCGGCCGTATTTGGTAGCGATAACCGCATTGGGGGCAATCGCCGACAGCACTTCGCCTACATAGCTTTCACTCTGCCCGGCGCCATAGACATCGGCGGTATCAAAAAAGGTAATACCATCGGTAACGGCTTGTTCGAGTATGGCTTTTGCCGTGGGTTCGTCAATGGGGCCGAAGTCGCCACCCAGCTGCCAGCAGCCCAGGCCAACTTCACTGACTGCTAACCCGGATGCGCCAAGCACACGTGATGGGATCGATTTTACTGACATTGAATCTCCTCTTCCTAGTTCGGTAAATGTTTGGTTTATACGGTATCACTCACTAAAGAGTTGTGGCCTTTTTTTGAGTGGCACAGTAACGGCGTACAAAGTCGTCATGGGCAGGCAACTGAGCAACGGCCTGGAGCACCCGCTGGCGTTGCTGCTGCATGGACTGATTAAGTTGTGCATCCGACAGCATGGCGGCGGCAGGGTGGTGATAGTCCGGCGTAACGCCCTGACCCAGCATTACTTGCGCCCAGGAGTCTACCCGGAACAGTTCGTTCTGCTTCTGGAAGGCATGTGCCTGTTCTTTAAATAAGGCAATGCGCGTTTGCAGAGAATCTGGGACAGTCATGTTTTTACAATGCTCCCAAAACGGGCTGTCGTCGCGCTGAGTGACGTGATAATGCAGAATAATAAAGTCGCGTATGCGTTCCAGCTCCAGTTGGGTTTGCTGGTTGTATTCGTCTGTCAGCGCCTGATAATTGCCGCCGTGAGGAAACAACTGCATAAACCGGGTGATGCCCATAATCACTAAGTGAATGCTGGTGGACTCCAGCGGCTCCACAAAGCCACTGGCCAGCCCCAGAGCCAGGCAGTTGCGATGCCAGGCTTTGTTACGCCGGCCGGTTTTAAAACGCAGGGTTCTGGGCGTGGTAATCGCTTCGTCCTTAACGTTTTGCATAAGCTGTTCGCTGGCTTCGTTGTCATCCATAAACGCGCTGCTGTAAACGTTGCCATTGCCGGTGCGATGTTGCAGCGGAATTTCCCACTGCCAACCGGCATGATGTGCGGCAGAGCGGGTAAAGGGTGCGGCCGGCGCTGAACTGGTGGTTTGTACGGCACAGGCGCTGTCACAGAGTAACCAGTGCGACCAGTCTTCATAACCGGTGTGCAGAGTTTCCTCAATCAGCAGCCCTTTAAAGCCGGTGCAGTCGATAAAAAAGTCACCTTCAATCAGCTCGCTACTGGCCAGTCTGAGCGCTTTAATATCGCCATTATCGTGTTGCAGAACCTGGCTGATCACCCCATCGCAATGGCTAACGCCGAGGTTGCTGCAAAAGCGCTTTAAAAACGCTACGTAATTGCCGGCATCCAGGTGGTAGGCATACTGGATATTACTTTGCGCTGAGGTGGCAAATTTATGCTGGCGAGCGGCTTCGAGCTCAAAGCAATAGTCACCGTAGTCGCCTTCCAGCCCGCGGGCTTTGGCGCTCAGATAAAAATGCACAAATTCGGCAAGCCAGCTTTGCTGGCCGGTCATACCAAAAGAGTGAATGTACTGCTCACCAATGCGCCCCCAGTTTTCAAACCGGATGCCGAGCTTAAAGGTGGCGGCGGTGGCGCGCATAAACGCCTGCTCGTCTATTTGCAGCAATTTATGAAACGTACGTAAGGGTGGGATGGTCGCTTCTCCTACACCAATGGTGCCAATGGTGCTGGATTCCACCAGTCTGATATTCACCAGTGGCCCCATTTTGCGGGCCAGCGCTGCAGCGGCTATCCATCCTGCGGTGCCGCCGCCGGCTATCACTATTTGTTTGGGTGGTGTTGTCATGGGCTGGTTACTTATTTAACTGATTGATAATCATAGCGCGTAAACGCCGGGCGGTGACTTCGTTTAAGTTGCCCAGTACGCCTTTACCTGCCTCGGGTAAATGCGCATGAGGCAAGCGGGAATCGCCAAACACGTAATAATCGAACAACGCCTTATACGCCGCTTTCTCACGCTCGGGCCTGTCGCGAATGGCCAGCATGGCATGGAACAGTGCCGGCATGCCAGAGCCTGCCAGCATTGGGGCCTGCGACCACCAGTAATTCACCAGCACGTTAAAATGGCTCAGGCCTTCTACCTGATGCCACCACATACTAGGAATAAAAATCCCATCACCCGGTGCCAGTTTGGCGATCTGCGCATGCTTAAGGGCTTCAGCAAAACGCGGGTAGCGAGCCTGGTCTGGCTGATGAAAATCCACCATGCTGATCACCTGGCCGCCCGGCGTGCGTTCTACCGGGCCAGGATACAGATTGGCTATTTGCTCTGGCGGAAAGACGATAACTCTGCGCTGGCCGGCTACGCAACAGGCAATGTTTTCCATATTGTCGAAATGGCAGGAGGCAAGCGACTTATTGCCTACCCAGATGCTTACCAGGGGATCATATTGCGCATTGGGGTTTAGCTGCGCAGGCTGACTAAAGCGCACGGCATCCTTAAGGCCCGGAAAAAACTTATCCAGTGGTGCCGACGCCATATACAGTGACTCATCCTGCGTTTCTGTGGCGAGTTCATCTAAAAACGTATCGACCCGACCGGTAACACTCTGGTAATTCAGCGAGCTGGCATCGTCGGTATAAAAATAGCGTCCGTTAATACTGGCAGGCGCCCGGTAAATCATCGATGGCCGGCCATTGTAAAAAGGCTTCAGGTAAGCGGCTGCACTGGCCGGGCCTGATGCTGACTGGCTGGTAAGCGCCCAGTCTTTTGCAATACCGCGTAACACTACCGGTTGCGCAGCCTCTGCCAGCGTTGTAGCGGCTGGCGCGCACCCCGCGGCTAGTTCCATTACCGGGGTGCTGATGGTCTCCAGACTATCAGGCATAGGCCTGTAGCTCCTGGTGTTTGCGGATGTTTTTCAGGTCGATTAGGGTCTGGATATTATTCAGTGATGTCATCGCCAGATACAGCCCCTGCAGGTAATTGTGCTGATGCAGGGTGTGTAAATCAGAAGCTGACAGAGCAGCGACTTTCTCCTCGCTGACGGCAAAATGGCCGCCGAGAGTATGTTTGCTGCCATCAACCAGCTCAATGTCTACGGTCATGGGCTCCAACAACTCCAAAGAGTGCCACATACTCACCATGTCACTGGTGACCTGCACGCCATTATGGATCACCGCCAGTATGGCACTGATGCGGTTTAAGTAGTCGGAATTACCGCCTTTGGGTAAAAACAGTGGTTTGCCCTGCTCGGTGGAAAGTTTGGGGTGGCTGGCATCCACATGGACCATCACCTGATTGCCATTTTCATGCAGACCAATAGCAAAAGGGCCGCGGGCGACCGTGGCCGGCACATAGTCTGCCGCCCA
>CATMRP010000004.1 GCA_950073835.1 uncultured Alteromonadaceae bacterium
CGGGTAACAAAGGTATTTAACCATTCTGCCAGATACTTAACGTCGGCATTAACCCCAAAGAACATGTCTTTCTGGGCGTCCTTTGAGGGCAGCTCACCCTCTTCGTTTTTCAGTACACGGCTGTAGCCCGTGTTAACGGGATTCACGTACACGATGTCGGCCACATCAAGAATCGAATAAGGATTTTTTTTCACACCGTATGGCTGCAGCGGATAACCCTCGTCATCAATGTTCAGGATCACCGGCCCGGTATAGGCAATGTGCATCCACACGGAGGCAGAGCCAGGCCCGCCGTTAAAGCTTATTACCAGCGGGCGCGTACTGTCGTCTTTAATATCACTGCGCTTGTAATAGGTATAGTGCAAGGTGGCCACAGCATCACCTTCATCATTCCAGACCGGCTGTGTGCCGGTAGTAGCGGTATAGTTTACCCTGTCGCCATTAATCGTGGTTTTATGTTCGGTGACCACGGTACTGTCGGGCTCGACGGCGCGACCGTAATCTTCAGCATAACCACACGGCGATGCCAACAGTGAAATGCCCACGGTCAGCGTGAGTAGTGATTTGATGAGTGTCATTGGTGCTCTCTTTTTATTGTCTTGTCATTAACCATCATGGCACAAAAAACAGAGCAGGTTGAGTGTTCTCAGGGCATGCTGCCGGATCCCGGCGATAGTTAGCGGCTAAGCTGAGCAACCAGTGGCGGGGGGGGTGATACAAGTCGGCACTTGTATCACCCTAATAGCGCTTACAGGTTAAATTGCTGTTCCAGTTCCGCTACCCGGGCTTTGGAGTCAGCGGCATCAAAAATGCGGTCGGCCAGGCGCCGTTTAGCCAGCGGTTTTAAGTCCATCTTTAATAACAATTCAATGTAGTTAAGGTAGATTTCATCACTGCGGACCTCCTCCGACATCACACTATCGTAAATAGCTTTAGCGTCTTCGATTTCGCCTTTATCGATTAAAACCTGGGCCAGGGTATCGGCAATTTCAGGCGCTTTGGGTACCACTTCAAGCGCCTGGCGGGCATGCTTCTCGGCATCGTCCAGCATACCTTCCTGGTGCTCAAGGTAGGCGAGGTTATTCAGCGCTATGGCATTTTCCGGTTGCTTATCAGCAAGCTGACGATAGACCTCTATGGCTTTGCTACGATCCCGCTGAATAAGGCGCTCTGCGTACAGAAGCATCGCCTGGGTGTTGTCCGGATTGTTTTCTCTGAATGCCGTAACCAGCTCAAACGCCTTGTCTGACTGACCAGCCATTTCGTGGGCCGCCATGGCCAGTAACAGATTGCGAGTATTGGGAATGGCCTCATAAGCCGCTAACGCGTTGGGAATGGCCGCCGTAGGGTTATCGCGGTAAAGCTGTAACCGCGCTTTGATCCCTTTTACATAGGGCAACTGCTGCTCTTGTGCCGATAACTGGTTAAGAATGGCTTCGGTTTGCGGAATTTGCCGTAACATGGCGTGAAAATGCGCTTTAACTACTTCAATTTGCCGGTCCGGACGTTTTTCTAAAAAGCCGTCGGTTAGCTCTACACCATTTTGGAAGCGACTTTGTAAATCAAGGATCATCGCCATGCCAAGTACTGCAGTTTTTTGATTTGGCTGTTCACTCAGCCAGGCCTCATAATGCGCTTTTGCTTCGTTTATCCGAGAACCGGCCAGTAGTAACCGGCCCTTGGTATCCCAGTATAAATCGGGCGTATCATCGTTAAGCTTTACCTTTTCGATAAGCTCTATGCCATCGACAACGCGTTTTTCGGCCAGATAGACTCTGGCCAGTATGGTTTTAGGCACGTCGTCGTTTGGATTGCGGGCAACCACTTCCTGAATGGTATTTACTGCTTCGTTGGCTTTACCCATTTGCTTTTGCACAATATAGAGTAGCGCCAGCGATGCCTGATCGGTTGGGTCGATACTCAGCGCCTGATTAATAGCATCCAGCGCCTGCTGAGGCTGCTCCTGTACCATAGCGAGCGAGACCCGCTGGATTTTGGCTTTCAGGTTATTGCTGTCCAGCGCCTCAGCTTTGGTAATGGCGGTTTCGGCGGCCTGGTAGTTCTGCTGAGCGATATAGACCTGCCCTTTTACCAACCAGGGCTGGGCATTTTGCGGCTCGGCTTTTTGCCAGTTTTCTGCCACTTCCAGCGCTTTTTCAAACTGACGGGTAGCAATATAAGCGTTTGCCAGCGTTTGTTGGCCCATGGTGAGTTCCGGAGCACGCTCAACTGCCGCTTCCAGATTGACCAGCCCTTCGGCATCGTTAAGCGACAGCTGTAATACGCCAATGCGGGTTAGGTCTTCTGCCGAGGTGGCAATTGGCACAGACTTTTCAATCATCGCTTTCGCATCTACCACATTCCCGCTCTGCAATAATTGATAGCCGGCTTTGGAAAACAGCATGGCATCGTTCTCAGCTTCGCCATCGACTCGCGCCAAAATGTCGGTCGCTTCTTCATTTTTACCCTGCTGCAGTAAACTGTTAGCCAGCATCCGCAGTGCCGCATGAGATGGCGGCAAATCCGAAGCAATCATCGACAAGTGGCGGGTGGTAGCAGCATAATCTTCCAACTGATAAGCACTGAAACCGGCTAACAAGCGTGCCAGGGGATCGTTTCGGCCATTCTGAATCGCGGTTTCCAGGTGCTTAAGGGCAACGCTGAAATTGCCTTCACGCGCTTCAATCACGCCTTTAAACTGGTTGAGTAAAGGATGTGTAGCACTTTGCTTAAGCAGATCATTAACGAATGGCGCCGCGTCTTCAAATCGCTTGGCATCCATCAGGATAGCGGTAAGAATAAATTTAGTTTCGGTATCATCCGGCGCCACGTCCAGATATGCATCGTAAGCGGTGACGGCAGCATCCAGATTACGTAAATACATATTCAGCCGTGCTTGCTGCATTAAGACGTCTTTGTTCAGCGGTGCCTGTTGCTGCAAGGTGTTAATAGCCTGCAGTGAATCTTCATAGTCGTCATCAAGCACCTTACCGAGTGCCAGCGATAACCCCTTATACACACTCGATGTATCTATTTTTGCAATATCCTCAAGCAGGACTCTGGCTTCTTTGTTCTTTTCCAGTCGCAGTAGCGCTTCCAGCTTGTAGTAGGTTACCTCGGCCCGTTTTACCGGCGTCAGACCGTCTACATTGTGGTTAATCTCAGACAAGGCTACTTCTGAATTGGTTTCCTGGTAGGCCCGGGTGATCAGCGGCAGCACTTCGCTGACTTCATAGCCCAGATCCAATGCCCGGTTAAGTTCTTTTTCGGCTGCCGCAAAGTCTTTTTGTTGCAGGTAGAGCTGGCCAAGTTCAAATCGCGCGTCAGGATCCTTGGGGTCTTTCTGGATGGCACTTTTATATTCAATAATGGCCGACGGGTTATCCTTCGCCTCAACAAACTGGCGCGCAGCGAGCACGTGTTCTTCACTGGTTTTCTGACCACAGCCGGTCAGTGACAGGCTGGAGATTCCCAGCAGTACAGCACCCAATACCAGGTTACGATTCAATGAATTTCTTTTCATAAAGCTTACCTTGCAAATGATTCTCTGACTTTCCGTATTGTTGCAGCGACTAATACCAATCAGACGTGGTATCCACACTACTATTGGCCTATAATAGTGTTTTAATAATCAGCTGGCTTTTCTGCTATGCCCCATCCGAGTTATTCAGGATCCGTAATTTAATGACCACTAATGTCGAACTGACCTTCACAGACCTTAATCTTCCGCAGCCTATCTTACAAGCCTTGGAGAAAGTTGGCTACGAGAAACCGTCGCCAATTCAGGCGGAAAGTATTCCGTTACTACTGGACGGACACGATCTGTTGGGTCAGGCGCAAACCGGTACCGGTAAAACCGCAGCATTCGCACTGCCCATGCTGGCTAACCTGGACATCGAAGGCAACTACCCGCAACTGCTGGTTCTGGCCCCTACCCGGGAGCTGGCCATTCAGGTAGCCGAAGCGTTCCAGGCCTACGCCAGTTTCTCTAAAAAAATCCGCGTACTACCGGTTTACGGTGGTCAGTCTTACGATAACCAGATCCGCCAGTTGAAGCGTGGCGTGCAGGTTGTTGTAGGTACCCCGGGTCGGGTTATCGATCACATTAAACGTGGCACGCTTAAACTCGACCAGCTGAAATTTTTGGTGCTCGACGAAGCCGACGAAATGCTCCGTATGGGCTTTATCGACGACGTAGAACTGATTTTAAGTCATGCCCCGGCAGAACGTCAGACGGCGTTGTTCTCAGCAACCATGCCCGGACCCATCAAAAAAATAACCGAGCGTTATTTAAAAGATCCCAAGCATGTCAAAATCGCCTCTAAGGTAAGCACCGCCAGCACTATCCGCCAGCGTTACTGTCAGGTTGCCGGCCACCATAAGCTTGAAGCGCTAACGCGTATTATGGAAGTTGAGCCCTTTGACGGGGTTATCATCTTTGTGCGCACCAAAACCGCCACGCTGGAATTATCAGAAAAACTGGCCGCACGCGGATATGATGTGGAGCCGCTAAATGGCGATATCCCACAAAACGCCCGGGAGCGTACGGTTGATCGCCTCAAACAAGGTAAGATTGATATTCTGGTTGCTACCGACGTAGTCGCCCGCGGCCTCGACGTAGAACGCGTTAGCCATGTCATTAACTTCGACGTACCCTACGATACGGAAAGTTATGTACACCGTATCGGCCGTACCGGCCGTGCCGGGCGAACTGGTGATGCTATTCTGTTTATTTCTCACCGCGAAAAGCGCATGCTGCAATCGATTGAAAGAGCGACTCGCCAAACTATCGAATCCATGCCGATTCCGTCGATCACAGAATTAAACGAAACGCGCCTGAGCAACTTTAAGCAAAGCATCTCCGAAGCCACCAAAGACGACAGCATTGAAAACCTGATGCCAATTGTGGACATGCTGCGCGAAGAGATTGAAGCCAGCCCGGAAGTATTACTGGCCGCACTGGTGAAGATTGCTCAGGGTGACGAACCTTTACTGCTGAAAGAATCAGACCGTCCGGACCTGCACAGCAAGCCCCGTCGTGACCGTGATTTCGACAATAGCAACCGCCGCGACCGTGATGGTGGCAAGGGCCGTGATGCTCGCCGTAAGTCACCCCGCGACAGTCGTCGCCCGGATGAAGGTAAGCAGCGCTTCCGCATTGAGGTGGGGCACGTACACGGTGTTAAGCCCGGCAATATCGTAGGCGCCATTGCTAACGAAGCGAATATCGACAGTAAGCACATTGGCGCTATCGAAATTTATGATAATTTCAGTACCGTAGACTTGCCAGAAGGTATGCCGGCAGACACTCGCCAAACCCTGCAGGGTACTCGCGTTGCCGGCCAACGTCTGGCGCTTCGTGAATGGTCTGATAAGCCACCAGCAAAAGGCAAGGGAAAAGGCCCTGGTGCAGGCAGAGGCAAACCTCGCGGCAAATAACGTTAAGGTCTAAAAAATTCTTTTTTATTCGTTTGAATAATATAAATAACGGGGCACACTAGCTGCAATAGGAAACACTGAGAGTTTGATATGCGCTACTTCCCGTTATTTATAGATACACAGAACCTGCCCTGCCTGATAGTGGGGGCGGGAGAAGTGGCCGCTCGAAAGCTCGAACTACTGTTAAAAAGCGAAGCTCAGGTAACGGTAGTAGCACCTGAAATCTGTGGAACGGTCAGGCATCTGGCCAGTTCGGCACAGGTTTCCCTTCATCAACGCCCCTTTGAAAAAGCTGATCTGGACCATGTCAGAGTGGTATTTGTTGCCACCAGCGACGAAGCGTTAAATGCTGAAATCCATGCCGAGGCCACGGCTCGCGGTTTGCTGGTAAACGTTGTAGATAACACGCCTTTGTGCGGGTTTATTACGCCCTCAATTATTGATCGCTCGCCTATCGTCATTGCCATGAGCAGTGGCGGCCATGCACCGGTATTGCTGCGTTATATGCGCCAGAAGCTGGAGTCGTTGATTCCTGCCAATATCAGCAAGCTGGGCGCTTTTTCTGAACGATTCAGAAATAAGGTTAAGTCCTCACTGGCTTCAGTAACGGCCCGCCGCTATTTCTGGGAGTCCGTGCTCGACGGTGACATCGCCGAAGAGGTCACTCAGGGGAATAACGAAAAAGCCGAGAAAAAATTTGAGGCGGCTCTCGCTGCCGCTGCCGCCAATAAGCAAACCGAAGGGCAGGTCTATCTAGTTGGCGCCGGGCCCGGCGATCCGGACTTACTGACCTTTCGCGCGTTACGCCTGATGCAAAAGGCCGATGTGGTGGTATACGACCGCCTGGTATCGCCGCAAATCCTGGAACTGGTGCGTCGCGACGCCGAAAAAGTGTACGTTGGCAAAGCCAAAAGTGTCCACACCGTTCCGCAGGACGATATCAATCAGCTGTTGGTAAACTATGCCAAAGAAGGTAACCGGGTTGTGCGGCTTAAAGGCGGTGACCCCTTCATCTTTGGTCGTGGTGGCGAAGAGATCCAACGCCTGATAGAAGAAGGCATTTCCTTCCAGGTGGTACCGGGGATTACCGCTGCTGCCGGGGCCGGCAGTTACGCAGGCATTCCACTTACGCACCGCGACCATGCGCAGTCTGTGGTATTTGCCACCGGCCACTTAAAAAACAATAGCATCGATTTAAACTGGCCTTCGTTGGCACAACCAAATCAGACCGCGGTGTTTTATATGGGGTTAACCGGCTTGCCGATTATCTGTGAACAGCTTATTAAACATGGGTTAGCCGCATCGACCCCCATTGCGTTGGTACAATCAGCAACCACCCACCAGCAAAAGGTGATCACCGGCACGTTGGCAGATATGCCTGATCATCCACAGTTAAGTGAAATAGCGCCGCCAGCCCTTATCATTGTCGGCGGTGTGGTTAGTCTGCAAAAACAACTTAACTGGTTTGAACCGGGCCAGCCTGGTTAGACTATTCGTAAGCTAAAAAATTGCGCTACACTTAAAGGATGACTCGGTTAAGTTGCGCGCGATGAAATGTATTAGCTTTATAAGTTGGTGTTACCTGCTGTGCGGCTTAATCAATGTTGCCCACGCCGAACAAACGGCTTATCGCCGTTCAGCCACAGCAGAAGGAACCCAGTACACCTTTGCCTGGCTTGATCACGATAACAAACCCCGTAAAATTTCATTTTTACTGCCCGATGACAGCAGCCAGCAGTTGCCTGTTCAACAGGTTAACTACAATCCTCAACTGGCACTCAGGGCAGTCGAGATAGAGTTACTCAAAGCTGCGCGGGATATTGATCCCCGAGAGGCTCGTTTTAAGCTGATTAACCGACATGATTCGCTGGAGTTCAGCTTAAGCGGTAAAGATGAAAAACGCCTCGATGAGCTGACCACTGAATTAAAGGAAACCCAGGAGACCGCTCTCGATAACTACCTGACCGAGCGTTATTTTCAGCATTACCAAACGCCCCTGTTACAAAAAGCAATTAAACCCAACCACATTCGCTACATTGAAGAAAGCACGCTGCCGCTGATCCCGTTAGCCCAATCGCTGTATGATATTGTTGATGAGCAATCCAATGCGCGCTCTTACCTTAATCTGCTGCTAAGCTGGGCACAGACCATCCCCTATGATGAGCTGACCAATCGCGTTTCCAGTAATGGATCTGGCTTTTCGCCACCACTGGCGGTGCTTAATCAGAATCTCGGCGATTGCGACAGTAAGTCAGTACTCACTGCGTCTTTAATCAGAGCTTTTCTGCCGAATAACTCTATGCGACTCGTGCTGTTACGTAACCATGCTTTACTGGCGATTGCCATGACTCCGCTCACAAAAGATACCACAATGATGATAGACGGCATGCCGTTTATTTTGCTCGACCCTACCGGCCCGGCACAGATGAAGCTCGGTGAAGTCAGCAAATCCACCAAGCAGGAAATCGCCTCTCAACAGTACACACTTGAAGTTATTCCCCTCACCACCTCTTCCAATGAGCAATAGCGGCCTGCTCAGCCGCCAAAGCCACCTCCGGTCATTCGAACGACTCCGCTTGCCCTGATCACCTCATCAATAATCTCAACCAAATAATCGATGGCGGCACGGTAATTTCAAAGTCATCGCGCATAAAAACGTAAGACTGTGTCATTGACTTGCTTACCTCTGCAATGTTGCCTGCCCATTACCCGTGACGGCGATATTTGCGCCCTGAAAGTCGGAAAACCTTTCCAATAATACCTTGCAAATAGCGTGTTCATAGTTTGACCAGGTAGCGGGGCTTGCATGTTCAATCTTATCGAGGGAAAAACACGAGCGCTCAATGTTGTAATCCAGCGCAATAACTTCAATCGTGCTGTCGTCTCGTGGCGGTCCAGGTGCCAAAATTAATCACCACTGAACATGTAACTTCTCTTTATTATGGACGCAGATTGCAGTGAATACCGGGCAAAACCTGCAATCATTGTGCAGCTTGTTCCGGGTTTAAGTCACACCGCGCTTCAGCCAGTATTTCGTACTTTCAGCCAGGTGCATAAACGGCTAAGAAATCCTTATGATGAAAAAGTTGCTCAACAGAGTGATTGAGGGAATAGTCGAATTTTTGGAGCAGTTTTATTAACTCGCTCACATTAGTGTTTTCCACCAATGGATCCATGCCGCGCGGTAATACACTCATGCCTGCCAGCACTGCATGCCAACTGTCAGAGGCAAACAGATCCAAATCGTTATGGACCAGTGCCCCTCGCGTGTTATACAAGGCCAGCTTTTGTTGCAGTGATTCAGGCAGCGCACGACGCTGCCAGCTTTGCCAGAATGGGGAATCATCCCGGTCCGACAAGCAATAGTGTAATACGATGAAGTCCCGAATATTTTCGTATTCTGCTGCCATCAAGCGGTTGTATTCAGCTGTGGTTGCCTGGCACGCAGGTATCGATGGCAACAGCTTAGCGAGGTTAAGGACGCCTCGCATGATGAGGTAAATTCCGGTAGATTCAAGGGGCTCAAGAAAGCCTGAAGACAAACCAATAGCTACGCAATTTTTTTCCCAGAATACCTGGCGCCGACCGGTTTCAAAGCCAAGGTGTCTGGGTTCAGTCGTAACAGAGTCTTTCAGGCAAGCTGAAAAATATGCTGTTGCTTGCTCTACAGAGCAGTACTGATCACAAAACACCAGCCCATTGCCCACCCGGTTTTGTAGCGGAATGCGCCAGCGCCAGCCCATCGGCTCCGCGATAGACTCCGTGTAAGGCGGTAACGTTAAGGACTTTTCAGATTGCGCTACAATCGCGCCATTTACGGGCAGGTATTGCTGCCAGCTTTCAAATGCCACGCCCAGTGTTGTGCCTAGTAACAAAGCTTTGTCTCCGCTGCAATCGATAAAGAACTCTCCATCAATTTCGTTACCGTCGGCGGTAGTGAGCCCGGTAATAGTGCCGAGCGTGCGGTCAACGCGCACTCTATCAATATGCTCTCGCTTATGAATCACCCCTCTGCTGGTTGCATAGTCACATAAAAAGTCTGCGACGCGATGCGCATCGAAGTGGTATGCATAGCCCATCCGGCTTAAGTTAGTCGGTTTTGCCGAATCCGGCACAAAAAAACGGTGTTTTTCTGCCATACGCGCGGAGGGGGAAAAATCGGTATAGTCGTTCTGCAAGCCGCCGTGGCGTGCATTCAGCCACTGCTGAAAAAAGCTCTGACCGTCGATACGGGCGCCAACATTGCCAAAGGGGTGCCAGTAACTATGCCCTTTGTGAAGCCAGTCAGTAAAGCGGATCCCCAGTTTAAAAGTCGCCGCTGTGCTGGCGATAAACTCCTGCTCATTAATGCCCAGCAAGCGAACAAAATCTACAAATGAGGGCACCGTTGCTTCACCAACCCCGACGGACGGTTGATCCGGAGACTCAACTAATGTAATGCTCACCGATGATTGGGGTAATACCTTCGACAATAACGCCGCCGTCATCCACCCCGCCGTGCCACCGCCGACAATGACATACTGGCTAACATTTTGATGCTGCATACTCTTTACCTGCAATTATCGCTGTATTTATAGCGCAAAAAGAGAGGCAGTCCCGTGCCTCTCTTTGCTTATTGCTTAGCTTTTTAAAACAACCCGCGATTAAAACGTTGCTCTGAGCCCCAGGTAATAACGCGTTCCGGTCATTTCTACCAAACTCACCCGGTCACGCTGACCGTAGTATTGTAAGCGGGTTTCGTTAGTGAGGTTTATCGCCTCCAGAGACACCGTGAAGTTTTCGTTAATATCGTATGAGGCGCTTGCATCCAACTGCCCGTAAGCATCATTATACTCAGGCTGAATACCGTCTCCGGAGCGACTACTTAAAAACGAATCGCGCCAGTTATAGGCAATACGCGCCTGTATCGCATCTTTGTCATAAAAGGCAATGATGTTATAGGAGTTTTTTGCAAAGCCTTCCAGGCCATTACCCGGCTCTACCACAGAGGGCAGATTAATCGGCGCCGCGCCACTGTCTTCACTGTCGGCATAGGTATAGTTTGCTTGTACACCTAAACCCGGCAAAAACTCAAAGTTATGCAACAAGCCTAATTCAATGCCCTGCACAGTACCGCCCGGACGGTTTTCCTTGCGGGTTGAATTAAAAGTTACTGTTTGGCCGAGATTGGCATAAGCCTCTACCAGATCGGGTGAAATTGGCCCCTGCCAGGCACCGACAGTGGTGATGGTAGAGATAAAGTTGGAAATATCCTTATAGAAGAATGCCGCGGAATAGGCGTTGCCATTATCACCGTAGTACTCAAGCGAGAAGTCGAACTGATCAACTTCATAAGACTGCAGATAAGGATTGCCCCCGGCAATAGTGACTGTCGGGCTATCAACACCGGCTGTTTCCCTTAAGTTTGCACCAGCATCGGCCAGCGACGGACGGGTGATAGTCTGGGCTGCAGCCAGGCGCATCATAAAGCCGTTCTCTAAATTAAGCACAAAGTTTGCGCTGGGCAGGAAATGGCTTTCTGAGGTTTCCACTTCTGACGCTTTCGCAGACGTCGTTGCCGTGTTATCCACCGACTCAGGCAGATTCGAGGATTGCTCATTGATCATTAGCAGGTCAATGGTTGATGCGGTACCTTGCGCGGTATTGTTAATATCGATGTAGCGGGCACCTACGTTCCCCCGCCAGGTGTAGTCACCCAGTTCGCCCTCAAGGTTAAAGCGCGCATACAGGGCGCCCATTGATTCCTGATTCTGATAAGTGCCACCCGGGCTTGCGTAGACCGTATCCCAGCCATTGTTAACAATGTCAGCGCGCCAGTCATCACCGTTTGCTACCGCTTGCTCAAGGTATGCCTGGGTTGCTTCGCGGTACGCCTGATGATCGCTGATTTGCACCCACTGACGAGGAAAGCCTGAGCCTTCGCCATCCATAAAGTTATTGTCAGACAATTCCAGCACCGAATTGGGTAACACACCAATGGACGCATCTGTGCCCCAGGTACTGCCGTCACCAATCCACATGCCTGCACCATTCCACGCTTCGCCGCCGGTGACCGGGTCAAACTCAGTTCCAAAGTTCATAAATGCGATCTCCCGATCAATATACGAGGCGCCCACTTTCACCGACACCAGCGGCCCGGCATCAATGTCGTACAAGGCATCCAGCTTGACTTCTTTTACCGTATCTTCAGCTTCGTTCGCAGCATAACGTTGCCAGGCTGCCCGCACTTTGGATAAATCAGTAACATCCAGACTGCCATTGGTAGATAAACTGGGAATTTCATTGCGATAGTCGAGGACAATTTCGCCTGGCTGAATATCACCATTGTCATCAAACAATGTGTAGTGCAAGGCTGTCGTATCGTCGCCCTCATAGCTACTCTCGGCTTTTGAATAAGATGCATCAAATTCAATTACAAACCGGTCACCGGTATAAACACCGTTGTAGCCAAATGCTGTGGTTTGTGACTCTTCAAGTCCGTACACCACATTCATTTCAAGGTCGGTGTTAGCAATCGTTGCCTCCAGCAGAGTTCCTTCATCACTGACTACCGCGCGTGTGTAACGGGGTGTCTGGTTAGGTACCTGCAGGCCCGATCCCAGATATTCACGCTGAAAATCGGTATACAGGACATCTAAGGTTGATTCAAAACTATCATTGGGTGCCCACTGCAGCGCGAAGTTAGCCCCAAAGCGCTCGCGGTCCTCATCAATCATATTGAATATTGTGCGTCCCGGTCCGCGGCTTCCGTCCAGTGTAGTTGGGTTACCGTCTTCTCCGAGCACTTCACCAGCGTCCATGGGAAAGCCATAGCCGCTCCCATTGCCGGCATACTGATTCCAAAGGGATGTACGGTAGTTATCAATGCGGTTGCTGTTTTCTTTGTACGAGGCGCCAAACAGAACGCCCCAGGTGTCGTCATCGAAGGTGTTGCTTACAACACCGGCAAATTCGGGCGTCGCCTCCTCTATAAGACTGTGATAGTTGGCTTTTGCCGTTGCAGAGGCATTAAAACCTGGTTGTTGGAGGGGCTTAGCGGTTTTTATGTTGACATATGCGCCAATACTGCCGGCGGTAAGATCTGCAGTGGGTGACTTGATCACATCTGCACCGCTTATCAGCTGCGAGGGCAACACCTGAAAGTCAAAGCTTCTGCTGCCCGTGGTAGTGGCCAGGGTACGATTATTCAGCTTTACAACATTAAACTGGGGGCCAAAACTACGCACACTGATTTGTGAACCTTCGCCATTTACCCGTGAAATAGACACCCCGGTAATACGTTGCAGTGATTCCGCCACGTTCTGATCGGGAAACTTGCCGATGTCTTCAGCAACAATGCTGTCCTGGATGACATCTGAGGTTTGCTTCTGAAACGCTGCCTTTTCGAGGCTGCCTCGCAATCCCTTAACCTGAATTACCTCCATATTTTGCTCGCCAGATTCACTCTGCGCTAGCGCTGAGTGGCTTAAGGCACAAGTTGACAGTGCCGCAAGCACGGCAAGAGAAACTTTGCTTTTAATCATTTTCATCTCATCTCAGTTCTTACAATATTTCAGATCTGTTCATAACAAGTTGCGCTGCATGTACAGACCAGCTGTGTGTCGAATTTCCGGCGATTATCGTCCGCTCGTGTGCGATATCTTTAGCCGTACTGCGCTTTGGCCATCGTTTTTATTTGTTAATACATCCGCTGCTACCACTTACCAGAGCCGACCTGTTAACAATTTTGCTCAAATTCGCAATATCTTTATAACACACAGGGTAAACGTTTACCAAATTATTTACCTGAATTTTCCTTTTTGATTTCTTTATTTGCAGCCAGAGATAACCTATTTCTAACCGGAAAAACATCGCCGGAAATAAAGAAGAAAGGCATAAAATTAAGATTTAGTATTTAAAAAACAACAGGATGAAAAATATTCTGGGGTATATTCCTCAACGGTAAAGCAACAAAACCGTCAGTAAACTTCATTTATTAAACAGCTTCATCAGGGCTAGCTGCGCACAGAAGATTCCTCACCTCGCCAGATAACCAACAAAAACCATTAAATATCAGTAATTAAAACAATATAAAACAGACACGGGAAGCTGCTTTACGCAAGTTAATAGTAAACACTTTGTTATTTTTATGTATGAACAGTGTTGAATTACCTTAAGGTAAAGGATACCTTTTTAAAGGGTAATCGATTTCCCTTTGCAATTTATGACTAACTCGACTTATGACTAACTACTATCCCTCAATACAGAATGGAGCACGTTATGACCTTTACAACAAAGTGGTTTCAAACCGTTGAACCGGCAGCGCACAAAAGGCGTCCGTCGATAGTCAAAGCTTCAGGCCTGGCTCTGGGGCTTTTATTTTCCGGCCAGGTACTGAGCCAGAACCTGGTAACAAATCCAGGTTTTGAAAATGGTGTCAGTGGATGGAATACGTCCGGCACAACGTCAGCACAGATAATTGAGTCATCCGGCCGCAGCGGTAACCGGCTAACTCACTGGTCTGCTGACAGCAGTTACTCGGTGTCGACTTATCAGACGATAACCGGTCTGACTCCGGGTTCGTATCGTCTGTCAGCATATACAATTGGCGGCAATACCGATGAAGCCACACTGTTTGCCAGTGATTGCGGCGGTCAGAACAGCCAGACCGTGATTCCTGCTGCGGCATGGGGTAACTGGACGCAAGTGGTGCTGGATAACATTCAGGTAACCAGCAGTAGCTGTACCATCGGCATTTATACCCAAAACTCTGACTGGACCAGCATTGACGATGTTACCTTTGAACTGCAGTCACCCGCGCCAGGCACAAGTAACGACACTGCCGTTGAAATACTTGCCGATAAAGGATTTAACTATGCGCGCATTCGCTTGCTGGTAACTCCGCCAGATAGCTATGCGTTGCATCAGGATCTGGATTATGTGATTGCTATGGCCAAAGAAGCCAGGGCAAACAATATGAATATTCTGCTCGATATCTTTTACTCTAACTGGTGGGCTGATCCGGGCCAGAACTGGGCCCCTGCGGAGTGGTTTAATCAGGATGTAAATACTCTGGAAAATACCGTGTATAACTACACCCGTGATGTGCTTAACCAGATGGCAGCAGAAGGCGTATTGCCGAATATGGTGCAGGTGGGTAACGAAGTAAACCCCGGCATGCTATGGAATCTGGGTAATATCAGCGACAATGGATGGGGTAACTTTGTGAGATTTACCAACTCAGGGTACGATGCCGTAAAAAGCGTGTCGAACAATATTCCGGTCATCATTCATTACGCTGGTGTGGGCAGTGCCGCCACGTCCTGGTATGCCAGTTATACCAACAACGGCGGTAAAATGGATGCTATCGGACTGTCTTTTTACGAAATGTGGCACGGTACAATTAACGATGCCACCACCACTATCAGCACGCTGCACAGCTACTTTAACATACCGGTATATATGGTAGAAACCGCTGCATACTGGACCACCAGTGATGCAGGTAGCACTACGTCTTATCCGCAAACCAAACAAGGCCAGTATGACTACCTCTTTGATTTGACCAATGCGGTTAAAAATATTAATGGCTTCGCCGGCCTGTTTTATTGGGGGGCCACCTGGACACAATCCAACAATTGGTTGAATGCTCCTGACTGGCAGGATGACGATGCCGCCACACGTTCTTTGTTTGACAACAATGCGCAGGTCAACCCTGCTGCCAGTGCCATAATGGATGCTGGCGGGTTGTCAATTCGAGGAGTGGATATCTCAGAGGCACATTATATCGAGTCAAATGGCGTACAATATCTGGATAATTAAGCGCTAATCCATTAATGTCGCTGTTATACAGACAAAGCCTGTTGCACTGCCAACAGGCTTTTCTGTATGTCGTAGCATATAAATGAGGTAAGCTGTTGATTATGCACACTCGTTTGTTTTTACCGAGGATGATTTAGCTAACAGGCCAATACCATGCTTAAACACAAAGTGGCTCTGGGTAGTGGTTTTTTTGCCATTTTCTTTGTTGGTCATGGGATCGGTGCCCTGGCCATACCTTATTACCAAATGACGCTGGGCGTGGACCCCTTTTTGTTAGGTCTGGTGCTGACCATTCCGGTTTTTTTCTCAGCGCTAATCAGCCCATGGGCGGCGACAGTCATTGATACCTTCTCACCTGTGCGACACAGCCATCGCGTTATATTGACAGCGTCCGGCTGGTTTTGTGCGCTGTCATTTGCAGCAATGTGGCGGGTCCCCACTCACTGGTCGGATACGCTCAGCATACTTTACCTGTTTGGATGCTCACTGGTCTTTTTCTTTTTTGCTACCTTCATGACGGTAGTAGTGCGCTGCCTGGCTGTTGAGTCAACCTCTGAGAGCCATGAGCTGACTGCCGTAATGGGGTTCACCACTGTATTTGAAAAGCTCGGCTCTATCATCTATTTCTGGCTGTTTCCGCTGGCCCAGTCAAAACTGTTTTTTTCCCTTACGCTGGGTATGAAAACCATTGGCTTATGGGTATCTGTGCTTCTGATCGGTATGCTTTCAAGCATCAGTGGTCTGTTGTGTCGTTCCAGGGCAAAACGAGCCATAGCCCATGAAAACAACCCGGCCAGCACGCCTTTTTCGCCGTCCCTTTACAGCCAGGTCAAATGGCTGTTTGCCGTTACCGTAATCCAGTTTGGTCTCATCGGTGTGTGCATCAACCTGGATTTTTACGTGTTGGTCTACTTTGTGAACGCCGGTGACATTGCTCAGGGTGCGATCTGGAAAGGTTACCTTTCTACCGGTTATGCCCTGTTTGGATTGCTGGCTATTCCGGTGATAGTAAAAGCCGGCAACCACTTTGGTAAGAAGCGAACCCTGCAATTCATTTATGTTGTTAATTGCATTAATGCAGTGAGTAAGTGGTTTGTTTATCAGCCGGGGATGGAATACTGGCTTATTATCGACAGTTTACTCGGAACCTGGGTCTGGACAGCGCACACAACACTCATACCGGCACTACTTGCAGACATCTGTTATGAAAACCAACGTCTTACGGGCAGCTTAAGCGACAGTTATGTGGTTGCACGCCATAACCGCGTAGCAAACCTGGCGCTGGTCATATCCTTTGTAGGCTCAGGTTTACTGCTCAATGTTATTGGCTTTAATGCAGATACCACTGCAGCTCAGTCGGACTCGGTGCTGCTCACAATGCGACTGGTGTTGGTTGCTGGCAGTCTGGTTTTCAGCGGGTTAGCGTTGTTGGTGCTGAGTAAGTTTACCTTTCAGCGCACAGTTACGTAGCGTCAGCCAACATCCTGATGGCAAACTGCCCTTAAACGGGCGCTGCCGCTACGCTGTCACGCTCAATTAATGCCGATGTAAACAAGTGGGTTTTATTTTCCGGTGTGGCTGTGTCTTTGGCTAAATCGATAGCCAGTTTCGCGGCGTAGTTGGCCATTTCTTCAATGGGGTATTTGATAGTAGACAGTGTTGGGATACAGGCTTTACATAGTGCAGAATCATCAAAGCCCACTACAGAGACCTGTTGAGGCACCTTGTATCCATTTTTTACCAGCTCATGAACTACGCCCACCGCCATCAAATCGTTATAAGCAATGACTGCCGAAAAGGGCTCGCCACTTTGTAACAGTTCTCTGGCACAGGCTTTACCGCCTTCGAGGTTGGCTGTGGACTCCGCCAGTAGGTTTTCATTAAAGTTAAGGCCTTGCATCATAAAACCCTGACGCACGCCCAACAAACGCTGCTGAGGATCGCGGTTCTGATAAATGCTGGTTGCCACGGCAATGTGTTTGTGACCCTGGCTGGCTAACAAATCGACGATTTGTGCTGAGGAAGCCACATTGTCGAACCATACACAGCGATTGGCAATTTTGGGAATGTAACGATTAATGAAAACCAGCCCTTTATAGCGTTCACTTAACTCGATCAATTGCTTATCGGTTAAATAATCGCTGTGCATAAGAATCGACTCACAGCCCTTGCCATGCAAGCTTTCAATGGCGGCCATTTCTGACTCTTCCTCATACAGGGAATTGCAGATAAGCAAACTGTAACCGTTAGCCCTTGCTGCGACTTCAGCGCCCGCGGCAAGGTTACCAAAAAACTCCATCGAAATTTTGGGAGTAATGAGCCCCACATTCATGGTTTGGCGGTGCAAAAAAGCCTGTGAGGAAGAATTGGGTTTGTAGCCGAGTTCCTGAATAATTTTTTGCACTCTGGCGCGGCATGCGTCACCGACTTTCCCCTTGCCATTTACGACCCGGGAAACAGTCGCTGAAGAGACGCCAGCAGCCCTTGCTACATCACTGATTGTTACCACAAATCTTCCTCAAATCCAGTTTTTAAAGTTATAGTAAAGCGGGCACTGACTGCAAGTCAAAGCCTGCGTGACATTTGATTGTAAGCGCACTCCGCCTGACTCACTTATCCCTGACTCATTTATAAGAGTGCAGCTATACCGGCTTGCCCTTCACGCCGTTAAAAGCAAGCCGTAGCGCTTATTTACCCGCAAACACTAAAACGTATACGACGCCGCACCGAGTTCAGGTGACTCAACGGTAATTGTTGCACCGTCAGGTTCTCCAAAGGTTTTCATCAGAAAAGCCCCCTGACCTCGCTCACTGACGACCGGTTCAGGATTCACCAGTTCCAGGTTGCCTGTGGCAGTCAGGCTGATTGGAATGCCATTGTCGTAAACCGGATTGCCGTTCGCATCGCGTAACTGCGCGTAAACAAAAATCAGATCGGGCGACTCGCTGGCAATGGCAACACCAGCAGTATCTACCGCTAATGTCAGGCGCTCTGCCTCCCCCGGAGTCACCACTTCATGCTGTGCAACCTGCTGGCCGTCAATATAGGCCTCTGCGCGCAATGTCCCCGCAGTAAACTCAGCAAGACTAAAAGTAAGCGGAGGGTGGGGTAAGTGACTGGATAGTCGGGTGCGCTGTGGTGACTTTCTCTCTACAAGCTGATCGTTTAAGTACAGCGCAACTTCCTCGGCGTTGCTATAAATCCGGATGTCAGTACTGGAACTGCTTTGCCACTCGCTGGCGATAAAGACCATGGGTCCGCTGTCGTAAGCAGCACTCTCATGATCCGGTGAGCGCTGGCTTTGATAGAAATAATAGCTGTACTTAGGTTGCCGGTACACACTCATTGTGCCGGATGCTTCAATATCGTCGGCATAGCCGCGGTTGTAATCAAACATTACCCAGTACCCATCAGCATACGCCGGTGTCTGCAGATTATCGTTATGAGCCTCCTGAATATTAGTGGCTTGCTGTAACAAACGCTTTTCTCCACTGCCTAACAATTGGCGACTGGTACGTTCCTCTTCTTTAAGCCCCTGCCAGTCATCCTGATTCAGCCCGGCATTCTGGGCGTAATACTCCCAGTCACCGTACTCAGACACATTATAGGGTTGTCTTGGCTCTTCATAATGTTTGAGTCGGTGTTGTCGAGCTTGCAAGTAGATGTCGTAGCCATGCATCCAGCCAGCAGAAAGCGCCCCCGGATACTCTTCTTTTACCGTATTATCTAATTCAGCAACAAACGCCTCCGGCATCGCTGACTCGTTCAAGGAGCACTCCCAGGCCATCACGGATGGATGGTTGCGGTCGCGACGGATCAGATCCCGGCAGGTTTCTATCACCTGCGCCTGAAATGCAGGATCCGGGTTATAAAACTGCCAGCCCAGAATGGCGTTAAGCAGCACTAACCCAAGTTCGTCTGCTGCTTTCATAAACGCCGGAGAGTGGGGATAATGAGATAACCGCACATAATTAAAGCCGGCCGACTTAATGCGCACTGCATCGCGATAATCAGCCTGAGGAGACAGCGCATAACCAACATGCGGGTATTCCTGATGGCGGTTAACACCACGCAAGAATACTTGTTCTCCGTTAATCAGAAGCTCGTGGTTGTCGTTAAAGGCAAACTCGCGGATACCAATTCTGCGGCTTTGCCGCTCCATTAACTCACCGTTATGCAGTAACGTTGTCTCCAGTTCATACAGGTTTGGCGAGTCAGGGCTCCATAAACGGGGCTGTTCAACTGTGAGCTGCTGTTCAAGCTTTTGATCCGCGCCTGCAGGCAAAACTATGCCCTGTTCCTCACTCAGAATAACTTCATCGTTGAATCGCAACGTCTGGCGCACTGTAACCTGCTTATTAGCAGCGCTGCGGTTGTGCAAATGAGTAGCAACATTCACTAGCGATTGCGCTTCGTCTACCGTGGGATAGGTGACAAATACCCCACCACCGGCGACTTTATTCGCCAATTGCTCATCGGTGATATGAACAGGCTCTTTAACAACCAGTGATACACTTCTGTACAGCCCACCATAAGTATTGAAATCCAATGTAGATAGTGGCTTGGGACCAATCAATTCATTGTCACGATTATCCAGCTTCACCAGTAATGTATTGTTACCAGGCTGCAGGTGATCAGTGAGGTCGAGGGTGAAAGGCAGGTAACCGCCTTTGTGGTGCCCTATTTTTTTACCGTTTAACCACACGTCAGCGACTTTCATTGCCGCCTCGAAACGAATAAGGACGATTTTATCCTGCCACGAATCTGACCACGGTAAGGCGCGTTGATACCAGGCAGTGCCCTGCCATTGATTATTAACGATCATGGGTTCAACTTTTGGCGTATGTGGCAGCGTTACTTCAGTCCAATTCGCTTGTGTCAGTGCACCCCTGTCTTCAACATCACGAACGAACCGCCACCCGGCATTTAAACTATATGGTGTTGGCACCTCATTCGTTAGCGAGGTGGAAAGCGTTCCCTGATGGTGAACCTGACTATGATTTAATTGCGATGCGACTGGTGGGTTGGTGTCTTTGGCACATCCTGACAGTGCCAATAAAGGAAGCAAGAAAACACACTTTTTCACTCAATTTACCTTTCAAACTGTGATGGCTGATCACGCTTTACACTGAGCCAGGCGTCTGTTCAGCACGCCCTGTTTAAGCGAAGACAGCCAGTTAACATACGAATAACATCAGGGTAGCTTGAACCGCCAAGAAATGAAAGAGGTTTCCCAAAAAAAGGGTAACAATTACCCTTTAAATTTTAGTTGAAAAAACGCTAATCAACAATAAGATGAAAGCGCAAATATCTGTTAATTATATAATTTTAGGAAATCATCAGCCGTAAAAAGGTATCATAATCCTTATTAACAAGGTTAAAACAAAAGGAAAATTCACCGTCTCATTTGCCTGAATGTTAAATTTTATGTCATATTAGGGAAAACAAAAACGGCTATATTCCTTATGTTTGCAACGCTACGAAAACTTCCCCTCCTGATGACGTTATTACCACTTTTGCTAGTGCCATACAGCGCAGCGTCGGAAGACCACGCCGAATTCAATTTAAACTGGCGGTTCCATCACGGCCACAGCAAAGAGTTTAGCCAGGTTGAATTTGATGACTCAGGATGGCGTACAGTATCAATACCTCATGACTGGTCGATTGAAGATCGCGGTGATAGCCAAAGCCCTTTTACTGACGATGCTCCCGGGGCCTATGACACCGGATATACAACAGGCGGGATTGGCTGGTACCGCAAAACACTTACCGGAATAGAGCCTGACTATCGGTATATCCTGATCTTCGGTGGTGTATATATGAATTCGAGCATATTTGTTAATGGTATTGAAGTAGCGACACACTATTATGGATATACCGGCTTTCAGGTGGATATCTCCGCTCACCTTCAGCCGAACAAGCAAAACATCATTGCCGTGAAGGTGCATAACAATGAGAAGAACAGTCGTTGGTACAGCGGCTCGGGAATTTTCCGCCCGGTACAACTGATAAAAAAGCATCGTACTCACATAAAGGTATGGGGTACGAAGGTGGTGACTCGCAAAGTGCAAAACAAATCCGCCGAGCTGCAAATCAGCACTTCACTCACCCTTGACGGTACTCTCAAGCATCCTGTTGTGCTGGAAAACGAAGTGCTACTGGCAGGAAAACGCCAGGCTTTTGAACAGATTCCCGTTACTGATCAGGCGAACACTTTGCCTGTTGTCAGTACACTGACAGTAAACAATGCCGTACTCTGGGAACCTGAAAATCCGCAGATGTATCAGCTTGTGCAGCGACTCAAACAGGGCGACACAATCATTGATCAACAAACCGTTCCCTTTGGCTTGCGCACCGTTGAACTTAGTAAGACTGAAGGATTGTTATTAAACGGTATGCCAATCACTTTACGCGGCATGAACATTCACCACGATAACTATTCACTGGGGGCCGCAGCCCACCCACAGGCTGAAGCCCGCAAAGTAAAAACCATCATTGCCGCTGGTTACAACGCCGTACGCTCTGCACATAACCCGCCATCGAGTGCGTTTTTACGCGCTGCAGACAAGCACGGGTTACTGGTTATCAGCGAAGCTTTTGACAGCTGGAACCAACATAAATGGGACAACATCAACGATTATTCAGCCGTGTTTAAACAGGATTGGCGAGCCGATTTAAGGCGGTTTATTCAGCGTGACGTCAATCACCCCAGCATTATTATGTGGAGCGTGGGTAATGAAATACCGGAACAAGAATCAGCATTAGGCGCTCGCACGGCCAAACAACTGGTTGAGCAAGTAAAAGCCCTGGATAACAGCCGTCCGGTGACCATTGGCACCAATACCTCAGGTGAATCGGCAGCGCAGTTTATTGCGAACTTTGATGTAGTTGGCTACAACTACCAACCGCACAATTACGTGAATGACTATGAGGCCGGCAGGGCCCGCTTTATGTATGGCTCAGAAACCTACTCAAAAGAGGCCTTCGATTACTGGCAACTGGTAGAGGAATATCCCTATGTTATTGGTGACTTTGTGTGGACCGGCTGGGATTATATGGGCGAAGCTTCCATCGGCTGGACAGGCTACGCGCCAGAATGGGCAGGCCTTGCCGATTACCCGTGGACACTGGCCTACACCGGCGAAATAGACGTACTCGGCAATATGCGTCCGGCAGCCTATTATCGACAGGTGTTGTGGAATACCGGCCAGTACACGGTATCGGCCTTTGTTGAAGCGCCTCACCCTTCGCTGTCACCTACGCCTGATCCACAATGGTATGATTACTGGACTTACCCGGACATTCACCCTAACTGGACCTGGCCTGAACAGCAGGGCAAGCCGGTAAATGTCACTGTATATTCGGTGTACCCGCAAGTAGAGTTGTTGGTGAATGACCGCAGTTACGGAACGCTGCCCACCAGCAAACAGCAGCAGTATACCGCACAGTTTAAGGTTCCCTATCAACCAGGAGAGCTGCTTGCGCGAGGATTAAACAGTGATGGTGAGGTAATGGCAACGTGGCGTCTCTTAAGCAGCTCCCGCCCTGCCACAACAACCATTACCCCTGAACAAAACAGCCTTCAGGCGAATGGGACTGACATTTTATATCTGGACATCCGGTTAGTGGATGCAAAGGGCCGGGAAGTCTATCACTGGGACTACGATCAAGCGTTGACGGTGAATGTGTCAGGTGCCGCAACCCTTATTGCCCTGGGCAATGGGAACCCACGCTCAGCGGCAAGTTTTAAGCAATCACAGCGCAAAACATTTCGCGGCAAGCTACAGGCAATTATTCAGTCGAACGGAGAATTAGGCGATATCAGGGTTGTCGTTAGTGGTAAAGGTCTCAAGACTCAACGCCTGTTTTTAGTAACCACGCCTGGTAAGTTGCACAATTGATTTTAATCTGGAATTGACGGCTTTTACCCGGGATATATAAATTGGCGCAGTCATCTGCGTCTTAGCACGCGCCGCCGAAGTGACAAAAATCAAACAACTTGTTCCCAAAGTTCTGAAAATTGAACATAGCTTTAATTTAAATCATATGGTTGTCTTTTACTGCAGGATTTATACTGCCCGAAATTTAATTATCGGGGGATAATCATTGTGAAAATCCTAGTCTACAGCACAAACTTTATTTCAATTAATCAAGCAATGGCAACCGTTTAATCATAACGCTAATAACTTTGCCGGTACCGCTCATCGTATAAGTGAACACCTTGCTAACCGGGCCGCAAATTGGCCCCCCTCTTGTCGATGACTAAAAGAAAATTCGGATAGGGTAGATCTTGCTAAGTATGGGTATCACCGGCTGGTAGTTGCCATTCGACAATCCAAAACTGTTCAAGCAGATGCAGCACACTCCCAGGCAAAGCCATTTCACTTTCGTCGCCCATTAAGCACACAATATAGCCCTCCGTATTTCTCAGGCTTCCGGGCGTATTTGTGGAATTAGATACGTAAGAGAAAAGCCTCCCTTACCCAAAAAGGTAAGCATTTTCCCTCCCCCACCCCCTTTAATAATAGCGAAAGAAATAATTCAGGGTAAATTTTTTCAGTTTTTCATGGTAAACGTTTACCCTCATATGTTATAAAGTTGTTATGGCATGAGAAAACACCGACGGGCAAATGTCTGCGCCCCTTTTGACATCAATGCTCATGCACTCAAACAATTTTTTTGACACACATGAAAGCCTTTACCTTAGGAGGTAACTGGATGAGGACACCGTTTAAATTAAGCCTTGCTGCAATGGCACTCGCAGAGTGCTTAAATGTATCAGCAGCGAACGCACAAGAGACTGAAAATACAGAAACTGATACCGATGCCATTGAAGCAGAAGTCATTACCGTACGCGGTTTTGGTAATACCCTGACGCGGTCATTGCAATATAAGAAATTAGCCGACTCAACCGTTGAAATAATCTCAACGGATGACCTTGGTCAGCTACCTGACGTCACAATTACCGATGCCCTTGCCCGCTTACCAGGTATTGCAGCCGACCGAGATCGTGGCAACGCCAGCCAAATATCTATACGGGGAATGGGACCGCGCTTAAATCTGGCCACCATGAATGGTCGTGAAATTGTCAGCGGCGAGCCTAGCCGCAGCGTGCGTTACGAACAATTCCCTGCGGAATTGATTAGTTCAGTTGAAGTATATAAAAGTCCACTGGCAAAAAATATTGAAGGCGGCATTTCGGGACTCGTCGACATGCAATTTGTGGAGCCTTTGGATAAAGAAGAAAGCCTGCTGAATGTCAGCGGTCATATCATGCAGTATCCCCTTGCGGACGATATACCCACCGCAGATAGTGATGGCTACCGGGCTAATTTCAGTTACATCGATCCAGTTTCTGACACCTTTGGTTATGCCTTTGGCATTGCCGTTCAGGATCAGCCATCTATTCAAAAAGACGTGACCTCATGGGAATATAATAATGTCACTGCTGACCAAGGTGATGCCAATGGCAATGGCGTGCCGGAAGCCGCTCCCTGGGGCGCACAAACTGCAACGAAAGGCGGTAATAATCAACGCCTCGGCGCAATGACCGTGTTGCAGTGGTTACCTACTGATCGCCTTGAGATGAAGTACGATTTATTCTATTCCAAATTCGATATTGAAGAGCGTGAAGACCAGATATGGTTTGACGGCTGGGGTAACTGGGGTGGCCTGAATAACTGGAATATCGCTAATGCGAGTAACCCGCCGCAAATCATTACAAAAGAGGATGGTTCGGAACAAATCATCGCAGGCGGTATGTTATGGGGCGGTAGTCACACCGCCAACAATTCTACCTGGTTTCAAACCAATGAACTGATCAGTACTGGGTTAAACGCCGAGTGGCTGGGAGATGAGTGGAAAATCAATACGGATATTGGTTACTCAGAAGCGTCTATTGAATCCCGCTGGGTGAATATTCAGTCCTGGTACTATGATGCCGAGGCCGATGCTAATGGTATGGATTACAGCTGGGATACCACCGGCGAGCGTCTGGCCATTGGCACTGGTTATGATATCAGCGATATCAGTGATTATGGCCTTAACTATATGCAGGTTGATAACGACCGCATATTAGAAGATGAAATGATTACGGCGAAAGTGGATTTCTCCCGTCCACTTGAGTGGGGAGTGATTGATGCGATTACCTTTGGTGTTCGTTGGACGGATCGTGAAAAAGATAACAATGTTGTAAGCTGGCAACAGGATGTCAGTGACGCCAACGTCATGGTTGATGCTTTTGCCTACGAACTCGGTGATGGTTACGATGTCCCGGCACTTTATAGCATCGGAAATTGGTCAGAAGTCGCCGAATCTGCCTTTGGTGGTATCGACAATCGCACTCAGCATAACCAAACAAATAATGACGTATTAAACAGCTGGAACGTAGAGGAAACCAATAGCGCAGCGTACTTTCAGTTTAATCTCAATGGCGAGATTGCAGGTATTCCCTACACCGGTAATGCCGGCGTAAGATATGTCAGCACGCAATCCACCTCCAGTGGTTTTCAACAGTCTGACGGCGGCGCCTTAACCGCAGTGTCTATTGACCATGATTACGCTGAAATACTGCCGGCATTAAACCTGCGTTTTAGTATTACTGACGATTCGCAAATCCGTTTTGCGCTGTCCCGTGCCATGTCGCGCCCACCTTTAATCGAAATGCGTACAGGACTACAAATCAATACAACATCGACAGTGAGAACTGCATCAGGAGGAAACCCTCAGTTAAATCCCTTTGTGGCTGATCAGATTGACCTCGGCTATGAATACTTTTTTGCTGAAGATGCTGCGCTGACTGTTTCATTGTTTTTTAAAGATCTGGAGAGCCATGTTGGCTCTGCAACAGAAACCTTAAATATTAATGGTGATAACTATCAGTTTACCGGTCCGATAAATGGTGACGGAGGTCAGATTCGCGGCGTGGAAGTGATGTACCAGCAAGCCTTTAATATGCTGCCAGAACCCTTCGATGGGCTTGGTATTTACACAAACTACAGCTACACCGACACCAACGTCAAAGAGTTTGAGCCACAAAACGATCCACTGATCATGGGCGGACTTTCAAAAAACGTGGGTAGTCTTACTCTGTGGTACTACAAGGCGGGAATCGATGCAAAAATGTCTTACAACTACCGCAGTGCATACACCAGCGTTGGTAGTTGGGACCCGGGGGCAATTTTCACCATCGATGATGAAGCAACTCTGGATGCCAGCATCGCTTACGAGTTTACAGAAAACTTCCGGGTAATGTTACAAGGTCAGAATCTGACCAACGAAGCATCAACCTCATATTTTGATAATGATCCATCCCGACCTCGACAGTATGCCGAGTGGGGACGCCGTTATCTGTTTGGCTTTCAATACTCAATGTAAGCATGCCTGATAAGCACTGCTGTTGTTCTTACGGCAGTGCTTTCCAGGTTACTACTCAAACAATTTCAGTTTTTAGATCAATCAGGCCAGCCACCATCGTTCACATACCCAGACCCGCTGCGGTAAATTCAGGCTGGCTCTGATTCGGCTAACCTCGCCATTACAATCCCGGATGATGGCTGAGTTGCAGAAATACAAGCACAACTTTATTTAGGAATTCGTTATGCACATATTAGTTACCGGCGGTGCCGGATATATTGGTAGCCATACCTGCATTGCACTCATTGAAGCAGGCCATACAGTCGTAGTGGTCGATGATTTTTCAAACAGTCATCCCGAAGCCCTCAAGCGAGTCGAAACCATTTGTGAGACAAGCGTTCCTCTGTATCAGGGCGATGTCGGTAGCAGGGCACTGCTGGAGCAAATTTTTAGTGAGCACAATATTGATGGCGTTATCCACTTTGCCGGCTCTAAAGCGGTTGGCGAGTCAGTAGAAAAGCCCATGCTGTATTACCGCAATAATGTAACAGCCAGTCAGGTTTTGATCGAAACCATGCAACATGCCGGCGTGCATACCTTAGTATTTAGTTCATCTGCAACGGTATATGGCGACCCGCACAGTGTGCCAATAGCAGAGGACTTTCCGGTTGGCGCAACCAACCCTTATGGACGAAGTAAACTGGTGGTCGAGCAGATAATGCAGGATCAGGCTGTCGCTAATAGTGCATTTAACGCCATCATACTGCGGTATTTTAATCCGGTTGGCGCACACGCCAGCGGTAAAATTGGTGAAGATCCAAACGGCATCCCAAACAACCTGATGCCATTTATTGCCCAGGTAGCCGTGGGGAAACGTTCCGAGCTGTCTATCTTCGGTGGAGATTATCCCACCAAGGATGGCACCGGCGTCAGGGACTATATTCACGTGTGTGACCTGGCCGAAGGTCACGCCAAAGCGTTAGAAACCCTGCATGGTAAACCAGGAGCACATATTTTTAATTTAGGCACAGGCGCAGGTGTATCGGTACTTGATATGGTTAAAGCCTACGCCAGGGTGAGTCAGCGACCAATTCCATACCAAATTGTTGCACGACGCCCCGGCGATGTTGCGCAATGCTACGCCTCCCCGGATCATGCAAAAACTGTATTAGGGTGGCAGGCAGTGCGCAGTCTTGATGATATGGTGGCAAGCAGCTGGCGCTGGCAGTCATCCAATCCGCATGGTTACCGTGAAGCATAATTTAAGGAGAGACCCGATGTTTACCAAACCAGTTAAGACGGCACTACTGTTCAGCGCATTAGCTTTAAACGGGCCGGCTGCTATGGCCGGCAACGAGTCACAGCCAATACCGGTTTCTGTTGAAAATGGCACACTGCGGTGGGCAAATGGCGAGCCGGTATATCTGTTTGGCGCCAATTACAGCGCGCCTTTTGCCTATGGCTATCGCGCTATCGCACGCCGCGGCATCGATCATAAAGCAGCGATAGACATGGATGTTGACCACATAGCACGGCTCAAACTGGATGCCTATCGCATTCATGTGTGGGATAAAGTAATCAGTGATAAGGAAGGAAATCTCCTTGATAACCAATATCTTGATCTGTTTGATTACCTGATGATGCGTTTACAGGAACGTGGCATTCGCGCCATTATTACTCCTATAGCCTGGTGGGGTTCGGGTTACCCCGAACCGGATCCTTCTGAACCCGGTTTTGCTGTGGGTTACAGTAAAAATGACATGAATGAAAACCCGGCACTCATCGCTGCACAACAGCGTTACCTGAGTCAGTTTTTAGCTCACAAAAACCGTTACACCGGCAAAGTCATAGGCCAGCACCCTGACATTATCGCTTTTGAATTATTTAATGAGCCTAAACACCGCCAGGCGCCTGAAAAAAGTGCCGCCTATGTGGAAACACTGATCACCACCATACGGGATGCGGGCGTCAGTAAACCTTTGTTTTACAACATCAGTGAGCAGGGTAATCAACCTAAGTTTGCTGAAGCCATATGCCAGTCGTCAATTGATGGCATTGCATATCAGTGGTATCCCACAGGCTTACTGAAATACAGTACGCTGAATACCAATGTTTTACCCGCGGTTTCGACCTATACAGATCCCTTCAACACCATTCAGGCATGTCACGACAAGGCAAAAATGGTGTACGAGTTTGATGCTGCCGATATCACCAATAGCGTTACCTACCCGGCTATGGCCCGCAGTTTTCGCGACACTGGCTTTCAGTGGGCCACCCAGTTTGCCTATGACCCGGCGGTCATTGCCGACACAAACTCAGACTACAACACGCATTTTCTGAATTTGTTATATACGCCATCAAAAGCCCTGAGTTTAATGATTGCAGGAGAAGAATTCAGAAGTCTGCCAGAAGGTTACAAAGCGCCGCCATACCCTGACAGCAATCAGTTCCACCACACCACACTCGATTATCTGCACAATACGGCGTTATTTGATGACGGTAGCCAATACTATTATACCAACACTACACAGGTATCGCCGAAACAGCTTAGCACTCTGAAACATATTGCCGGGGTGGGTTCATCCCCCATTGTTGAGTACACCGGCTCAGGCGCCTACTTTCTGGATAAAGTGGGCAGTCAGGGCTGGCGTCTGGAGGTGTTCCCTGATGTGATTCAATTGCAGGATCCACATCAAAACTCCAGTCTCTCACGTGAAGTAGCGCGCTTATCACGGCAACAAAATGCCATAACCGTCTCATTACCGGATCTGGGGGATTCATTTTGGGTACGGGGCGTCGACAACGCTAATGACCTTGTATCAGAGGCAGCCTCGGGCAGTTTTACTGTAAGGCCAGGTGTGTACTGGCTATCAGCATCAAACGCTGTACCTGAGACTCTGGATACAATGTATCTGTTACCTGATATCAAACCTGCGCAAACACTTGTTACCCATCAGCAGCAACGCCAGCGCAACATTAATGAACCGCTGACATTTAGTGTTGCCGTACAAAGTCAAACACCCGATCCTAGTGTAATATTGCAACTACGCTACGAGGGCTACAACGACTTTGTCAGCATACCCATGAAACGCAATGATAAGGGCCGCTACAGTGTTGCACTACCTGATGACAATGCGTGGCGATTGCCTGGCAAACTCGAGTACGCTTTCACAATAGTTGATGGAGATACAACCTTGACGTTCCCAAATGCTCAGTCAGGTAAACCGCAGGACTGGGACTTTGTAAATAGTAAGTACTACCATACCTTATTGCAGCCTGAGGGTACGCCAATTCCATTGTTCACACCTTCTGAGGCAAGAGGTACGTTTGTAGTACCCCAGAATACAGTCAGTTGGCCCGCTTCGTCAGCAACAATGGAGGGAGAAACGGTAAAGCTGGAAGTGTTTAAGGACCAGGTGCAAACAGGCGGCCCATTATTGCGGACTGACCTACCCACCAATGCAACACTGAGAGACCGGAAGCTGGACGACTATAACGCCATTGCCCTTCGTATCCGAGCTCTGGGAGGCAAAGACCGCCTGCAGTTTGGTGTGATCGCGAATGACGGACTGGCCTATGGTACTGACTTCGAAGTTGCCAAAGAATGGAAAACGCTGGTTATCCCGGTATCGGCCCTGCAACCCGTTCCCACATTATTAACCCGCGCTTACCCGATGTTTATGCCTGTTTCCATTGGACCATTTGATGACAAGGAAACACTTTCGCTCAACCAAGTGACCGGATTACAGTTATCACTACCACCGCTTAAACGTCAGAGAAAGTCAGCCTGGCGCGGTATCGAACTGGGCGATATTGCACTGATTCAAGTCGATTAAGTACGTTCAGCTAATGCCAAAAAGGCCCGGCACAATCACTTGTGCCGGGCCTTTTTTACGTTTGAATTTGAGGGTTAGCGGTGCGTTCTATAAACGCTGCATCCATCTCCCTCAGTGCTGAATGATAATCCCTGAGCCACTACCACCATACGGTATAAAAAGTCACGAGCAGGGCGATAACAGCGAGTGACATCACATTAAAACCCGATGTGGTACTAAACGACACATCGTTCAACTCGATGGCATTTTTATGTGTACCTTTGTTTTCAATAAGCGAAACCACAACGGCAACGCCAACACACAGTAAAAACACCAGTCCCACACGGTCAATAAATGGCAGTTCAGGCCAGAACAGGAAGAACACCAAACTCAACAGGAATGAGCCCAGGGCGGCGAGCAGGCCGCCATTGGCAGTGGTCTTTTTCCAGAACATACCCAACATAAACAGCGCAACAATGCCCGGCGTGAAGAAGCCCGTGAATTCCTGGATATACTGAAATGCCTGGTCAAATTTACCTAACAATGGCTGAGCGGTAATCATCGCTATGATCAGCGCAACAAAGCTAACAGTTCGCCCAACCTTTACGTAATGCGCCTGGCTTTTATCCGGCCGACTTCCTTTGTAGATATCCATGGTAAAAATCGTTGATACACTGTTTGTCATAGAAGCAAGTGACGACACAATGGCCGCTACCAGTGCAGCAAAGATCACCCCTTTCAAGCCAACTGGCATCAGCACCATCAGTGACGGGTAAGCCTGATCTGCTTTATCCAGCCCTGGTACCAACAATACGGCTGCAATGCCCGGTAAAACCACTATCAGCGGCATCAGCAATTTAAGGAATGCCGCAAACACAATGCCTTTCTGTGCCTCCGTAACACTTTTCGCGGCTAACGTGCGCTGAATGATGTACTGGTTAAACCCCCAATACGATAAGTTCATGATCCACATGCCGCCGATCAATACTGATATGCCGGGTAAATCCTGATAAAACGGGCTGTCTGAGGCCAGGATCATGTCGAACTTTTCAGGCAGTTTGTCAGACAAATCGATAAAGCCCTGAATGACGCCGTTGCCATCACTAATGAGGTTCAACGTGGTGTAGGATAAAAATAAACCACCAGCAACAAGCAGAACGACTTGGATTATATCGGTCATTGCTACCGCTTTTAAACCGCCGTACAGGGAATAAGCAAGTGAGAATGCCGCCAAAAATACCATACTATAGAGCATGTCTACGCCGGCTATGGTATTGATCGCCAGCGCGCCCAACCACAAAACAGCGGTCAGGTTTACAAACACATATACACCCAGCCAGAATACCGCCATTACCATCCGTACGCGATGATCGTAGCGTTGCTCTAAAAATTGCGGCATCGTATAAATTTTATGCTTTAAAAAGATTGGCAAGAAATACTTGCCCACAATGATCAACGTTAACGCCGCCATCCACTCATAGGATGCAATGGCTAAGCCTATTTTATAGCCTGAGCCTGACATACCAATAATTTGCTCAGCAGATATATTGGCTGCAATAAGCGATGCACCGATTGCCCACCAGGGCAAACTCGAGCCTGCCAGAAAGTAATCATTGGTATCTTTTTCGTGTCCTTGCTTTTCACGGGAGACCCACCAGGCAACGCCGATCAGCGCCACCACATAGGTGACAAAAAGCGCAATATCTAATGTTTCAAGATTCATAGTATTTTCCAACTTTTTTTGTTTTTTAACGGGCCGGATTTACCCGGTGCAAATGAGCTATGTTAAGACGCTAGGCAAACGCGCCCTGCTCAGCCGAACAGATATAAAGCGTTGGTTCATAGCCTGTGCGCGCGTGATATTGCTTATCAATCGCGGTGGTAATCTCTGCAACGCTCTCTTTAGGCGTTAATGCCACCACACAGCCGCCAAAGCCACCTCCGGTCATTCGAACGCCGCCGCTTGCCCCGATCACCTCATCAATAATCTCAACCAGATAATCGATAGGCGGCACGGTAATTTCAAAGTCATCACGCATGGACACGTGAGACTGTGCCATTAACGTGCTTACCTCTGCTATGTTGCCTGCCCGTAGAGCGTTGTACATGTCTATAGTACGTTGGTTTTCGGTAATAATATGCCGGGCGCGACGGTAAACCGGATCGGACATTGACGATTGATGACGTGCTAATAACGCTAAATCTGCATCCCGCAATGCAGCAACCCCCATGATACTGGCTGCTTCTTCACATTGCTGCCGACGCAGGTTGTATTCACTGTCGACCAGGCCGCGTTTTACATTTGAATTAATAATGACAATGGCGTGAGTATCCGGTAGCGACGTATGTTGAAACTCCAGAGAGCGACAATCAAGCAGCATCGCCTGCCCTTGCCTGCCCATTGCTGAGATAAGCTGATCCATGATGCCACATGAGCATCCAACAAAGACATTCTCGGCTTTTTGCCCCAACAACGCGGCCTCAACACCGGTAAGGTTAAGTTCATAAAGGGTGCTGAACATTTTAACCAGTGCGACTTCAAATGAGGCCGACGAGCTTAAGCCCGCCCCTTGCGGTACATTGCCGGTGACGGCGATATTGGCGCCCTGTAAGTCGGGAAACCTCTCTAATAGTACCTGACAAACACCACGTACATAATTTGACCAGGTAGCGGTGCTTACATGTTCAATATCGTCAAGGGAGAAACGCGTGCGCTCGTTGTCGTAATCCAGCGCGATAACTTCAATCATGCGGTCGTCTCGCGGTGAAGCCGCGATCCAGGTGCCAAAATTAATCGCCGCAGGAAACACAAAACCGTCATTGTAGTCTGTGTGTTCTCCAATTAAGTTTACTCTGCCGGGCGCCTGAATATTCACTGCTGGTGCCCCTCCAAAGGTGACTTCAAATGTCGCAGCGAGTTGAGTGTGCTGATTCTTCATGTAACTTCTCTTTATAATGGACCCAGTTTGTAGTGAATATCGGGCAACGCCTGCAGTCTCTGTGCGGCTTGTTCCGGAGTTAAATCACGCTGCGCTTCAGCCAGCATCTCGTAGCCAACCATGAATTTTCTTACACTGGCAGAGCGTAGCAATGGCGGGAAGAAGTGCGCATGCAACCCCCATTCAGGATGTGCTTCGCCATCAAAAGGTGCACTGTGCCAGCCCATGGAGTACGGAAACGAGGTTTCAAACAGGTTGTCGTATTTGGTGGTAATCTGGCCAATAATCTCAGCCAGGCTCTGCTGTTGTGAAGCGGTGAGCTGTGTTAATGATTGCACGTCAAAGCGCGGCAGTAACAAGGTTTCAAAAGGCCAGGCTGCCCAGTATGGCACCACGACTACCCAATCATCGTTTATGCATACTACGCGTTCGCCCTGTTCCACTTCACGGTGAGCATAGTCCAGCAACAAACTGCTGCCGTGCTTCTCTGTATAGGCAGAAAAGTTGGTTTGCTTTTTAGACGCTAATGTAGGCAAATGGTGCTGAGCCCATACCTGGCCATGAGGATGCGGGTTAGAACACCCCATCATTGCACCTTTATTCTCAAACACCTGCACCCACTGGTAGGTTTGGCTGAGTTCACGGGTTTGCTCCTGCCAACACTTCACCACACCTACCCGCGCCTCATGGGATAATTCAGGCAGGGTTTTACTGTGATCAGGAGAAAAGCAAATAACCCGGCTACACCCCTGCTCGGCCTCGTAGGTAAACAAGGGATCATCTGAGCGTGAAGAGGGTGTATCTTCCTGCAGCGCTGCAAAATCATTGGCAAACACAAATGTCCCGGAATAATCGGGATTTACCTCACCGTTAACACGGGTATTCGTCGGGCACAGGTAACAGGCATCATCGTAGCTCGGACGTACTTCTGTAGATGGAGGTTCACTTTGCCCCTGCCAGGGCCGTTTAGCCCGATGAGGAGAGACTAATACCCATTCGCCAATTAAGGGATTATACCGGCGATGAGGATGGTCCGAAGGATTAAACACTACTGTCATAACAAATCTCACAGATAATCTGATTGTATTAATTAAGGCTAACTATAACTTTCCCAAAAGATTAAACGTTTACCCTCCCACCAGCAAAAGCAGCGAAAAAGTTCGTCACACATGCTAAATTACTGAAGCCTGACATTACTCCCTGTTCAACATAAACAGAGTGACGTTCACCATGCCGTAATTTATGCTTCAATTATTGTTATAAATGCGAAAAATCCAGTATATAAACTGGCTAATCGAATTATTTTAGTTAACCATAACTTTGCAAATAAAATGCACCAGGTACTAAATTTAACGTATAATTCACATAAAGGGTATACGTTTTCCCTATTTTTTTAAACCCTTGGTCACAACATTCTTATTTGAGCAGGGTTATTGCGGGAAATTTTACCCAATGTGAGGCATAATTGCGCATCAACAAATAGATTCGCAAGGGCAGCATTCCCTTTCATCGGACGAGTACAATAACAACATGGCGACAATAAAAGATATTGCCAGTGTGGCAGGCGTCTCTCTGGCAACCGTTTCCCGGGTCATCAATGATGGGCCCAAAGTCGGTAAGGAAACCCGGGAGCGGGTAAAAAAGATTATGCGTGAAATGGGTTATCGCCCCAACGCGAATGCGCGCGCACTCGTAACGCAGCGCAGTGCATCTCTGGGTGTTGTTATCGCAGAGTTACTTGACCCTTTTTTTGCCACGCTGGCCCACGGCATCGAAACCACCACGCGCAGGCACAACGTACAAATACTAATGAGTGCAGGTTCGATAGCCAAAGACACCGAGCTTAAAGCCATAGAAACATTGCTGGAGCATCGCTGTGAAGCCATGGTTGTACATAGTAAAGCACTGGATGACAGTACCCTTATTGAGTTTGCACAACAAGTTCCGGGCTTTGTCCTGATCAACCGCTATATTGAAGCGATTGCCAGCCGCTGTGTGTGGCTGGATAACAAAGCTGGCGGACGGCTGATGGCAGAACACGTATTACATCAGGGCCATAAAAAGCTGGCGGTAATCAGCAGTAATTATCAGATTGACGATCCCGTTGAACGGCTTGCCGGCATCCGCCAGGGCCTCGAAGAGGCAGGTATATCGCTCCCTGACAGCCACATTGAATATGTCACGCCTGATCAGCAGGGAGGCGAAAAAGCCATTCAAAACCTGTTGGCCCGCGGCGTTGAGTTTAGCGCTGTGCTCGCTTATAACGATGCGGTGGCGTCTGGCGCAATCACCATGCTACTCGACCATAACATCGACATTCCCAATCAGGTATCAATCGTTGGTTATGATGACGTGTTGCTAGCACAATACAGCCGACCAAAGCTGACGACCTTACATTACCCCATCGAAATGATGGCCAGCAAAGCCGCTGAGCTGGCACTGCAATACGCCAGTGGCATACAGCCGCAGGCAGGGGTTACTTTTAAATATACCCCCACCATTGTAAAGCGCGAGTCGGTAGCAAGGATTTAACCCTGCCAATACCAACGTGAGCAGGAGTTGGGCGTTACAATGCCCAACCGTTTGTATCGCTACATATGGTTTTCCGCAAAATCAGCCAGCCTTGAACGCACCACGCCATCAAGGTTAATGGTGGCACTGCCCGAGAAGTCTTTAAACTTCTCCACCAGGTAGGTTAAGCCCGAGGTCACAGCGCTCAGATAGTTACTGTCTATCTGCGCCAGGTTACCACTACAAATCAGCTTAGTGCCTTCTCCGCATCGGGTAATAATGGTTTTAAGCTGGGAAGCGGTGAGGTTTTGTGACTCATCCAAAATTACAATGGAATTCTGGATACTCCGCCCGCGCATAAAGTTAACCGACTTAAACTGAATGTTGGCTTTTTCCATAATGTAACTCATGGAGCCTTTAGTGTTCTCGTCGTGTTTATGCAGCACTTCCAGTGAGTCGGTAATCGCCGCCAGCCAGGGTGCCATTTTCTCTTCTTCGGTACCGGGTAAAAAACCAATGGATTCGGCGATTTCCGGGGTATTACGGGTAACAATAATCTTATCATACATGTTCCGCTCTACTACCATCTCCAGTGCTGCGGCTAATGCCAGCAGCGTCTTACCACTGCCTGCCGGGCCAGTGAGTATGACCAGATCGATATGCGGATCGAGTAAAGAATGCAGAGCCATGGCCTGGCCAATATTCTTCGGGTTAATACCCCACGCATGACGCGACATCAGACGCTCATAGCCGAGGTCGAGAATTTCCATCTGGTCGCTGTCCATGGATTCCACCAGGCCAGCAAACTGATTACTTTCGTCGAGTAGAAACTCATTAATGTACGCTTCGGGTAATAACGAGCGCGGTACGGTGTGAATGGTGTCGCGCCCTTCTGAGCGACTGTCTACCGATTTTACGCGCTCCCAGAAATCCCCCTCAAACTGGTGATAGCCGCGGGTCAGATATTTAATGTCTGAAATCAGCTGATCGGTGCGGTAATCCTCAACATGAGACAGGCCGGCCCCTTTGGCTTTGAGGCGCATATTAATGTCTTTGGTTACCAGCACTACTTCCTGGGAGGCAAACACGGTTTGTAAATGCAGCGCCACATTAATAATGCGGTTGTCGTTTTCGTCACTGGCAAAAATCTGCTGTGACTCGGTCATATTCAAATCAGCATAAATCGATAACGTCCCCGTCGGTCGGTTATCACCAGCGCCGAATCCACTTAGTGGCACGCCAGCCAGCATGTCTTCGGGCGTCGCATCACGCAATAAATCTTCCATGGCGCGAATACAAACCCTGGCATCACGGGCAACGTCTTTCTTGCTGTCTTTTATATAATCCAGCTCTTCCAGTACCGTCATGGGCACCACAACATCATTTTCTTTGAAAGAGAGGAACGCGAGGGGTTCGTGTAGCAGGATATTGGTATCTAGGACATATATTCTGGTGTCTGCATTGCTTTTTCTTGGCATCCGTTACTCCAATGAACATGACCAAGCTCGTCTTATTGTCGACGTGCTATTACGAGCCGATGTACACGGAGTTACCAGCCGACTGACACTCCGCATCACATCGACCATCAACTCCACCATAATCCAGTTTTTAAAACTATTCACTTTTTTTTGGCATTTTCAGGCAAATTAATTTTTATCAGCGGATGGCATATTCATCAGGTACGACAAGATTGCAGCTGATTGCTATATTGAGCAAGACAGCTAAGGCGGGGATCAGTACAATACGCCCCCCGGTTATCGCGGAGTAGTTTAATATGAGTACCGACACACAATTTGCCATTGGACAGCGCTGGCTGAGTAACACCGAAACAGATCTTGGCCTGGGCGCGATTATTCGCGTGGATTTCCGTTCCATAGAAGTGTTGTATCCGGCCACCGAAGAAAGCCGCATTTACACCAAAACCGATGCGCCACTCACGCGCCTGACGTTTACCGAAGGTGAAATGGTCAAATCGCAGGAAGGCTGGAGTTTGTGTGTTGAGACGATCACCGAGCAACAGGGTGTATTGATTTATCATGGTGTACGGGAAGATACCAAACAGGCCGCCACGCTGGCCGAACCCAACCTCGATCACCATATCCGATTAAATCAGCCCGAGAAGCGGTTATTTAACTACCAGTTTGACCACCCCAAGTGGTTTGACTTACGCCATGGCTCACTAACCAATGAGCATGCTCACGCTAAATCCGATACCATTGGCCTGGTGGGCGCACGTATCGAGCTTATCCCTCACCAGTTGCACATTGCTTCTGAGGTGGGTCGCCGCTATGCCCCACGGGTACTGCTGGCCGATGAGGTTGGCCTGGGTAAAACCATTGAGGCAGCACTGATCATCCACCAGCAAATACTTACCGGCCGCGCGTCGCGGGTATTAATTGTGGTACCGGATACCCTGCTGCACCAATGGCTGGTTGAAATGCTGCGCCGGGTTAACCTGGCCTTTGCCATTTACGACGAAAGCCGCTGCGTGGCACTGGAAGATGAAAGCGATAACCCCTTTGATAACGACCAGTTGATCCTGTGCGGTCTAAACTGGCTGACCAGCAGCCCCAAACGTCAGCAGCAAATTCAGGGGACGTCCTGGGACTTACTGGTGGTCGATGAAGCCCATCACCTGGCCTGGTCTGCCGATGAGCCGTCGCTGGAATATCAAACCATTGAAAAACTAGCCGAAGCCACACCGGGTGTATTACTGCTTACCGCTACGCCGGATCAACTGGGTCATGAGAGTCACTTTGCGCGACTACGCTTGCTAGACCCTGCGCGGTTTTATGATTACCCGGCGTTTTTAAAAGAAGAGTCGCAGTACACTCAACTGGCAGAAGCAGTGGCACCGCTTATCGAAGGCGACGAATTAAGCACAGAGCAAACCGCTCAGTTAACCGCGCTTGCGCCTGAAATCATGGCGCAGTTTGATGATTTAAGCAGTACCGAAAACCGCGACGCCATTTTGCATCAGCTTATCGATTGTCACGGTACCGGCCGGTTATTATTCCGTAACCGCCGCGCCGCTATCGAAGGGTTTCCGTCGCGCCATTTGCATGCTTATCCGCTGCCTAAACCAGAGCTTTACGAGAATGACGAGATTACCTCGTTAACCGAAGCTTTGTACCCCGAGCGCCAACCGGCGCTTGCCGATGTCTGGCTGGATGCCGACCCACGGGTGGAATGGCTGTTAAACCTGCTGCCCGACATCAAGCCGGAAAAAGTGCTGTTAATTTGTGCCAGTGCCGCCACCGCTCAGCAATTAGCGGAACTTATCAGGGTGCGTACTGGTATTCGTCAGGCCGTGTTTCATGAAGGCATGAGTATTGTGGAACGTGATAAAGCCGCCCATTACTTTGCCGATCCGGAAGACGGTGCACAAATCCTGCTGTGTAGTGAAATTGGCAGTGAAGGCCGTAACTTCCAGTTTGCCCATCACCTGGTGCTGTTTGATTTACCACTGACACCGGATCTGCTGGAACAGCGTATTGGCCGACTCGACCGTATTGGTCAGACCCAGGATATCCAGATCCACGTGCCGGTAATTGAAGAGTCTGCCCAGTCGGTATTATTAAAGTGGTACCACGAAGGCCTGAATGCCTTTGAACAAACCTGCCCTACCGGCGGTAAGGTGTTCGACACGGTAGAAGAAACCCTGGTAATGAACTGCCTCACCCCGTTTGACATCGAACTGCAGCAGGAGCTGATTGAACAAAGCCGGCAGCTTAACGCCGAGCTCAAAGCCAAACTAGACGCCGGGCGCGATAAGCTGCTGGAATTAAACGCAGCCGGTGTAGGCCGGGTCGATACGCTGTTGGAACAAATCGTCGCCCAGGACAGTGCCAGCGAGTTACCTAAATTTGCCGGCCGATTGTTTGATGCCATTGGTATTCAACAGGAAGAAAAAGGCCAGGACTGTTTTATCCTGCGCCCCAGCGAGTCCATGATTGGCCACCTGCCGGGCCTCGACCCGGAAGGCATGACGGTCACCTACCGTCGTCGCACCGCCACCACACTGGAAAACGTGCACTTTTTAACCTGGGATCATCCGCTCATTCATCATGCCATGGAAATGGTGATGACCGACATTTACGGTAAGAGCAGCGTGGGTTTTGTGGCAGATACCAGCCAGCCTAAAGGCGCATATTACCTGGAAACTCTTTTTGTGTTGTCGGCTAAAGCGCCTGCGGCACTGCAACTGGAACGCTTCCTCCCGCCGACGCCAATCCGGTTGTGTCTGGATGCCAAGAGTCAGCCATCAGATCTTGATACCACAGCCCATCGCCCGCTCGGCCGCAAGGTAGCAACACAGTTAGTACAGGCGCTTACGCCGCAGTTGCAACAGCATTTACAGCATGCCCGCGAGCTGGCCCATAAACAGGCAAATCACGTTCTCGGCGAAGCCATGAATGCAATGCAAACCACTCTGGGCGGGGAAGTACAGCGTCTGAAAGATTTGCAGCGGCAAAATCCGGCTATTCGTGACAGCGAAATCGAGTTTATCGAAATTCAGATGGCAGCGTTAACCAAGGTGCTGCAGGAAAGTGACGTGCAGCTCGACGCCGTACGAGTGCTGGTAAACAATCCTTAAGGTTAGCGAAATAAATATAATGAGTGCCAACCCGGAATTTGTTTATCAGCCGCCACTGAGCCCGTTTTTAAGCTTGTTGTATCATGATGACGACGTGATTGTGGTTAACAAGCCCAGCGGGCTGCTCAGCGTGCCGGGCAAAGCACCGGAGCATCGTGATTCGCTAATTTCCCGTATTCAACGGGTTTACCCTGATGCGAGGATCGTTCACCGCTTGGATATGGCCACTTCCGGGGTAATGGTAGTGGCTCAGCACAAAGACAGCCATCGTCAGCTTTCGCGGCAATTTGAGCTACGCCAGACCGCCAAGCGATACTTCGCCAGGGTAGCCGGTGTACCCGCGCAATTATCAGGCTCAGTAGATTTACCGTTAATATGTGACTGGCCCAACCGGCCGAAACAAAAGGTTGATTTTGAGTCTGGCAAGCCTGCCCTCACCCATTATGAAGTGGTACAAGAAGATGCTACCGAAGCGCTGGTAGCGCTAATCCCGATAACCGGTCGCTCCCACCAGCTGCGGGTCCATATGCTTGAAATGGGCCACCCCATTCTGGGCGATCGCCTGTATGGCACACCCACCGTAATTGCCAGCGCGCCGCGGCTACAATTGCATGCAGAAACATTATTATTTACCCACCCGGCGAGCGGTAAACGCATGCGGTTCAGTGCGCCCCTCCCATTTGGTCACTACCAGCCGGATATTTACCGGGAAGCGACGCCAGGCGCTTAATGTTTGCGGATCATCGCCGATAACCTACTATTAGTGTTTGTCCGGACCCGCTTAATTTAGTCATGAATCGCCTCTTAGCCATCATCAGCGTTGCTTTTATCCTGCTTTTACTGGTGGTTTACAGTCGCCCGGTAACGGCGCTGACACTGGACGATCTGACCCATTATTTTCATGACGAGGATTTACTGACGCTTGCCGTAGCCGACCAGCAAATTCCGGTCCTTGAGATCCAACCGAGCGTCCCCTTAGTACGCGGTACTGCCATTATTCTGGTATCCCTTCAGTCACAATCGATTAATCTGGATACCGGCCTGGTACTGGCCGAAAGCCTGGGTAAAAAAGGCTGGCGCACCTTGCTTATTCCCACTGACTTTAATCAGGCTGAGGCTACTCAGCCAGCTACGGTAACCAGTGATAAACCGGTGGCTAACCTGCTAACGGCGCCGGTGGACTACGATGCCTACCGGCTGCAAATAATCGGTTTGATTAACGCCGCCTATACCCATGCGAATCAGTTTAAAGGCTACACGTTTATTATTGCTGAAGGCATGACCAGCGCGGTGTTACTCGACGCCATCCACAATGGGTTGGTCAGTGCGCCGGACACGCTGGTGAGCGTTGGCGCTTTCTGGCCGGCCAGAACCCAAAACAATGCGCTGGCCGGGATGTTGGCCCAGAGCAGCTACCCGGTACTGGATATTAGTTTGCCGTCGCTGAGCCAATGGCAATCCGCCACTGTTGAGCAGCGCAGAAATGCCGTAGCGATGAGTTTGAAGCAACTTTATCGTCAACGCACGTTTACAGCGCAGCAAAGTTATGGCGGTGCCGGCGACCGACTGCCCCGGCCGGGCAGTGCCTGGTTAGGCACCGAGATCTACAGTTGGTTACGCTATCTCGGCTGGTAGTATATCTGCTGGAATCGCACTCAGAATCGAAAACCGTTGAACTCTCAGTGGCTTTAGCAGTAACGAAAAGTTCTTCTAAAATCGCTCACCATTAAGACCGATAATTCTCTTACAGCCTATGCCAGGCGAGGTATTCAAAGACCTACAGGTTTTACTGCAACTCGTCGCATTTTTACAATTCTCCCGGTGATTTTAGAATTTTGGACTATACTTCGTTTAGGTTTTTTTAGCGGATTGCCAGCGTGAGTATCAGTCAATTTATTGAGGAAAAATCCCGACAGCTGTGTTTTTATTTGCGCGCTTTCTGGCAGGGCACCCTGAATTATCAGGAACTCAATTTTTTTTTCTGGGACACCCTTGAGGAGTGGTCTCTTTACCGCAGTGACGATCTGGAGCCAAGCACTCATAAAGAACGCGTCTTTTGGCACTTATTGCACCAAATACATTACTGGCGAGAAGATCAGCTTATAGACGACGAAATTTTACGCGAGGAATTAACCCATTGCGTGGCTTACCTTAAAGGCGAGTCGGTGTATCCCATGGATTGCATCGGTATCCGTCCTTAACGCCAGCGGTACTCGTTCCCTTCATTGCCAGACTTTTACTTGCAGCCACTGACTATCCGTGATCCAATAAGCGCATAACAAAAGTTAAAAAGAGTTTTTCTCAGTGCGCACATCCCTGGCCATTTTCCGCGACAAGCGCTTATTCAGTATTTTTGTATTTGGCATCGCCAGTGGTTTTCCCTGGGTCATGATAGGCTCAGTACTGTCTGCCTGGCTGAAGGATGAATCGCTGTCACGTTCAGCCATTGGACTGTTCGGCGCTATTTTTGCCGTTTACTCCTTTAATTTTTTATGGGCACCGTTGCTCGACCGCATTAAACCGCTGGTGCTTGGTCAACGCCGTGGCTGGATAGGGCAAATGCAGTTGCTGATCATTGGTTGCTGTGTGTGGATGTCGACCCTCGATGCCCAAAGCTCGCTGTATCAGATTGCTCTGTGTGGTTTTATTATTGCGTTAAGTTCTGCCACTCAGGATATCGCCATTGATGCCTTCAGAATAGACACCATCGCTCAACACGAGACCGACGCCATGTCGGCAGCCTCCTCGCTGGCCACCGCAGGATGGTGGACAGGTTACGGCGGACTTGGCGCTATTCCGTTTATGGTGGCCGACATGCCCGGCTGGGAGTGGCAGCAAATCTATTTACTGCTGGCCGCTATTATGGCGGTATGCCTGATGGCTACCCTCCTGGTGGCTAAAGAGCCCAAGGTAAACCGACAAGCCATGCTGGATGCCGCCACTGAGCGCTATCAGGCATTACTCAATGCTGGCGACAGCCTCTTTGGTAAAATCTCCAGTTGGCTATTGGTCAGCCTGGTAGAGCCGTTTCGGGAGTTTTTCAGCCGTAACGGCGTAAAGCTGGCCCTGCAAATACTGCTGTTTGTATTTTTGTTTAAAATTGGCGAAGCGTTTCTTGGCCGGATGAGTATTGTGTTTTACAAAGAGATAGGTTTCAGCAACAGTGAAATAGGCACCTATTCAAAATTACTCAACTGGTGGGTCACCATTGTGTTTTCCATTATCGGCGGACTGGTGAATATCCGCTACGGTATCTTCCGCGGTCTGTTTATTGCCGGCATTGCCATGGCGGCAAGTAATCTGATGTTCGCCTGGATGGCGGAAATTGGCCCGCACAAAGGTTGGTTTGTGGTCACCATTGTGCTGGACGGCTTTACCTCAGCGTGGAGTACCGTGGCCATGGTAGCGTTTATATCGCTGTTATGTAACCGGGCGTTTTCGGCCACACAATATGCTTTGATGGCGTCTTTAAGTGTTGCCAGCCGCACTTTACTGGCCTCGGCCAGTGGTATTCTGGTGGATGCGATGGGCGGTAACTGGGCACTGTTTTTTATCCTCACCGCCTTGATGGTAATCCCCAGCCTGGTTATTTTGTACCGGCTGAGGCATAACATTACGGCAATTGAAAAAGGCAATGCGGCCAGTTAGTTCAGGCAGGGTTATTTAATTCGCAGGATAGCCTGATTTCGGCCACTTTCCTTGGCTTCATAAAGCGCCTGATCGGCGATATCCAGCCATTGCATCTCATTTTGAAATGCCGGCGAAAACTCAGCCAGGCCAAGACTAACGGTAAACCGAATAGACTGCCCTTCGTGGGTAACTGTGGTTGCCTCGGCCGCTTTACGGATCCGCTCGGCCACCTGCATAGCCCCGTCGCCATTGGCGTCGGCCAGGATAATAGCAAACTCCTCCCCGCCATAACGGCCGGCCAGGTCAGTTTCACGCACCTGCTGTTTAATAATTCTCGCCAGGGTCTGAATCACTTTATCCCCTGCCTGATGACCGTAGTTGTCATTGACCGCTTTAAAGTGGTCAATATCGAGCATAATGGCTGTATTAACCGACTCACGGCGTTTTGCCAACCGGTACAGGCTCTGAAAACGCTCCTGCCAGTAACGGCGATTGTAAAGCTGAGTCAGTCCGTCCACGCGGCTCATTTCGGTAAGCTGATTATTGAGGCCTTCGATATTCAGCCGGCTGCTGGCCTGGTCTGTTACGTCGTAAACCAGCATACACATACGCTCAACGTTACCGGTAAGCGATGACAACGGAAACAAAGTCACGTTCTGATACATCACATCAAGTTCGGAAGTAATCGGTCGGTTACAGCCAAACTTAAACAAATAAGGGCGTTGCTCCCAAATCAGGAACACCGGTGATTTAAGGTTAAAGACGGGCTCAGCTTTTAGCATTAACCAGTCCTGTTCAATCTCCGGAAAGTGCTGGAACAGCGATTTACCAACAATCTGGCTGGGCCGCAGGTTGCTGTGATTCTCCATAAACTGGTTCCACACTTCCACGTTAAAGTCGCGGTCGAGCACTACTATCCCAACTTCAAGGGAGCTCAGTAGGTCATGTAACCAATGCTGGCGGCTTAGTTCTTCCATTACATCAGTGTTCACGGCATTAGTCCTCAATATCTACCAGTCGTGAATAAATACGCTCCATGGAGGTATCCGGGAACAGCAACAGCAACTCAAAATGGATGCCGCGCTGTTTGATGCCGTAACCAATTTCCACCGCCATAATGCGATTCCAGCGTTGTTTGGTATTTGCTAGCAAACTCTCCAACTCACGGTTACGCCCCAGAATAATCGGCGACGAATGACTGAAGGTAACGTTGAGCTGATCCGACAGTGCATTCAGGCAGGCTCCAATCAGGATATTAGAAATATCCATCAGCGCTTCAAGCTGCGCAGGCGCTGCCGACAACTGGTCATAATTTAATAACGTAATAATGTTTTCAAAGTCAGTATCATTGAAAATTACCAGCGCCTCGCCGTTGATACCGGCACTTACAAACCCTTTGGACACTGCCGAAACGCTGTCATTGCGGTTTACCTCGGCAAAGGCCATATGCAGTTCGTTGTTCTCAATAATATTTACATTAGGAATGGGTAAGTCGATAAACTCTCCCAACTGACGAGCAAGATTTTCACCGGCGCGGCCCATGGCCACGTTAACCAGTTCCCGGTAAGCATCCAGTTTTTCGCTGTCGCTGCTACCAGCCAGTGCAGTTTGTTTCTTGCGTTGCTCTGACCGGGCGTCGCCGGTGTAAATGCCATACTGCTTGAGTAAGGTGATGAGCTTTTGATTATCGATAGGTTTGCGAATAAAGTCCAAAGCGCCCATGGCCAGCATTCGGGTTCGCGCTTCTGGCTGAACGTCCCCAGACACCGTGATCACCAAGCAAGGTAAGTCCTCTCGGCGGACAACTTCCATAGTGGCATACCCGTCCATCACCGGCATATTCAGATCGAGAAACATCACATCGCCTTTTCCGGCGCGAATCATCTCCAACGCTTCCTGACCGTCTTTGGCAAAGTGCAACTGCACATCCCAGCCATCCGGGATAGCTCGGGCCATCTGCTTTCTGGCAAAGGCTGAGTCATCACAAATTAATACATTGGTTTTACTCATAATCCACCCTAAACGGCCACCGGCGCTTTGATGTGCGGATGCGACTGATAGTTTTCTAATGTGAAATCATCAATGCTAAAACCAAAGATATCCTTAACCTCAGGGTTGAGTCGCATAATCGGGCGCGCAAAGGGCTCGCGACTGAGTTGCAGCTCCGTTTGCTCCAGATGGTTCAGGTATAAATGCGCATCGCCCAGGGTATGAATAAACTCACCGGGCTGCAAATCGCACACTTGTGCCACCATCAGGGTAAGTAAGGCATAACTGGCGATATTAAACGGTTTTGTGACAATGGGGGTTACATCAACAAACGCTTCGCACACATTATTAATCACAATAACTTAACTCTTTCTTCTTAGTCTAAGCAGCATAGTAATATAAAAGGTGGAAGTGTTAAATTGTAAAAGCTGAAACCATTTCTATAGAAAAGGACTAGACGCTAGTTCTTTCTCAAAAAACTGAGTCCTTCAGTTGGCTCTAAACCAAGCGCCTCGCAATATTGCACATACTCATATACATTTAGCTTACGTTGAAATGTTTCAACTTTGTTGACGAATTGATGTGATTCATCAATGCGTTCAGCGAACTGGCGAACCGTCAGCCCTTGCTCTTTTCTGGCGTCTACCAGCCATTTTATTAATGACACGTACCGTTGATTATTGATTGTTTTGTTCATCAAATCATTATGTTGCCCTTTTCATTTGTCTCCAAAATAGGGATAAGTAGGAAGTAATCTGCTACGATATAGACTTTCGATAAACCTTATAATCAGCAACCAATTGAAATGAAAGAACTAACGAATGATATTGACAGTGGACATGTTAGAGAGCTTTTGAAGGTTGGCGCTCAAGCAATGTTATCTAATCTTCTGGAACATAAAGAGTATCGCGATGGTGTTCTCCAATTAATGGAAAATCACAACCGAATTGAAACAGGTGAATTGTTATTTGTAGCGCCGTACTATAATTATTGTTGTCAGGCATACGTTGCAGAAGGTAAAAATGGTCTGTATCGCATTTTTCAACAGAATATCTCTCCAAACATTTCAGCCCCAATCTTTACCATGGACTATATAAACTCGGTTTACATTGAAAACTATGAGCGTTATTTCGAAGATAACAAATAGGATATTCAGGTGTCCCGAATTCAGATAATAAGTGCACCACTCATGGTTAAACGGTGAGGAGAGATCAACTGCCTGTTGGTGGTACTCTGTAGTCGCCAAACAAACATGAGTAGTTACCATGAGTTACAAACAGTTGATCGAGGGACAACGATACCAGATTGAGGCCTACTTGCGCGAGGGTTTCAGTTATCGGGAGATTGGAAAACGTCTGAGAGTGAGTCATAGCACTATTAGTCGGGAAGTAAATCGCAATCGAATTCGGGATAGCCATTACCTGCCGGAAGTCGCTCAGGCGAAGACAATAAAACGACGTTGTCAGGCCGCAAAGTACAGGATATTTGAACTGACGATTACCTTTGTTGAGTTCGGGCTTAACGAAAAGTGGAGCCCTGAGCAGATTGCTGGTGTAGGTAAAATCATCGGTCATCCCGTCAGTCACGAATGGATTTATGGTTATGTCCAGCGGGACAAGTTACGCGGCGGCAAGTTGTATAAACTACTGTGCCAGAGTCACCGAAGATACCGTAAAGGTAACCGCGCGAAGCGTGTGATTATCCCGAATCGCGTTGGCATAGAACATCGTCCCGCTATCGTGAACAAGAAGGAGCGGTTCGGTGACTGGGAAGCTGACACGGTTTTGGGCAAGCAAGGAACGGGCGCGATTGTTAGCTTGGTAGAGCGTAAAAGTAAGCTGTATCTGATACGCAAAGTGCCTGCGAAAAGCGCAGCCGATGTGGCCCGTGCCATGGTAGGCATGTTGTGGAAATATCGCAGTCATGTGCGATCTATCACGGCGGACAACGGCAGTGAATTCTGTGACCACGAGCTGGTCGCAGAGAAACTTAAAACGGATATTTACTTCGCAAACCCATATTCATCCTGGGAACGCGGACTGAATGAAAACTTTAACGGTTTGCTTCGCCAATACATACGTAAAGGCACCGATTTACGGACAGTAACGAACAGGCAGATTGCTGAGATTGAACGGGCATTAAATGCCAGACCGAGGAAGTGCCTTGGCTTCAGGCAACCTGTCGCGGTATTCATTGAATTACGCAAGGCTGCCTAATTTAGCGAGTGGTGCACTTCGGAGTTGAATTCGCGGTAAGCTAAAAACCTTAAAGTTATGAATTTAAGTGTTTTATTTTTAAATTTTGATTGTGGTGTGTGAATCATTTTGATGTATTTTTTTTCGCCCCTCTTTATTGGATAATACCTATATAACGAAGATGGATTTATTTTGCCTGGTATTCCAATTCAGGATAATTTTTATCGCCTGTTACCCAAAACTAAGTTTGGTAATTAGCACTACACTAGCTTTAGGTTACTGTACTCATGTTTAAATGCTCCGAGATAAATTTCACTCCCGAAAAGATTGTCGAAAATTTAGATGTATTGGCTCAGACCTATTCAATAAGAACGATTTCTTTTTTGCGTTCTATAGGTTTGTCATTTGAGATTACTGAGCTAGATAACGATAATCCTGCAAATCGGGCGCAAGCCTTAAATAGGCTATGCGAAATTGACACCTTTTTAAATTCCGCGCGGCCTTGGTTTACTTCTGATAATGAGTGCTGGAATTGGTTCATGAATGAGCAGCTCGAAGCGTTTTCACATTTAACGCCGTCAGAAATCGTGAGGCGCTACCAGGGGCGTGGAATTAGCGCTTTGCTTGAGTGGGCGGAAGAACGAAATCTTGGTAATTTTCAGTAAAACCACAGCATATTAACTTCCAGGCATAATGATAAAGCGGGAAGTAACACTTCGATTCTTTAGTCAATGTCAGAACTAATAATTGGATAAAAATATGACAGATAATGCTTTTGACGAAATAATGGACAATTTAAGGCATTGGACCAGTGAGGAGATCCATTCACCTTCATTACTAATGTCCTTGGATGATGGTTCTTTCCATTTAGGCTACTACGCGGGAATGGGGAACTCTGATAGTTCACCTATCGACAATTTTTCGCCACTGTATAGAACGAAAATCAACCAGCTTTATCGCGAGGGACAACTGGAAGTCACAGGGCGAGCATTCAGCCTATACCCAGGAAGCGGCCGTTTTAGAAAACTGGTATTTACAAAGCAATACCCTGAACCTGGGTCGTAGTCAAAATGGATTTCTATGACTAGATACAATGTACAATAGTTATATTTCGTCAGTCATCAATACAAACTCTACAGGGACCTTACACTTATGAGCACAAAAGAATGGGTTTCAGAGCCAGCAGACGGTGTTGGAACTTATCAGGATTGTATCTATGATTGGGACAATTATGCGGTTAACCCTAATCCGGCGGTAATTCAATTAACCCACTCCGCTGACACGACGATTACGCAGAAATTCATTAACGATAAATTGGCATCACAATTTACGATGGAAGTGACTATACCTGCGAAAACGTTTGATAAAATCGCAATCGAATGGTGCAGAAAGCGCTCTCTCAACACAAATAAATACAAGCTAGAGGAACTACTCAGTAAATACAATTTTCCGCAATCACATCGAGCAGATGAATCGACCGAAGTTCTGGAAGATGCATTAAGTGGTTCTGAATTTACTCAAACGATAAAAGAGCAAAGCGAACAGCCTGAAATCGAAGCTAACCTCGAAATAGATAATATATTCAACATATTAACTACAGATCCTCTCGAAGCCGAATATATGCAGGAATCCAGTAACAAGTTGCTCCAACTCCGAGATGAGGGGCGAAATTTGTCCCGGAAATATCCAATACTAAGCAAAATAGGTAGTGAAGAGGAGCATACGAAGGCATTGAGGATGATGGAAATCTTGCTAAACGATTATGACAGTAATTTACTGCTGATTGATGCGCTGAGTTGTTCTATCGCTCGATATGAAGCAGATAATGACGTTTAAAAATAATGGTTAGCATTATGGTCAAATCTACAGGTCGGGCTCAACAAGCATTTAATGAAGTAGTACAAAGTCGACTTTCAGATATATCTTCAGAGCCACTTATTATCGTTGCTTTAGCAATTTGGTACGAAGACTTCATACCGGACATAACTCAATTGACCCGGATTAATGAGATAGCAAGAGCCGGGTATGTTTTAGAAAAATTAATGACCTTTCACTGTGTGACCCGTGATGTAAGACTCTCTATAACCCCTACGATTAATGAGCTAATTCGGGAGGCTTCAAGTCATATCAAGTTATTACCCATTGGATCGATTCTAAACGTCAAACAGTTTTCCGGTGACGGGCTAGCACTAAGGTGGAGACTTAGGGAAGATATTCACCGGCAAGTACAAGACTTACTGCCCTACCAAGGGCGCACGTATACACATAATAGAGAATAAGGCATTGTAAACTCGTAGTTTACAGCGTGTTGGCTCTTAGCTGTTATCTGAGTCGAAGGTTTGGGAGCATCAATGTTCCGCACTGGTGAGTTTTCTGGTGAATAGTGGCGGTTCAAAGCGAAATAAAATGGATATATAAATGCCTGTTTTACGAAGTAATCGGTTACCAATTCAGCATCCCGGGGTTGTATTCAAACGATACTATCTTGATAGATATAATATTAAGCTCTCCGATGCTGCGAAGACACTAAATTTGAAGATATCTCATCTTAATAACTTTCTCAACGGTGAGGCCACTGTTACTACCCCCTTGGCTACAAAATTGGAGAGCGTCACTGGCATTTCATCAGGCTTCTGGCTTAATCTACAGAAAAGCTACAAGCTTTATACATAATCCATAAGGCAACCATGCTTTTCTCTAGACACAAGTTGTTTTTGTTGTGAGGAAGTTGGCTATAGAAAGAGCGGTGGTTCAAGTCTCCGAAATTAGAGATAAACCATGCCCGATGTAACAGGACTAAAAATGCATTCCCCGAGAGCTTACGAAAGTGTACAGAATAGCTTGGAGGTACCCTAAATCTTGAATATCCGATTGCATCTCGTGACAGGAACACATCATTGTACGGTTAGGGTAATTTGGTGGCGTTGTAGAAGTAATATGCATAATATAACCTGAACATTGACTATAAATTCTGAGATCACATGTTAATCAAAAACGGGTTGAAAGGCTGTTTTTGTTTCGACATATAGTGCTGTATTTAGGAAGCAAAAAGAATGGCTTGACTTAACGAACAGTGAACGTTGGAGCCGAGGCGTATCCATGGATCATGAAAAATTTAAAAAATTATTAAAAGACATAAAATTAGGAAAAAAATTACCTGACGCAATCTACCTCCATGTTGATGCATTTGATGAGATTCCTGGCGCCTTGAGTAAGTTTACCCAAATCGTAGCGAATGCACTGAAAGTGTCTTCATGGAATGTTGCTAAATTTTCCAGGAAGGAATTCAAGCTGTCTTTGTTATACTACCCTGATTTTTATGAAGATTCCTATCCTGCTTTAGAACAGGCTGTAACTGTCGACTTAAAAAAGCTTGAACATAAAGTAATTTCCTATAAGGACAGTGAGAACCCACCAATACTTCACCGTAAAGAGCTTTTCGTACCAGAGTCGCATGGGATGTATGGCCTTTTTTGTGAGATTACCAAAGAAGGCGAAGATGTTGGCTTATATGAAAATACGCGGATCATTGGCTTTAAGGAAACATGGAAAAATTTAATTGAGAAAAAAGGGTTTACCTTAATTAATGGCCGTATAGCTAAATCATCAGGAAATGGGAGTACTACGACTGACGATAAAGTCGTTGATAGGCATAAAACAGCAATTGTCAGACATGAGCTTTCCGCTCCGATGAAGTTGTTAGCTAAAAATGGGTTCCTGAATGGCGACTACTCGATATTTGATTTTGGCTGTGGAAGAGGCGATGACTTAACTGAGCTCCAAGCTCATGGTATTGATGCCGTTGGATATGACCCAAACTTCTACCCTGAGTCTGAAAAAGTCGTAAGTGATATTGTGAACCTAGGCTTCGTTATAAACGTCATAGAAGACAGAGATGAGAGAATTGATGTTGTTCTCCAAGCATGGGAATTTACCCAAAAGATGCTTGTAGTATCTGTCATGTTAGCAAGTGAAAGCTATATTTCACAGTTTACTGCGTATAAAGACGGTGTAATAACTTCAAGAAACACTTTTCAAAAGTATTACACGCAAAGTGAAATAAAAGGGTTTCTTGAGTCAGTCATTGGAGATAACGCGGTTGCGTTAGCGCCAGGTATATTCGCTATATTCAAGGACAAAGAGCTAGAGCAGACATACCAAAAGCACCGATATCAGCGAACTTATGAATGGCAACAAAAGACCTCCCCGCAGTTACCAACTGATGCTGAAAAATTAAGAATTGTTTTCGCGCAAAACGAAGAGTTATTCAAAGCATTTTGGCTTAAATGTCTAGTGTTAGGTAGGTGTCCTGCGAACGATGAGTTTTCGAATTCAGATGATGTAAGAAAGCTTGTAGGTTCACACAAGAAAGCTTTTAAACTGGCTTTAGATTTCTATTCTGAAGAAGAATTTAAAACAGCAGAGTTGATGAAAAAAGAGGATTTACTCCTATATTTCTCGATGAGTCTGTTCGACAAACATAAACCTTATACTAAACAGCCTGAAGAAGTGAAACGTGATGTAAAGGCGTTTTTTGGCGATTATAAAACCGCTAAATCGCTAGCGACTGAATTGCTATTTGAAATTGCAGATGTAGATAAGATTGAAGCGGAATGTATTTTTGCAAATGAATCCTTACCTGCTAGTAAACTAGAGCATGAAAGCGGAAAACCGCATTCACTAACAGTTCATAAAACTTATATCGATGCATTGCCTCTTCTTCTGAGAGTTTATGTAGGTGCGGCATTACAGCTATATGGAGATCTAGAAGACATCCAATTGGTTAAGCTTCATATTACATCTGGTAAAGTTACTTTGCTTGGATATGAAAACTTCGAAAAAGAGGAATTTCCGAAATTGAAGGAGAGGGTTAAGATCAAAATGGCAGAGCAAGATATTGATTTTTTTGATTATATTCATTCGTCAGAACAACCTAGGCTAACGGACCGAAGTTCATATGTAGGAGACTTCACTGATGAAAACTAAAAGTTACGTTATCAATTAATCAGGCATGTTTGTAAACGCAATTTCGATAAACAGTTGCTTGCAAATTGCCTCATCGAAACTTTCATAATGCCTAAATAGACCTCTAAATCTATAAGTCTAATCTAATATGTTTGATTTTGGTGCTCTGATTTTCTAAAATCGAATCAACAGATGGAGTTATTCGTTAATCTTTAGAATCAAAGTTTTAACGTTATAGGTGTAATAAATGGATTTTTGCAGTTATTTTTGTGTATCTATGCTTTTGAGAAAAGACTATTAAAAATGTCTCTAGAGCAGCTTTCTTCGATTTACTTCCCTTCTGAATGTGATATTGACCAAGAATTGTTCTATCCGGTAGCTTGTTCTAGCAAGTCAATGGATTGTATGGTGGGTTATTTTACAAGCGGCTCTTTAAAAGAACTCGCGCGTTCAATATCAGCCTATCTGTCAATTGATCAATCGACCAAAATGAGACTAATTGTTAGCCCAACTTTTTCCGATGCAGATATGCAAGCAATTCGTGATGGGCTGGAAACAGATGAAAATATTGTGCCTCTGTTGTTCCCTGATTTTAGGTTGGAAGAGGAAACCTTAAGATCAAAATCTGTGACGGCACTTTTTTATCTAATCGCCAAAAAGAAAATTGAATTAAAAATTGCACTTAAGTCGTCAGGTATTCTTCACACAAAATGTTGGCTGTTTAATACAGATCATGGAGAAGTTGCGATTCATGGCTCAGGGAATGCGACACAAGGTGGATTGTCAACTAATTTTGAACAGTTGATATTGAGTCGGAATTGGTTAGATCGATCTTCGGAAGAAATTGTGAAAGGTCTTCGGGATAGGTTCGATAGGCTTTGGCGGAATGATTATCCAGGAGTCTATACAGCAGGTCTAAATGTTAGAACTATAGACTTTATTAATCGAATTCAACTTGAGTCTAAAGAAGTTTCTAAACTAAAGATTGAACTTGAACAACTTTTGGCACTGGATAGTTCGGAAGTTCAATTGCAAAAAGCTACTTTAAAAATTCCTGATTGGTTGAGATATAGTGAAGGAAAGTTTTCACATCAAGGAAAAGCAATCAATGCGTGGAAAGAGAATAACTACGCAGGAATTCTTTCAATTGCAACCGGTGGTGGAAAAACTTTGACATCGCTAGTAGGCGCAACGCTGCTAAATCAAATAAATGACAAGTTATTTTTGGTTATCGCTGTTCCAACTAAGCCCCTGCTAGATCAATGGGCTGAAGAAGTCGAGCAATTTGGCATAAAGCCAATAATTTGTAATGACATCCCTCAAATTAAGATTAAAAATTATATTAAAAATTGTTTTAAAAACTTGCGATTAGGTGTATCAAATTCAGAATGCATAATAATTACGCACGAAGGTTTGAAGTCTTCAGCGATAGAAGAAATAAGTGTATCTAAACGAAAGATTAAAACACTTTTGATCGCTGACGAGGTTCATAACCTTGGCAGTCTTGGCTTTAGGGAAGTGGCTCCTAAATTTTTCGATTACAAATTAGGTTTGTCTGCGACACACGAAAGACAATACGATGAAGATGGTTCTAATTTCCTTTTAGAGTATTTTGGAGGGGTGGTCTTTGAGTATGGATTGGATGAAGCGATTGGGAATTGTTTGGTAACATACAAATATTTTCCTAAAACGGTTTATCTTACGCCTGAAGAACAAGACGATTTTGCAGATCTGACATTCGAAATTAAAAAATTGTCATTTGCATTCAACTCTCCGAGTGACTCGAAGGAAGCTGAGAGATTGAAGATTCTTTGTATGAAACGAAGGAAAATAATTGAAACTGCTTCAAACAAAGTTGAAGCGTTTAAATCTCTTGTCAATGAAAAACCTGGATCATTAGTTCGTGCTTTGGTGTTTTGTTCAGATAAAAAACCAGAACAGTTACAATATATCAATGAAATTTTAACTAGTAAAAAGCAAAAGTTTCATCAGGTTACACAAGCAGAAACTTCAAATAAAAAGCTTTTAAAAAGTATAGTTTCAGACTTTAACGATGGGAATTTAAATGTTCTTACGTCAATGAGAGTCTTAGATGAAGGATTCAACGTTCCACAAACGGAAAATGCTTTCTTATTGGCAAACAATACAGTCCGACGTCAATGGATTCAGAGGCTCGGTAGGGTATTAAGACTATCACCTGCAACAGGAAAAAGAGAGGCAATCATTTACGATTTTGTTGCATTACCTTTTTTGCAGGATGATGTTTTAGACAGAGATTTAGAGTCCTTAATCAAGGGCGAATATATACGTGTCAAGTTTTTTACAGAGCTAGCATCTAATTCCGCATCGAGCGATGGTGGATTGCTATTAGTTTCTAATCTTCTGGAGTTGATGAAACAAAAATGAGTATTTCATACAAAAAAATAAATTCTTTAATAGATCAAGTATTAGATGAAGAAATACCAAATGAAGAATTTCGTGCTCTTTCAAATGAGCAAAAATTGACATTAAGAAAACTTTGTAAAGAGGTTTATATGTTGGAATCGTCCCCTGGAAATGAATTCAGCTCCTCTCAAATTTTATCTGATATTAAAGGAAAGATTAATCTTTCGTCCGATAAAATAGTTGGAGGGTGAATATGAAACTGATTTCGGCAAAAATCCAAAATTTTAGGATGCTTAAAGATATTTATCTTGAATTTTCAGTCGATCCTGAAAAGCCTTTGACGGTAATTCGAGCAGCAAATGAAACTGGCAAAACAACATGTTTAAATGCATTAATGTGGTGCCTATACGGCGATGATGCTCTTCCATCTAAAACGTCATATGTTTTGTTCCCTAATGATCTCAAAAAAACAGAAACAAAACGTGTAGAAGTCTCAGTAGAAATTGACTTTCAAATGGAAAAACCTCCGGTTAAAGAAAGCGATAAGCCATCGATCGTTACGTATAGAATTAATCGCAGAGTTTCAGAACGTTTAGACCAATCAGGTTTTTCTAAAAGAGCTGGCGCTGATGAATTGAATATGTACGTTGTGAGAAATGTTGGCTTGGAACGTGTAATCGACTCTGAAGCCGCTCGAATCATAGAAAATGCGTTACCTCAAAGTTTGAAAGATGTCTATTTCACTGATGGTGATTCAGTAATGTCATTTATTGAGGCCTCAGCAAACCAAACAGCTAAAAGAAGAAGGGTTAGTAGAGCAATAGAGGCGCTTCTAGGACTAGATTACTTGGATTCAGCGATAAAGCGAGTTGAAAAAGTCAGTAAAGAATTTAGTCGAGCGATAGATGACAAAGATTATGCGGAGGAAGTTAAAAAAATTGAAGATCAAATTGAATTCTTTGAAGACGAATTAGATGAACGCCAAGCTTCATTGGATGAAGCTAGTAGCAATCTCGCTAATGCAGATAAGGAATTGGAATCTGTAGAAAAGCGGATTCAAGAAGAACTTAAAAAAGGTGACAAGTCCGAACTAGTCCAGAGGAAAACAAGTTTGAAACATAGGCTTGTAAAACAACAGGCTAATTTAGATAAGGATCTGGGTAAACTTGCAAGCTGCCTATACTCTGAATCACTTGCAACCGAAATGTTAGCAGCGCATTTTCAAAAAGGCTTCAAGATATTAAAGGAGCTCAGTGACCACAAGCAACTACCTAAAGTAAATATACCAATTTTAGAAGAACTTTTAGGACGTAATGATTGCTTTTGCGGAGCAGACCTGTCAATTGAAAGCGAGGAAGGTTTAAGTCGACACAATAAAATAAAAGAAGCGATTGAAGATAGTCGGACTTCCGACAAAATTCAGGAAGTAGCAACAAGCCTTTATTATCGTGTTAGAAGTATCGATTTTAACAATGCCGTTGGTACATGGGTTGATGAATATGGTCAAGATTTTAGAGCTTGGAATAATAGCGCGACTCTTGTTGCGGGTGTTGAGGCGGATTTAGAATCTTTAGAATTAGAAATCGATGCTTTTGGTGATGGAGCAAAACTATTACCGGAACTTCGTGATTTAGAGCGCTCCCTTCGTAAGGCAAGAGATGAAGCAATCGGGAAAATTGGGGCTGATAACGCAGCTATAAAATCTACTAAAGAGAAGATAACCGAGTTAAATGAAGATCTTGAAAAATCGACAAAAAAATTAGGTAAAAAAGATTCCAATGCTGATAAATATAAAACTGCCAAACTAGTAAAAAAAGTTCTTCAAAATGTTGAGGAAGCTCTTAAAGGAGAAGAGCTACTCAAGGTTAGTAATGAAATGAATAGAATCTTTCTAGAAATGATTGGTTCTAGTCCAGAGGAAAACGACTTTGCGCAGATTACTAAAGCAGAGTTGACTCAAGATTTTGATATCATGGTGTATGGTTCAGGTGGAGCCGAGTTAAATCCTGATAGAGATCTTAATGGAGCATCAAGACGTGCAATTACACTCGCTTTTATTTTAGCTCTGACAAAGGTAAGTGAAGTTGAAGCACCAAATGTTATTGATACTCCTCTTGGAATGATGTCTGGGTATGTAAAGCAATCGTGTCTAAATCAAACGTTGAAAGAAGGTAGTCAGGCTATTTTATTTCTAACACATTCTGAAATACACGAGGTAGAGGGAATTTTAGACAAAAAGGCCGGAAAAATATTCACATTAACAAACCCTGCTCATTTTCCAAGGATGTTAATAAACAAGCCGCCGGTGGAAGATTTTAGAATTATACGCTGCGATTGTACTCATCGTATGGAATGTGAAGTATGTGCTCGGCGAGATCTTTCGGAGGCATTAGCATGACTGACAACCCTTTCGCTACGTTTAATATAACTACGCCAAGAAGATACACAGAAGAAATTAAGAAATATTGTCAAACTTCTGGTGGTCAGGTAACTCACAAGTATGCTCCATTTAAACGACAAGTGGATTTTTGGTACTTAGCGTTTTTATATGCTGTAAGACAGGGTTTGCAGCCTGTTAAAGAAACTGATTCAGTGAATATGACTACTGCAACAATTCTTACTCAAGAGTCTTATCGTATTAGTTATATACAACTATCACATTTGGGGGAGTTCCAAGATATAAATTTGTTAGCTGAACATAGGGTGGTTTTCGAATGGGCCATATCAATGGCGAATGCTGGTATTCCTTATCTGCTCCAAATTGTATCAGACACCGATGATACTCCCTTAGATAACTTGCTTACAGAGGTAGAGAGGATACTAGGTTAAATGTCTATATAGGGGGGGACGTTTTAATAGCTATCTTTTGTAAATAAAATGTTAAATTTAAATTCGATGCATAAACCTTCGATTTTAAATAACTGCGTATAGCTGACTCCCCTTTTCTTAGGTGCATTAGTTTCTCATAGTATTATGCAAATTTTTTCACACCTTGTGTGATATATGATGTGTTTATAATACAACTATCTTGAGACAGGTTTTAAAGACCTGTGCTTAAACATTTTCAAAGTTAACGAATTTTCTCCTTGCTTGCTCTATCTGTATAGTTACAATCTTGTCTTGGACAAATTCTCCAGTAGGTAAGATGTAATGGAACCTAAGTTCTCAGGACACGAGACATTCCCTTTAAGATATGGCTGGCTTTATAAATCAGTCAACTTATTGAATAAAAAAACAAAACTAAGCACCTCAAATAACGAAGATGTACAAGACGCAATCGTTGAGCTAGGTGTTGGTAAAAACATGGTGAACGCAATTCGCTACTGGAGTGAAGCGTGCTCGGTGATAAAGACGCAAAAAAATGACGCCTCTCAGAGCTTAACTGAAATAGGTAAGTATCTATTTTTGCCGTCAGATACACTAACTTCGCGAAGCAGTAATGATGCTGCAAATGATCCTTTTCTCGAAAAGACAGGCAGTATTTGGCTAATTCATTTCCTTCTCAACTTTGACGAAGATGTCCTAACTTCATATCGCTATTTTTTCAACTTATCTCCTATGCAGAATTTTGAAAAGGAAAAGTTAACTTACGATATTTCACATGATATCAATTCGTTATGTGGAAAAGAGGTTAATGATAGTACCATCAAAAAAGATGTTGATTGCTTCCTACAATCCTACGCACGAAAGGCGTCTTCAACTGGTAAGAAGTCAGGGAATATTGGCGAAGAACATTTTGCATCACCATTAATTGAGCTTGGTCTTATCAAAGACTTAGGTAAAGGTGCTTATTCTTCTTTGTTAGAAGAACGTTCTAGTTTGCCTACAGAGATATTTTCATATGCGTTATTACGCTTTCTGAAAGACATTAAGAGAACAGATACAATAGGTTTTGACTCATTACTGTCAGATCAGTGTTCTCCCGGAAAAATCTTCAGACTGTCTGAGCGAGGTCTCGGCATACAGTTAGATAATGCAGTAAGAAAATATCCTGAACTATTCGTCGAAACGGATACCCAGGGAATGCGACAAGTGCGATTAATGAAAAAATTTAGTGAAAATGAAAACTACCACTTCATTCTCGATGATTATTACAGAGGCGCGAAGTGATAAGAATTAAGCAAAATTATAAAAGCTCTACGAGAATAGACGGTGCAGTAGATTCAAAGACATTCGTAGAGAATTTTGTACTTCACGGAACAGCGTTGAGTACATTAGATACGCTCGGTAAAGAAGTTAGGAATACTAGCCAAAGGTGTTTTACTCTCACAGGCACCTATGGAACAGGTAAGTCAACATTTGCTCTTTTCATGTCATTGCTTCTTTCGGGTTGTAAGAAGGATCGAGATTTTGCGCAGAAAAAATTATTAGCAGCGGATCCAAGCAGCAGCTTTATAAATGAATTAGGTTTAAAAAAGGGCTGGAGGATAGTAAAGCACGTATGTGGCCTAGATTCTCCTGCTGAAGGGTTAGCAAACAGCATTTTACAGGCTCTTGAAAACTCATCTGCTCCAGCAAATAAATCAGATCATGACTATATAGACTTAATTGATACATCACTTTCTAACGCTGCTAAAAGTGATGATGGAGTCCTTATTTTACTCGATGAGATGGGTAAGGCGCTTGATTACCAATCTCGTGAAAACAAAGACTTACATTTCTTCCAAGAATTAGCTGATACGATAGAAAAAAGTAACACTCAAGTGGTTTTAGTCGGCTTTTTACACCAATCTTTCGCTGAATATGCTCGCTCAATGACTTCTCATATTCAAAGGGAGTGGGGGAAAGTTCAAGGGCGCTATAGAGATATAGCCTACTCACCATCAATTGATGAGTCTTTAGTTCTGATTGGTGAAACGGTTGTTGCTGATGACATTTCTCGAAATAAATTAGCGGAGAAATATACAGGGTTGGTCGATGTTGTTAGTAAATACCTCGTCCAAAAACGAAATGTTTTGTCATCTCTAAGAAATGCACTTCCAATAGATCCCGTGGTCAGCTTACTTTTAGGACCGATTTCTAAGCGTTCTTTTTCTCAAAACGAGCGAAGCTTGTTTGGATTTTTAGCTTCTAGCGAAAAGCTAAGCTTCAATCAATTTATTAATACCTTCTATAAAGATGACTCTCAAAGCTCTGAGTTGCGATTATATAATGCAAACTTATTTTGGCAGTATCTAACCGTTAACTTAGACCACATCATCTCAGCCAGTAGAGACGGTAAAATATGGTTGGAAGCGAAAGATGCAATCTACCGAGCATCTTTAGATGGCCATGAGTTGCATGAGGCCATTACTAAAACCGTAGCCCTTATTACGATGTTTGGCTTTCAACATCAATTATTTGCCAAACGTGAATTCCTGGAAAATTATTTTAATGAACTGGGTTATACTAAATCCAAAGTCAAGGCAGCAATTAAGGATCTAGAAGCTTGGAAGGTACTAATTTATAGAGATCAATACAAAGCTTTAGCTATATTTCAGGGAAGCGATATTGATGTCAACGAATTGGTAACATCAACCGTAGATGCTATCAAGGATGGTATTGATTGGGTTGCAGAGATTCAATCAACCAAGCATGTTTTAGCAACTGCACACTATCATAAGAAAGGAACGATGAGATGGGCTGATGTTACTTTGCTTAGTGAGCGTAATATCAGTTCGGTTGGCAATATTTCTGAAACCCCAAAAGATAATGAACCCTTTTTGTACTTCTTTGTTCCAACATCTGCTTCTACACTTCAAGCTTTACATCGATCTTCAAATGTACACAAAAGGATTGTGCTCGGTCGTAATGTAACACCAGAGAGTTTAAAAAGTCTCGCTATTGAGCAGATAGCTCTTAGAAAAATTTTAAAAATTAATAAAGCTTTGGCGCATGACAAGATTGCCAAAGAAGAAATTACGAGCAGACTTCAAGCCAACGATAGAGCTTTGGAAAGTGAGTTAGAAGTAATCTTTAATAAAGCAGAGTGGTTGTACTGTGGTAAGTCATACAATGACAAGAATCTAAATTCACTTGTTTCTAAATTTGCAGACGAAATTTACCCTCAATCTCCAGTTATCATTAACGAACTAGTTAACCGTAACAAGCCTTCTGGTAGTGCTAACGCAGCAATTAAAAAGTTAGTGCTGGCGATGGCGGAGAACTACGATCAAGAGCTATTAGGGCTGCCTGAAGATACTTTCCCTGCTGAAAAAGGACTATATTTTTCGTGTTTGAAAAACTTTGGAATACACGCCCAGGAAAAAAACGCAGAGTGGGGATTTGTTGAGTTTATTAGAGATGAAAATGAACTCGTAGATCAATTATTCCATAACACTCACGAGCAGTTAGTATTGAAAGCTCAATCACCGGTTTGGTTATCTGAAATAGACGCCTACTGGGCAGCTCCACCTTATGGTTTAACGAAAGGGATTCGTACAATTTGGCTCATGGCCTTCGTGCTACAGCATATGAAAGACTATGCGTTTTACGATAAAAATGAGTCTACAGGGGAAGTGATTTTCATAACTCAACCTGATGACGAGTTTGCCTTGAAGCTTTTTCAGAAGCCTCAAAGCGTCGCTGTACAAGCTATTCAAATAGACCAAGGAAAAACAGCGTATCTAAACAAGTTGGCGGAGGCTCTTGATTTAGTGACAGGCAATGAATTTGGGTACGCAAAAGAAGTTACTCCCCTAAGAATTGCAGAAGGTTTTGTTACATTCTTCTCGAAGCTGTCTAGTTGGACAGTTGCGACTAAAAATGTGCCAGCAAAAGGGCGTAAATTCATAGAAATCACAAGAAAAGCCTCGGATCCACATGATTATCTGTTCAAAGCAATACCATCGATTTTTGAGACGGCATTGGACAATATCACTATATTACAAGTAGAAGATTTATTACTCTCACTGCGGAACGCTCACCAAGAGATGATATCCAATTTTGAGATGACGATTAGAAAGGCATTTGGAGAAAAGTTGATTTCCTCAGATGTTTGCGAAGCTGTAATTAACTTTACTCACGATCATAAACTGAAATCATTTTCGCAGCGATTGAGTGAGCGTAGAGATGGAGATAATAGCTGGGTATCAAACATTATTTCATTGCTTTCATCTAAATCGGAAAGAAATTGGGATGACCTTGCAATCAATCGTGCTTCATCTGAACTACCTGAATTAGTTGAAAAATTCAAATTGGCTGCGCATCGTGCAGAATTTAAAGATATGGACTCTTTGTTAATAAAGCGAGAATTTCAGAGCCAGGTGTCCTCTATCACTAAGTCACTTGATGGGTTGGATGTGAATAAGAAGCGTGCATTGTTAGTGGCGTTATTGGACGAGCTAAATTAAGGAGATTTAAAGCCTTGGATTCTAACAAAACGTTACATGTTTTAGGTCTATCTGGTGGAAAGGATAGTGCTGCGCTAGCCATGTATATGAGGGACAACTATCCAGATCTCGATATTCATTATTACTTCACTGATACAGGTAAAGAACTACCAGAAGTAAACATTTTTATCGATAAATTGAGAGGTTACCTGGGAAAGGAAATCATTGACCCGTATGAAGAAGTCTTTACATCTAACCGAAAGAAGAAAGACTTCGACTATCATTTAGAACAGCATAAGAATTATTTACCTTCCCCTCAAGCTCGTTGGTGCACTATTCAAATGAAATTAGTGCCTTTTGAGCAATGGGTTAAGAAGAAAATAGAAGAGGAAGGTTATACCGAAATAATTTCTTATGTTGGTATTCGTGCCGACGAACCCGAACGTGATGGTTTCTTAACAAACAATGTAACGGAAGAGTTTATAACCATCAAAATGCCTTTCAGAGAAGATGGTTTGAATCGTCAGGATATACTCAATATCTTGCAACAAGCTGATTTGTATAGCGATGATGAAGAAGTTAAAGCTTTCAGGGAAGTAAAGTTAGGCTGCAATGGCATAGAGCAAATGTTGCCAGAAGAGCTTCTCTTTGGACATTTTGAGCAAAGATTAAAACTTATAAAGTCAAACCCTAATCATCCATATTATGGCTCGAATATCGATGTATCTACACTTGCAAAGGTAGTGAGTGCGATGGATCAAGGTAAACCTGGCTATTATGGCTGGCGATCTCGAAGTGGTTGTACATTTTGCTTTTATCAACAAAAAATTGAATGGCTTCGATTAATGGAAATTTATCCTGATGCATATGAAGAAGCCAAACAATACGAGAAAGCTGCTGAAGACGAAAGACCAGACGGTACGTTTTATTGGTTAGGTAAGGGGACGCCTCTTTCAGTTCTTGAAGATGAAGAACGAAAGCAAATGATCTTGGAAAACCATAAAAAGCGTTATGATCGTTTTGTGAAAAAGCAAGAAAGACAAAGAGCAAGAAACCCACTACAAAAAATCATCTACTTTTCTGACGTTGACGTTATGGACGAAATTTATGACCAAGCTGAAGGTGGTGGTGCTTGTGTTACTTGTTATAAATAGAAGCATCCGGTGGGATGGCTGACGTGGTCATTCTTAATTGGTAGTACAGGTAATGTGTAATTGATGCCTCAACGCCCCAGTTCTTCTGCAAATTTCATGAGTGAACTAGGGGTTGACTCAAAGTCTAAGCTTAGTCTAATAGTTCTTTGTGCTAAGTCTCTGTTTAGAGATATACTTCTAAGGACATGTGATGGTTCTACCTCTTTCGAAGAACATGCAGAACCCTGTGCAATACAAAATAAATCGCTAGTTCTTTGAATAAACGTAGTAATATCAATTGTTGGGAACGTTAATGACAAAATATGAGGTAGAGTATCAGCCCCGTTCTCTATGAAGGGAATCTCCTGTCGAATAAGCTCTTCTCTCAGACACTTTTTCAAAGAAAGGAAATTATGTTTTGTGTATAGAGTTGGGAAGGTACTAAGAGCTTTTCCAAACGATACAATGAGAGGTGACGGCAGAGTTCCACCTCTTAAACCCATTTCTTGTCCAGCGCCATGGATAACAGGAACAATATTTTTGTTTCTAGCTTCTCTAACGTAAATAGCACCGATGCCTTTAGGGCCTCCAATTTTATGAGCAGAGATTGACATAAAATCAATATTTAAGTCATCGACGTCTATGTCTAACTTTCCAAAACTTTGGGCTGCGTCGGTATGGAAAGGAACGTTATAATCAAAACAAATTTTTCCTATCTCGCGAATGGGGTTAATTGTTCCAAGTTCATTATTAACGTGCATTATCGAAACCAGAGCAGTGTTGTCTGTTATGGTGTTCCGCACTGCTTCTTGCTCAATAATACCGTCCTTGTTTGGGCTTAAATAGGTAACTTGGAAACCTTGTTGTTCCAGATAGCTACAAATGCTTAAAATACATTTGTGCTCAGTTTTGCTGGTGATAATGTGTCGTTTCTGTTGATTTACATTAAGGATGCTTTTCAAAGCAAGGTTATTAGACTCGGTAGCACCGCTGGTAAAAATTATCTCGCTTGGGTAAGCCCCGATGGTATCTGCAATTTCTTCCCTAACATTTTCAACCTTTTGTGCTGCCTGCAAGCCGCATTCATGATCTGATGATGGGTTTGCGCTATTTGAAAGCTCGTCGATTAGCGCTTTTTTGGCGGCATCTAAAAGCGGAAATGAACCGGCAGAGTCAAAATATAGCATTCAAATACCTAATCAATATAAGTCTGATTTCTATATTAATATTTTGCTTGGGTTAACGCCAATGTAAACAGAAATACAGTTATAGAATTCACTGTTTTTGAGCCTCTGTTAATTCATATTAAGGGTTATATAGGTTAAAATCGTCTCAATATAGTCTCAATTCATATTCTGGACTGTGTATCATAATCAATGTAATTTTCCATGAATCTTAGTATCTCTTCTTCTACGTTCACATCGTTCGATATTGCGTAGAACAGGGCCTCAGCTTTATCTAATCTTTCCAACTGTTTTTGTTTATTATGAATGCGAACTTCCAAATTACGAATCAACTCTATATTGTTCATCTTTGCTGCTAATCCTTCACTTCGCGACAAAGCTAGATAGGGCCTCAAAGAGGTAATATTTGAGTGACCAGCTTTTTCCGCAGCGCGAATTAGAACATCTTGAGCCGCTAGTGGTTGCCCCTTTGCATCAAAGCCATCATAAGACCCCACGATATCGGTTAAGCCCTTTGCTCGCACTCTATGCCCTGTACCTTTAATGCGTGCGGTTTTCATAAGTCCTGATATTCTTCTAGATATGTAATCTTCGTTCAACTCAGTCCCTTTCACATGATCAATTAGTACTTCTTGAGGTTCTTGATAGGAAACTCCCCGTTTTCTTGCCCTTTTTTTGGCCGCAGAAACTACCTTTGCCCGGTCACCTTCAATGTAGTCCCTTATTGTTTCTATTGTTTCAGGTAGGAATTCTAAATCTCGTTTTTTACTACCTTTCCCAGTGACTTCAATATAGATAAGCATGTCATTGTCTTTATGTTCACCTATTTCATCCCAGTCAGGAATATCTGACAATTTGATTTGCAAGGCCTCCATTCGTCTAGCTGAACGCTCGAACAATGTCAAAATCAAAGAATCTCTAAAGCCAGTAATCTCGGATGATTCGAAGGCTTTTGCATGTAAAACCTCAATTTCGTCGTTCGTTGGAGTAGGTTGTGTTTTAGAGGACACCGAATGCATGTGGGGCCACACCCAGTTTCCTTTTTCTGACTTTTTAGCTGAGACTGAATAATTTCTATCGTCGTTGTAAATAGCGACATGACCTCGTACTACTTTGTTTCTCTCTGCCCACACTAAAAATTCAAATATTATGCGAAGTATATTGTATACATAAGTCCTCGCTTTCCCTTGCTCATCGAGATATTCATCTCTAAAGTCTGTCAAATGATCATCAGTAATGTCACACCAATTAAAATCATTTACCCTTGCGTCGAAAAATCGTAAAAAAGTTTGTATTTGTTCAGCATAAGTATTCACTGAACTTCTTGCATCTTTTGAGTTAAGCGCCTTGTATATTAAGAAGTTAGTGACTGCTTCAATAACCCCTTGCTCGTTGAAAAAGACTGGTATGCCGCTTTGAGGCTTCTTTTTAAACGTTCCCTGGATAAGGCAATCTTCATCGGTTGTCCTAAAAAATATCATGAAAATTATCCCTTAAGTTTATTAAGATGAAAGTCAAGTCCTTGCGTACGTTTATAAATAAATGGAGAGGATTCGATAGCTTGTTTTATTAATAGTTGTTCACCCACCAATACAACTTGCTTTACCCCTCTTGTGAGCGCTGTATATATCCACGTTCTATCGAGCATAGTTTTGGTAACAACGGGTATTATTACTCTGCGAAATTGAGAGCCTTGCGCTTTGTGGCATGTAATGGCGTAGCCCCATTGCAGGTTAATTATGTCATCCTCATCCAGTAATACTTCACCGGTATCAAAAATCACTGACATAACTGGAGCCGGCATGTTTTTATCAATGGCTTCTTGAATTTCTTCCGCACTTACTATCCGTTCGATTCGCCCCAACGAACCATTCATGATATCTTTTTTCCAGTTGTTAGCCGTTGAGATGACGATATCTCCAAGTTTAAATCCGGTTGGTTTTGGGATACTCTTTCCAACACTAATAAAAACCTGTTCTTTATTACCTGTATATAGGTCTGATAACCGCCTGTTTATACCTTGTGTTCCCCACCCTTCGTCTCTAGTCGTTGGGCAAATGATCTTAGTATCAGCATTTTTGTCGTTTCCACCTAGCTCGCCAAAAATCAATTCTATGTCGTGCAGGATTGTCTCTTTGCTAGAAGGGTAGAGCGAAACACCGTTACCTAGTCCTTGATAGGCAGGGATATTACGCCATTTGCCTTGTCTGAAAGCCTGTGATATCAAGGGTATTCCTGTTGTTTCGTCTTGTCGCCAAACTTTTGTTAGATGCTTAACGGAAACACCAGGCTCATTAACCAAAGTATGGAATACCTTGCCTGCCCCAACAGGTGGTAACTGAGCAGCGTCTCCCACTAGCACAACTTTTTGACTTGCTTTTATACGCTTCAACACTCTTGTCATTGAATACAGATCAACCATTGAACATTCATCAATGATGATATGTGTCGCACTCTCAACTTGGCGTGAATTAAGTTTGTGCATGAAGCCCGCTATAGTAAATGATTCACAGCCAGTTGCCTCATGCATTCGCCTGGCTGCTCTGCCTGCCAATGCCATTTGGATTGCACTACCGTTTGTTTTTTTTAAAAAATAATGCAGCACTTCGAGCACGCTCGTTTTGCCAACGCCAGCGCCACCTGTAATGATTGTAAGTGGTTTAGATAACGCAGACAGAACAGCCTGAATTTGTTCATCAGTTAGCGTATAGTTGTTATCCTGCCATTGGATAAATAAGTCTTCTATTAACGGTGTTTTCAGTTCTTCCTTTTTTAAACAGCGCTTCGTAACGTCTTCAGCAATAAAGGTTTCCTGTAGTGATGCTCCCCGGCTTTGATACAGATCGTTGTGGAGCCTAAGGAAAGCACCATTAGAGTAGCTGTGCGATAAGGCTTTGGGTGCAAGCTTAGAGCCTATCAGCTTTTCAACGCCGCTGAGCAGTGAGCTTGCATTCAAGGCTGTATTGCCATCGCGTGTATATGCCGTAAATAGTACCTCCGCGACCGCTGCATGCAGACGTCTGGGATCATCTGCCGCAATGTTGAACTGGTTTCTTGAGATTTTGTCTATTTTCTTCCAAGAGATCATAAAAGCGATTAAGCGGTAAGGGTCGGATTCTATTTTTTGTACGGCATCGTTTTTGTAAAAGGCGGTCAATTTCCGGCCTAACCAAACGGGTAACCCGTAAACATCAAGCCATTCAACTAACTTTCCTTGCTTTTCCGCATGCCAACCTTGGATTAAGGTAAACGCCTTATGTTCTGAAACGCCCTGTACGCTAGTTAGAGCGTCTAAATCCTTACTTTCGAGGACATCATATATATCTGTCGAAAAAGCCTTATAAAGAGCTGTAGCGCATTTGATTCCAACGTTTACAAAAACTTCATTGAAAGCAATGTAAGAAATAAAGTTCTTACCTTTGGGCTGCATTTCAACGATTGATGTAGCTTTAATTTGATTTTCTACTTCGCCGGTGTACTTATTAATGAACTCACCATGCTCACGTCCTTGAACCTTGAATCGCTGCCCTTCATAGAGGCGAAAATCTGAGTCTGCAATCTTGCCCGTCAACAATACATTTAATTCTTCATCAGTCTTTTCACCGTCGTTACTAAGGACATATGCACTGAAGACGCAACCGTTGTTGCTCTTATATCTAATTCGGTTTACGACAACATTCTTTACAATACTTACCAAGGCAGGCGTCCTTGAACGGCTTGTTCATCATCAGACTCCAACCAACCTAATTCTAATAGTTTGTTTCTGTACTGGCTGTTTTCTTCCAGCAGTTGGGCGTTACGCTGTTCTAATTTCGATACACGTTGCATCAACAATTTCAAATCCTTGCTTTTTACTCCATGAGTCGGCTGGCGACGTGGTTTTATGCCTTTATCACGGAGCACTTTCTCGTATTCTGCAATGACTGTCTTGGCATGTTTATTCTGATTTGGCCAGTTTTGACTGCAACCAATCTGTTCACGTATCCATTCCCTACTTATACGGCCATTCATTAATTCAACAGTGTCATTATTGAAAGCCTCTCTTAGCAGTTTATCGAGACCAGCTTCGTAACTGCCCCTCTTTACCTGATTATCAGTCCGCATTTAAGTCACCCATACCAAAATCGAGCCTTGTCACTTTTGACCTAGGCTTACTTTCATATTGAATTAACTTTTTGCGCAGCGCCAAATTCTCTTCGCGTGCAACGTTGAGCGCAGACTTTAATTCTGCGATCTCTTCCTCCAGCCCTTGCTCTTTGCTTTTAAGTAAAGCAGTTTCTACTTTGAGTCGTTCTATCTCACTTGCATATTGGACATATTTATTGGCAGCATTTTGAAGAGCAGCATCGAGGTTATTGTTGACTCTTTTTAACTCTGTCTTGGTTGTCTTTCTTCTAGGCTTTCTCGGCTTAAGCAACTCTTTCAAAAGGGAGTCTATTCTCTTTATTGTGTTGCCATGAAGTTTATGATTCGTTGTAAAGGAACTTGGACTACCAATTCGTTCGATGCCAAGCTTCTGATTATCCCATTCACGAAGTTTATTTAAACTTTTGGGAAGTTCGATATCTGAAGTGCTTCCTGCTTTAATAGCCTTAAGCAGCTCGTATCTTTTGTTAATCTGCTCTGTGAGTCTTTGTGCCTTTTCTGCATTACTCACAAGGAGTCTCCAGCTCGAAGGGAGAAATCGATTCAGATTTGTTTAAAAAATCTTGGAGTGAAACAATTTTTAACGCTTGAACCTCTGCTAACACAGAATCCTTTGGTGCGCTATTAGCTGATTTGGTTCTAGTTTGGATTTCATCAGCAACCGCGTTTGGAAATCGGTCGGTATGGATACTAAAAGGGCATCCTCCACATCTTTCTATTGTGCCTTTGGATAGTTCTGGTATTCCATCTTGGTTCGCGCATCCTGAAAGTTTTGCCAGTGCAGTTTTCTTGGGACAGACGCATATTGTGCCCCATACTTGCTGTTTAAACTCAGCGCCCACTCGTCGTAAGTATCGCACCATTTTTTCGACGATCATTTCTCGCTCGTAAACGTCCACTTTTTTGTTGAAATGCTTTGACCAAGCTTCGAACTTTTTCTTAATCTTACCTCCGCTTTTGCCCCCCATTTTACGCTTTCCATTAATAGCATCTCTTATGAAAGCAGCAGTCCATGTCTCGCCAATATCGCGCATTTCTTTTAAGAACTTTTCGTCGGTTATATAACGCTTGGTCATTTCAATATTGAAGTGACGCAAGTGATGTGACAAGGCTCCAATATAAGCCCCTTCAAATCGGTAGAAATACAGTAACGCGAAAATCCTGCGATATTGATGGAATGAAAAATTCCACTCTTTCTCATTGCCATCAGGGAGATGGTATAAGTAAAAATCATTCAAGGCGTTTTTTACTACTTTATCGTTAAGCTGAACGATTTCGCCGGATGTCGCTCTATATTGCCAGATTGAATCATTCCCCGATTGAAACCTTGCTGATTCACTCAATTTTTCCAGTAAATCAACCGCTTTTTTTACCAACAAAGGAACGGGGCATAAATCATATCGTTGCAGTGTTTTTTCTATGTAAATCGTCAACCAATAGGCATTATCACCTCGGCCTTCATCTATACATTTATAGCCTAAATCGAAAATTTCTTCTTTTCGTCTTGCTGTAAGTGAAGCAATAACCGTAAAGCACGCAGCTGCTAATTGGCGTATGATATTTTCCAATGTGAATTCGTCGCGAAATTTGCAAACTCCATCACGCATTTTGACGTTTAGTCCTTTACTCAAAAGACGCTGGCTAGCAGTCTTTGAGTCAGCGTTGCTGTCATTCAAACTTATTATTTCATCGCCGTAATTTAGAACCCATTTGGCGCTTTCACTCATCATTGAGAATGCTAGCTTTGGTGGGATTGTTTTCGTTCTATTCGCTATTGTGCCGAGGTGACTCGCTACCTTGGAGCTGCTTGTTAAAAATGGCGCTTCGGCAAAATTCTTACAGGTGAAGTAATGCTGCCAAGACCAGATTTCTTCTAATGGTACGAGCTTTCTATGAACATCTTGCGAAGTTACAACGCTAGGGTTGAAATCCATCTCTTCTAAGACGTCTTCATACGACATACTCTGAAGGTCTCTTCCATTAAAATTATTTGCTATTTGAGTTTCAAACCAACTTATAATCTGTCCAGAATAGTGCGCGGGTTGCGTTGGAAGTGCTGCTACCCCAGCCATTTCATAGACGCTCCTTCTACTTACTCTTTTACCTTTGTTAAAGGGTAATCCGGCATCTGAGTTTACTGCTGATTTCAGATACGAAAATACTTTTTCAGGAATTCCTAATGCCAGCTCACTACCGAAAGCAATCTTTTTAGAGAACTCTTCAACGTGCCATCGCTTGACGTTAGAAAGTGAACGGATTTTATATTGACTAAGCCAGCATATGAATATTAGAAAAGATTTAAGCCTGAGTGCATGTACTCCTGCACCAATTACGGGGTTTTGTAACCTAAACACCTCTAAGTATTCGATAACTAACTGATAAAGTTCCCGGTTCTTGATGTCTGTTATCTTGCTCCCATCAAGCAATGTGCAATCTAGATTAACTTTTTTGGTCTGTCGATTTTCTCCTTGAACATCGATGATCTCAATGAGATTGTGTTCGAAAGTAATATTGGCTAACCAGGGCCACTTTTTCTGGTCATGAGCGTACTGTGAATCACGACAGCCGTTAATGAAAATATCTACTAATGCCAATTCACTCATTACCAAGGTTCCGGTAAATTGAAGTTATCGTCACTCATCTTTTGGTTAGCAATCTCCATAGCTGCTCTTTTAATTGAACTCAGTTTCCCTCTAGTCATTTTTTGCTCCAAAACAACAAAATAAAATGCTTGCCATGCCACCCAAACGTCTTCCCACCTATCAGAATTTTTGCTTAAAAATGCCTCTTCATGTTGTTCAAGAGATGTACGCCATATTATCATGTCTGAAATTGATTCCGGGTCTGCACTTACCCACATCCTTTTTTTGCTATCGTTGTGTTTACATTGAACGCAATGTTCAACCTCATTACATTTTGATGTTTTTCCTGACGAATCTATTATAATTCGATCGCTGCAATAAACGCCGAAACCAGTTCTTTGCGCACTTTTTCGTCTTGAATCCCATTCTTTTTCACTCATATTAAGCTTTGTATGCGGGTTGTCTTCACCTGATGTCATCACAAACTCGAGCGTTTTTTGGTAGTCCAAGATCTGGTTTTCCATTTTGATTCTATGTGGGAGTTTACTTGTGTAGCCTTCCGTTGTTGAACCTTGCTCGTGCTGTGCCATTAATTGAGCAACACCTAAGTTAGTGGGATCCTGTAGTTGGATGTCAAGCAGCACTGTTGGGCGCAACATGGACGGCACTAAGTTGAATTTTTCTAAGTAGCTTGAGGTATCACAAATCGCTTTAAAATCAGCTCGAAATGCAGACTCTTTAAGAAGTTGTAACTTGCCACTGTGAAAATACATGGCTAACGATGTAGTATCTGAGTCCACAACCGCATTTACGGAGTTTAAAATTTTGGCTAAGTACTCAAGGGCGCTAACAGCACTGATGAGTTCATCGTCGGATGCTTTAACGGCTAGGTCATCATAAATAGCTTTTCCTTTTGAACGTTCTTTATGACCCACAACTTTCTTATGATATTCAACATTAGAGGCTTTTACACAATCCCTTGTCAAAGTTAGAGCTACAGAAACATTCGCACCACTCTCACACAGATAAAGCGTAAGGGCTGCGCTAATGGCTTCTCTGGTCGGAATTAGATGTGCTGCAACATGCTGTATTCCACCTACCAACGAGTACTTCTTGTTCCACATTTGGTATCCGGTAGTTGCTTCATTAGGTGGCGTACATGAATACTCCGAACTTATGATCGCGAGAAGGTTACTTAGTGTTTTATCTTTATTGTTTTGTGGCAACACATTCGATAAATAGTCCTTCCAGCTCCTCAAGTTACTCGCTCTCTGCGCTAACTTTTTTGCAAACTCTTTGGTATCAACATTCGCAGCTCTTATTAACTCAGGGCCCTGCTCGAAGATATCCTTCCACTCCCGAAACATTCTGCTTGCCACTACGCGAATCTCAAGTAACCGGGATTGCGTAATTTCGTGGATAGCTTCGGTTAGATCTTCAGGCAAATCAGGAGTTGTCGCTTTTTCAAGCAATAGCGTGTTTAAAAAAGCTTGAGTATCATTGCCAGCGCGAATCTCAATGTCTCTGTATTTAGCTGCATCAAAGAGGACTTTTTCTATTAGATCTTTGTCTTTCTTTTTAACAGTTGCTTCAGCCAGTGAAGCTTTATGATTTCGATCATTACGGCTAGTTCTTCCTTTGGTTAAAAAAATGTACTTAGGTAGAACTCTCGCGCTACCGAATTCCGAAATAATTTTTAAGTTTGGATTACCCTTTGGATTTTCTTGAAGAATAGATGCCCTGTAACGCATACAAACTTCCCCAAAAAGTTGCTGCGAAATTTTCTTATCACTCTTCAGTAATCCAAACACCTCACTTTCTATATTGCTCGAATCCGCCAGCCATTCAAAAAAACGTTTGATATTTAGATATTTGTTCTTTGCACTGCTAGTTGCACAACTATTGGAAATTGCAATAAACGCTGTTCCTATTTTTTCGGCAAAACATAGTCCATAAAGATTTACTAATGATTGAAATGAATAAACCCTTTTATGTTTTACCGAAAAGGGCGTAGCACCCAAATTTATATGAGGAGCCCCAAAAACATTAAAGGATTTTTTCGTCTTACCCTTTTTTTGTGAGAGGTGAAGTTCACGAGTCCTTTGCTCAATCTGTGACATCAGGACTAGGCTCGATCTAATCTTGCCGACTCCTATATTTAACTTATCCGCCAACCATTTAATGCTGATCACCCGGGAAGATGAATCGAGAACAAGTCTCTCATCATTACAATCAAGGAGGAGTTTCAAATCTTCTAGATATACATCGCCTGAATACTGTGAATAGTTTTCAGATTGAATAATACAATCATACTCATTGAATAGTTTTTTTAACTTAGGGGCTCTTTGTTCTGCAATGGATGTACTTTGATTCTTAGGTAAACCAAAGTGGCTCATCACGGCCATTCGATTTAATTTACCGAGTTCATTCACTGGGAGTTTACGCTGATGTTTCAAAGATTCTAAGTATTGCCTGATGGCTGGCACTTCTTTTCCCCACCGTGTGCCTATGATTCCTTTATCATAAAGCTCATCATCAAACTCCTTTACCATCTTTCTCATCCACAGCCAACTCTCTGTACTTCTTAAGAGCGCTGATTCCGGCAAGTTGAATTTTTTTGCAAATGCTCGAAGTGATATGCGTCCCGCTTTATCCCCTTGTGGATTGAGCGGTATTTTTCGGGGCGATTGCCGTAGTGAATCTAATAGCTGATTTAGTCGTTTGGGAGTGCCAAACTCTAAATTTATTCCGGCTATTTCCCCCTCATTCTCAAGCAGTTCAGATTCAAAGCTATCAATTGTATCTTTTACCCATTCATATTTTTTGAGTTTGTTATAATTTGAAAGTGAATTGTGTTGAAATCCAAATTCCTTTTCTATTATCTTTCGAGCAATTTTTCCCTTGTGGATAGGCAAAGCTCGCTTTTCAAGCAAACTTGTTAACAGTCCCCTTAACTTATTGGGTGTATCGTACGTCTCGAACCCCGCCATTAGGACTTAGACAGCTACAGGAGCCGCGATTGCAGGATGCGGGTCGTAACCGACCAACTCGAAGTCGTCGATAGTGTAATCGAACAAAGAAGCTGGTTTGCGTTTAATCTTCAATGTAGGAAATGTTTTTGGCTTTCGTTGCAACTGTTCATCCACCTGTTTGATATGATTCATATAAATGTGAACATCCATACCAAACCATACTATCTCGCCCACATCATACCCTGTCTGTTGAGCAAGCAAGCTTGTTAAGAAAGCCAAATTCGCGACGTTAAAGGGCTGCCCCAAAAATCCATCAGCGGATCTTTGTACTAATGCTCCAGATAATTTATTGGTATTAGGATCGACAAAAAACTGATAATGCTTGTGACAGGGGGGGAGTGCCATCTTGTCCAACTCACCCACATTCCAGCCGTCAAAGAGAATCCGTCTTGAATAAGGGTTATTTTTCAGCATATCAACAACTTGTGAAACTTGGTCTATCTCCTTGCCGTCCTCAGTTCGCCACTTTCGCCACTGCTTACCATATACTGGACCAAGGTCTCCCCACTTATCTGCAAACTCCTGGCTGTCTAGCACACGCTGCTCAAATTCCTTCATCGATATCGACCGATCAGCACTATCACCAGGCTGAGCTTCTATAAACTTTTTATATGGCCAATCACTCCAGATATGTACATTCTGCTGCACTAACTCACGAATGTTTGAGCCTCCCGACAGCATCCATAACATCTCTTTAAACGCTGTTTTCCAATACACCCTCTTTGTTGTAAAGACAGGAAAGCCTTTCGAAAGGTCGAATCGCATAGTGTGCCCAAATATAGCTTTCGTGCCTACCCCAGTTCGGTCTACTCTCTCACTTCCACTCTCAAGTATGAGTTTCAGCATATCCAAGTATTGATCTTCAGGATGTAAGTTTTTCATTTAGTTTCATTACCTTTTAGCTGCAAAGATTAATATAGTGTATCTAAGTGTCGATACTAGATTACTTCACAACATTTGTTAGCATTTATTCGAGAGCTTGTAATAGTGACGTGGTGGTCTTTAGCTTCAATTCATTAAGTTCTTTAGGTCTTCCAAATGTATTCTTTTTTAATTATGTTCCCCTTTACCTCTTTCACCTTATTAAATCACGTACAATCTTCATGCAGGCACGAAACTGTCAGATCGAGTATGAATCAGGATATCTTAAATACCGGTTTAGACCACTGCCCAAAAGTGAACATCTTATAAGTATTGGTTTCGGGGTAGACCAAAACAGGCGTTGGGTTATAGTCATAGGTAGGCTTGAATCTGGCTACCAAATCAACAATAACTTCCATTGCTTTTTCTTCCTCTTTGATCAATTTGGCGTCATCTATATCTCTACTGAAATTTTTTTCATATCTTCTACGCAAATCGAGCGAGGCACCCTTCTTCACATAATGTATATCATGATGTGTAGGCTTAAAAAGATAACCAATTTTAAAACTCATTGAAGATTACTCCCAAGTGAATTGCAACTTCATTCCGGCGATTTTTTAGTAGCTATCGACCACCTCAGAGGCTGGCATCTGCTCTACAGAACTTCTACCTGCCACGTACACACTCATTATATAAATATAGGGCCAGAGATAAAAAAATCAAGAAATAAAATCCCGTAATCATATTGATTATTATAGCTTTTTTGTTTAATGCCGAGGAGATTGACATTCACTCAATTGAGTCATAAATAGTCACTTTAGAGGTTGAGAGTGATCTGGAGCGGACATCAGGCCAATTGCCCTAGTACGACTGATTAGTACGTAAAGCGGACGGTCGCTCCAGCTTTTTAATGGCCAAAAACGAGCTAAGGACTAAACCGCTCCGCGGTAGTAGTGCCGCCCCCACCTCATTAATTATATTCTGATCTCGTTCTCCGCTTCTAAGC